>JBARZM010000140.1:0-1994 GCA_049650095.1 Rubrobacteraceae bacterium | reverse complement strand
CCGCCATAGCGGATGGACCGGGGCTCGAACAGATGGTCGATGCCTTCCCACCGGGCTTTATGGAGGCGGCCGGTGTAGAGGACGTTGCTAGCATGGGTACCATTACCGGCTTCCTCGACGCGGAGATATTCGGCCTCGTGTTGCCGCTGGCCCTACCGTTCTTCGCCATCCTGGCCGCCGCCGGAGCGATAGCCGGCGCCGAAGAGAACGGCACCATAGACGTGCTCATGAGCAATCCCCTGCCGCGCTGGCAGCTCGTCGCGGCCTACTTCGTCTCGACGGCGATTGCGCTCGCGGGCATTCTCGCCATCTTCGGCCTTATTTTGTGGGGCTCGGTGCAGTTTATAGACGCGGAGCTTGCCCTCGGCACCGTCGCCGAGGGTGTCTTCGGGGCGTGGCCTCTGGCAATATTCTTCGGTGGGCTCGCCATGGTGGCGTCGGCCATCTTCCGTGGCAAGATGCTCGCGGTAGGCGTCGCTGGGGGCGTGCTCTTCGTGATGTACTTCCTGAACGTCGTGAGCGGCCTGGTGGAAGGACTAGAGTTCCTGGAGTACTTCTCCGCCATCTACTACTACGGTTCACCCCTGACCAAAGGCATAGACTGGGCCAACTTCGCCGGTCTTACGGGGGCCGCAATAGTCCTCGCGGTGGCAGCGGTTTTCGCATTCCAGAAGCGCGACATCTACACGTAAACAGAGACCTTAGAGAAAGGTACAACGAATGAGTGTTGGACAAGCACAGCGTCAGAAAGGAAGCACTTACCGCGAGGCGGATAGCCCCGGCGCGATCACCAAGCTACTCGCGTTGACCGGACAAGATATGGGCCAGCGGGTCCGGGGGACTCTCATTTGGGGTGGGATCCTGGGAGCTTTGGGCGCGTTGTTCGTGGCGATCTGGCCCACCTTTTCGGAAGACATCGGGGGCATGGAAGAGATGGTAAGCGGCATGCCCGACGCGATGAGGGAGATGGTCGGCTTCGGGGAGGGCGCCTTTAGCTCCGTCGAAGGTTTCATCGGCGGGGAACTGCTCAACTTTCTAGCGCCGCTGGCGCTGGCTTTCTTCCCGATACTGGTTGCCTCCTCGGCGCTCGCCGGCGCCGAGGAAGAGGGCAAAATAGACGTCCTCATGGGCAACCCCGTCTCGCGCTGGCAGATCGTAGTGTCCCGCTTCCTCTCGGCAGCCGTACTGCTCTTTGGGATCGTCACCATAATGGGTCTGATCACCTGGTTTACCGGTATTATCATGGATGTGGACCTCGCCTTCGGGTCGATGGCCGCAGCCTCTGCGAGCCTGTGGTCCCTGTGCATCTTCTTCGGGGGTCTAGCCTTGTTGCTATCCGCGGTATTCCACCGGCGCTTCCTCGCGCTCGCGATACCGGGGGCGCTCTTGATCGTGATGTACTTCGTCAACGGCCTGGCGGGCTCCGTGGACTTCTTCGATGCGATCCAACCCCTCTCAGCCTTCAACTACTACGGCTCGGCCATCGAAGACGGTCTGGACTGGGGCAACTTCGCCGTACTTACGGGGGCTACCGCGGTGCTGGTGGGCCTCGCGGTGCTCATCTTCCGGCGACGAGATATTTACGCGTAACCTACGATCGAAGGAGAAGACTATGTTGAGAAGACTAGACAACGGCACCGGAAACGTACTGGGCTACGAGGTGAAAGAGCGGATCACGGACAAGGAGTTCGAGAACCTCTCCCGGGAGGTCAAAGAGATCGTCGCCGAGCACGGCAAGGTTCGTCTGCTCGTCCGCATGGACGAGATCCCCAAGGTGGGGCTTGACGCGATGATGGAAGACCTGAAGCTCGCCCCGTATGCGAACGACATCGAGCGCTACGCCGTCGTGGGTGATGCCTCGTTTCTGGAGTGGGCGCAGAGCCTCGGGGACGTGTTTATTAGCGGCGAGATAAAGCACTTCAAGGATTCCCAGTACGAGGAGGCGTGGAGCTGGGTCCAAGCGTAACAATGAGAGGACCGGCCGATACAGATAA
>JBARZM010000139.1:0-9846 GCA_049650095.1 Rubrobacteraceae bacterium | reverse complement strand
GCGTCGAGGAGTGCAAGATCTTCCCCGCCTGCTCGCGCACGGCCTCCACGATCTCCGGGATGTTGTGGCCGCTGATGGTCGTCACGATACCGCCGAAGAAGTCCAGGTACTCGTTCCCCTCCGAATCCCAGACCTTGAAGCCCTCGCCGTGCGTGAGCTCCATCGGCTCGTCGTAGTAGAGTGAGATCCACTCGGGGATGACGGCTTTGTGCCGCTTGAGAAGCTCGTCCGGATTCATACTCCCACCTCCAGGCTCGGGGCCGTAAAGCTCCGCTCGACAAACCTCCCGGAGCCTCGTTCGCCCACGACCTCGCCATCCCGGTACACCAGATTCCCCCGCACGTACACGGAGGCCGGCCCGCCGTGGAAGCTCCTTCCCTCGTAGGGAGTGTAATCCACGTTCGAGTGCCGGTTCTCCGCCGTGACCGTAGTCTGCAGATCGGGGTCCCAGAGCACGACGTCCGCGTCGGCGCCGGGCACGAGCGCCCCCTTCTTCGGGTAGGCCCCGTAGATTCGAGCCTGATTGGTCGAGAGGACGGCGACGAACTGATTCTCGTTCAGCTTGCCCTCGCGCACACCGAGCGTCCAGAGCGCCATAGCCCGTTCTTCGGCGCCGGGCAATCCGTTGGGGATGAGCGTGAAGTCGTCTTTGCCGAGCTCTTTCTGGCCCTCGTAGTTGAACGAGCAGTGGTCGGAGCCGAAGATTTGCAAATCCCCGAACTTGAGTCCGTTCCACAGCGCCGGTCGGTTAGAGGGGTCGCGCAGCGGCGGGGAACAGACGTACTTCGCGCCCTCGAAACCCTCCTTCGCCAGGTCCTCGTACTCGAATGCGAAATACTGCGGACAGGTCTCGGCGTAGACCGTCTGGCCACGCTCGTGGGCGAGATGGATCGCCTCCAGCGCCGGCGCACAGGAGACGTGGACTACCAGGATCGGGGCCCCGGCGACTTCCGCCAGTCGGATCGCGCGGTTCGTCGCCTCCGCCTCGACCGCTTCGGGTCGGGTTAGGGCGTGGAAGCGGGGCTCGACGTCGCCGCGCGCCAGCGCCTGTTGCTGGAGCTTGGCGATGGCGTCGCCGTTCTCGGCGTGGACCATGACCAGCACGCCGGCGTCCTTGCTGAGTTGCAGCGTCTCGAAGAGGTCTTCGTCCTCGCTGTAGAGCGGGGTGCCCTTGTAGGCCATGAATATTTTTACCGAGGCGACACCCTTCTCCGCGAGGCTCGGAAGCTCGGCCTTTATGTCGTTACGCAGGTCCGTGATGGCGACGTGGAAGCTGTAGTCTATTACCGCCTTGTCGCGGGCCTTCTCGGTCCAGGCGTCGAAGGCTCCGGCGAGGGTGCCCCCGACTTCCTGGAGGGCGAAGTCTATGATCATGGTGGTCCCGCCCGCGGCGGCGGCCTCGGTACCGGTGGCCCAATCGTCGGCGGTCATGGTGCCCCCGAAGGGCATGTCCATGTGCGTGTGGGCGTCGATAAAGCCCGGCATCACGAGCTTGCCGGAGGCGTCCACCTCCTCGGCGCCGTTCGCCTCCAGTTCCGTGCCGACGGCGACGATCTTTTCGTCTTCGACCAGTACGTCGGCCGGATAGCTGCCTTCGGCGGTAACGACCGTCCCGCCAGTGAAAAGTAACTTGCTCAAAACCCTAGCTCCTTTCTAAGCGCAGGAGAAGCCAGGGGCTCTCCAGACCTGACACTATGGACCAACTCTCGGGGACAATGCTTTATCCTCCGGGAACAAGATAAGGCTGCAAGATCGGGCAAAAATTGGCCGCCCGTAGTACGCCGGCGCGACCCTATAAGGATTTATCTGAAGACGTCCCAGCAGCACCGTACCTCCTATTCCCTGAGATAGTCAGTATAGGAGGTGTGGATACTGGCTGTAAACCATTGATTACGGTTTCAGAGCTTGTGTTCTGCTATCCCATTCTAGCGAGAACGGGTTTTATCGCCGGTCTCGCACCAATCTCATTTCCAGCGTCTACAGCGAGTACGTCCCAGTTCCCAAAGAGAGTTAGACCGGTACTCCGGCCAATATAATGACGTTGGCCGGATCAACCCCAGCTTCTAATGAGTTTGCATCAGATCATCTTCGCCAGGCCGCCGTCTACGGCGTAGTCGGAGCCGGTAACGCCGCCGGACCTTTCGGAAGCCAGGAATAGCACCGCGGCGGCGACCTCCTCCGGTGAGATCATGCGTCCTATGGTAAGACCGTCGTGCTCGGGTATGGCGTCGAGGAAATCTTCGAGCTCGACGCCCATTGCGCCGGCCAACTGGTCTCCGAAACTTCCCTCACCTGTCCAAAGCGGCGTGCGTACCGGCCCTGGAGAAACCGCGTTGACCCGCACCCCTTGAGGACTGAACTCCTCGGATAAAGCCTTCGATAGGTTGGTCATCGCCGCCTTGGAAGCCGCATAATCGGCCACCGGAGGCCTGGGAAGGCGGCCGTTGATGGAAGAAACGTTGACTACTGCACCACCATTTTCTAACAGATGAGGCAAAGCGGCGCGGCTAGCCCGCACGGCGCTCATCAGGTTGAACTCCAAAGTCCCGAGCCAGTCTTCGTCCGTGATCGAGAGGAAACCCTCCAAACGAGGCTCGGCGCCACCGACGTTGTTTACCAACACGTCCACCCCGCCGAACTCCTCCACCGCCCGCGCAACCAGCTTCCCCGGCCCTTCGGCCGTATTCAGATCCACCGGAACCGGCACCACCGGATGCTTACCAGCCAACTCTTCCAGAGCCTCGCCCGGACGCCGGCTACCCGCAACTACCTTGGCCCCTTCCTCTGCAAACGCCCTCACTACCGCCAGCCCGATACCCTTGCTGGCCCCCGTAACGACCGCAACCTTGCCTTCAAAACCAAAGTCCATTCTCGAACTCTCCTTCATCTCAAACGAATCGGCTAAAAACCAACCCTTACTTACTCAACGTAAGCGACTATACCAGAGTTAGCTTACTAATGTCAAGTCGCTTACGAAAGGTTAGAATATAGCCATGAGCACTACTCAGGGAAAACGGATGCGGCCGGATACGGTTTGTCCGTATTACCATCGGGCGGTGGAGTTGATCGGGCGCCGGTGGACCGGTGTCGTGCTTTCGGCTTTGTTGGACGGGTCCACGCGGTTCTCGGAGCTTAGGGACGCCATACCGGACATCAGCGACCGGATGCTCTCGGAGCGGTTGAAAGAGTTGGAGGCGGATGGCATCGTGCGGCGGGACGTGATCCCTGAGACGCCCGTCAGGGTCGAGTACCACCTGACCGAGAAGGGCTACGCCCTGGAGGGCGTGGTAGATGCGATCGGCGAGTGGGCCAACGAGTGGGTCGCCGGCTCGGGGGATTCCTGCTAGACGACAACGGAGGCCGGGCTCTCCACGGTTTCTAGCGTCTCGCGGGCTATGTTGCAGAACGCCTCTGCGGCGGGCGAGAGCCACCGTTCTTCGTGACGGATCATCTGCGTGACGACCTCGAAGTCTTCCAGGCCGGTCCAGTGCAACGTTGTTAGTGAGCCTGCTTCCACGTCTTTCGCCGCGACTACGGCGGGCAGTACGGCGACGCCCATTCCGGCGATGGCGCATTGTTTGATGGCCTCTACGCCCGAGAACTCCAGCAGCGTCCCGGGATGTACCCCGTCTCGCGCCAGCGCGTTCAAGAACATCGCGCGGTAGCTGCAACCCGCTCCGGTGAGCAGGAGCGTCTCGTCCCGGAGGTCCGAAGATCTTACCGGAGAGGATTCGGCCAGCGGATGATCCGGGGCCGCCACTAGCCACACCGGCTCCTCCACCAACGGCTCGACCGTCAGGTCTCCCGCCCGTACGGGCTCGTCCAGCACGAAGGCCACATCCGCTTTGCCCTCGCCCAGGTCACGCACGGTGTCGCCGCAGAAAGTCCCCACCGGCACCGGACGGATGAGCACCCGGACCTGCGGATAGAGCTCCCGGAAACGCCCGATCACCCGCGGCAGGCGGTAGGTGCAATGCGTCTCCGCCGCGCTGATAGTAACGGTCCCGGCCGGCGCGCCATCCGCCGATACAGACGCACGGGTTTCTTCTTCCAGCTCCAACATCTTCTCCGCGTAGCCGAGCAGACGCCTTCCGGCATCCGTCAACGTAACCCGACGCCCGATCCGGTCAAAGAGCGGCACGCCCAATTCTCTCTCCAAACCCTGGATCTGGGCCGTAACGCTCGACTGCACGTACCCGAGCTCACCCGCCGCCCGGGTGAAGCTCAAGTTCTCCGCCACCGCCCGAAACGTCTTGAGCTGTCGCAACTCCACGCCACATACCACCTATCGCTTTAGACGATCCAATGCATCGTTAACTTTCGTTGGACGCGATTATACCTGAGGCGTAGGATTGGAGAACGAAAAGGAGGTAGGGATGCCACTGGCACGTATAGACATGATGGAGGGTAAGGGTCCCGAGTACAAGAGGGCACTGGCGGACGGTGTCTACCGGGCTTTGGTGGAAGCGGTCGGCGCGCCGGAGGGGGACCAGTTCGCGGTCGTCTCCGAGCACGGGTTTGAAGGTCTGATCTACAGCCCGGATTACCTGGATGTGAAGCGGACTGACGACGTGGTTTTCGTCCAGATCACCCTGAACGAGGGTCGTCCGGTCGAAAAGAAGAAAGCCCTGTACGCGAAGATCGTGGAGCTGTTCGCGGAAGATCCGGGCGTGCGGCCGGAGGACGTGGTGATCAACCTGGTCGAGGTGGAGAAGGCCAACTGGTCTTATGGCAACGGGGAGGCCCAGTACGTATCCTGACCGGATGAGCGTAGTTCGATGAGCGAGATAGGAAGCAGCAAGCCTCCGGCGTGGTGGCAGGCGCCGGCGGTGATCCTGGCTGCCGGGTGTCTGATCGCCCTAATAACCTACGGCCTCCGCACGAGCTTCGGTCTTTTCGTGGGCCCGCTCTCCGATGGACGCGGTTGGGGCCGGGAGGTCTTCGCCCTCTCGCTCGCGATCCAGAACCTAGTCTGGGGTCTCGGCCAACCGGCCGCCGGCGCCATCGCCGACCGTTACGGCTCGGGCCGGGTGCTGGCGCTAGGCGGCGCGGTCTACGCCGTGGGCGTGGCGTTGATGGCGGTTAGCGCCACGCCGCTCGCGCTGCATTTGACGGCGGGCGTGCTGGTCGGGATCGGGCTTTCGGGCGGTTCGTTTACCATCGTGATCGCCGCCCTCGGACGCCTGATGCCCCCGGACCGTCGTTCCTGGGCGATGGGGATGGCGACCGCCGCCGGCTCTCTCGGGCAGTTCGTGTTCGCCCCGCTCGGCCAGTCGTTTATCTCCGGGTACGGCTGGACGACCGCGCTGGTGATGCTCGCCGCCTTTGCCGTGCTCGTGCCGGTGCTGGCGGCGGCGCTCCGGGGTGGCGGCGCCCCCGGGGAAGAAGGACCGTCGCTCTCGTTGCGGCAGGCGACTACGGGCGCGTTCGGGCACGGGAGCTATTTGCTGCTCGTCTCGGGGTTCTTCGTCTGCGGCTTCCACATAGGGTTGATAACGACCTATCTGCCGTCGTACCTTACGGACAGCGGGGTGAGTCCCGGGGTCGCGGCGTGGTCGCTGGCCCTGATCGGGCTGTTCAACGTCGTCGGGTCGTACGGGGCGGGCGTACTCGGCGGCCAGAGAAGCAAGCGCCGGCTGCTGTCCGGGATCTACCTGTCCCGGGCCGTCGTGCTGGCCTTTTTTATCGTGCTGCCGAAGAGCCCGACGGTCGTCCTGACCTTCGCCGCCGCGATGGGGATTCTCTGGCTCTCGACCGTGCCGCTCACCTCCGGGCTCGTCGCCGTCATGTTCGGGACGCGGTACCTGGGCACGCTCTTCGGTTTCGTCTTTCTGAGCCACCAGATCGGTGCTTTCCTCGGCATCTGGCTCGGCGGCGTCTCCTACGCCCAAACCGGCAGCTACGACCCCGTCTGGTGGGCCGGGGTCGTGCTCGCCCTGGTCGCCACCGCCCTCCACTGGCCCATAGCCGAGAAACGCGCCCCCAGCTTCGCCGGCGCGCAACCGGAGCCGGGTTCTTGACACATCAACCGCCCGATGGCGCGACGATGTTATGATTCGTGCGATATGGGAAACGGAAGAAAGGTGGCGTTCACGTGCCCGAGAAGAGCAGCCCGACCGGCGGGTTCCAACCGATGGCGAGAACGGTAGGCGACGAACCTCTCGCCAAAACCGTCAGCGAAGAACAGGAAGATGAGCCTACCCGCGAAGAGAAAGCGCCGCCTTCGGAAGAGCAAGAGTCCGCGCAGTCCGAGGAAGAACGAGAAGATCGCGGAGCAGAAGAGGAAGAAAAGGGCCTGGTAGACAGGATCAAGGACAAGCTCACCGGCGACTAAAACTACCGGGTGCTACTAGCAGTGATAGTACTCTATTTATATCCGGAGAGGTCTCCCCGGGCGGCTGAATTTCTATATCGAAATTTGTCGCCCACGTATTTTTGTACACCGGGCCATTTACCGGTCTCGGCCCGCGCTGGTAACCTCCGGTTGGTTCGTGCATAGTCGCGTTATTGGGAGGTATCTTTGTCTTGAGCAGCAAGGTGGTCGGTGAAGAACAGGTGGACCGGAGCAAGGAACGGACGCAAGACTATCCGCTGACCGAGGCTCCCAACTCGGCCCGGCGCACGGACCTTTCGATAACGATCATCCTCCTCGGGTTTACGTTCTTTGTCGGCTCCATGTTCGCCGGTGGGAACGTCGGCCCGGGATTCTCATTCTGGAACATGGTCGGTGTTATAGCGCTGGGCAGCCTGCTCCTGGGCTGCTACGTGGCGGTCTTGAGCGTGGCGGCCCAGCGCAGCGGGCTGAACACGGTCTTGCTGGCACGCTACAGCTTCGGGAACCTGGGAAGCCGGCTGGTGGACTTCCTGCTCGGCTTTACGCAGGTGGGATGGTACGCCTGGAGCATAGCGGTCCCGGCGGTCATCCTGGTACGTTTTACCGGTGAAGCATGGGGCATACCGCTCATGGTGCTGTTCGCCCTGGCTTTCACCTGGACCGCCTACATAGGAATCTCCGCGCTCGCCATACTCAGTAGGGTTGCGGTTCCGGCCATGTTGATCCTGGTGGTCCTGAGCCTTGGCCTCGCAACCCGGGACGCCGGAGGACTCTCCGGGCTTACCGGTGGCGAGCCGACGGCCGACGTTGGGATAGCGTTGGCGATCACACTCATCTTCGGCTCCTTCGCCAGCGGCGGCACCCAGACAACCAACTGGACCCGCTTCTCAAGGACCGCCTGGGGCGCGGGGCTTGCGAGCCTCATCGGCTTTACTTTAGGCAACGGCCTGATGGTGCTGGCCGGTGCCATCGGAGCCACGGTTTACGGGCAACCGGACCTCACCGAGGTGCTGGCGCTGCAGGGACTGCTCGTGCTCGGGCTCTTGCTCATGTTGCTCAACGTTTGGACCACGGCGGATCGCACCGTATACGCCTTCTCCGTCGCGGGCTCCACCTTGCTCAGGACCGAAAACCGTAGGAGGCTCGTGGTCGGAGGAGCCCTGATCGGGCTGGTCCTCGCCGCCAGCGGCTTCTACAACTT
Source organism: Rubrobacteraceae bacterium (assembly GCA_049650095.1). Classification (GTDB taxonomy): domain Bacteria; phylum Actinomycetota; class Rubrobacteria; order Rubrobacterales; family Rubrobacteraceae; genus SIRX01. The sequence continues at coordinate 2,311 of JBARZM010000139.1, read as the reverse complement.
CCTGGTGGACTACCTGGTTCTGCTCGGCACCTTCATCCCACCGATAGGCGCCATCGTCATGGCGGACTACTTCGTGAAACGTCGCGGCAGTCTGACGCCCATCGAGTCCACCAGTTTTCCTGCCTTTAACTGGGCTGGTATCGCCGCCTACGTCGTGGCCTCGGCCATCGCCCAGTTCTCGCCCGGCATTGCCCCGGTAAACGGAATCTTGGCCGGGTTCGTACTTTATCTATTATTCGACCGGGTCTTTATTGCCGCGGGGATCGCGCCCTCCAAGTAAGCTGCAAGTAGAATAGACGCCGTGGATCTCCTGATACGCAACGCCCGGTTCACCGACGGACGGATAGTCGATGTAGCCGTCGAAGACGGCATCTTCCGGCGCATCGGCCCCGATCTCCGCCACAACGTGAGGCGGGAGATCAACGCTGGAGGCCGGCTCGTAACGCCGCCGCTGGTGGACAGCCACGTACACCTGGACGCGGCCCTCACGGTGGGCGAGCCAGCCTACAACGAGAGTGGAACTCTGCTGGAGGGGATACGGCTCTGGGGAGAGCGCAAAAAAAGTCTCACCAAAGAGGACGTCAAGCATCGGGCGCTGCAGGCGATAAAGTGGGAGGTTGCCCAGGGCACGCTCTTCATACGAAGCCACGTAGACGTCTGCGACCCGGACCTCACAGCACTGCGAGCCCTGATCGAGCTGCGCGACGAAGTCCATGATATCTGCGAACTTCAACTCGTAGCCTTCCCCCAGGACGGCATGTTCTCTTCCCCCGAGGTCCCGGATCTGATGGACAAAGCATTATCCCTGGGGGCCGACGTGGTCGGAGGAATCCCCCACCACGAGTTTACCCGCGATTTGGGCGAGAAAGACGTACACATGGCCTTCGGTCTGGCCCGCAAACACAACCGCCCCGTAGACTGCCACACGGACGAGACCGACGACCCGAACTCCCGATTCACGGAGGTCATGGCCGCCAACGCCATCCGCGACGGACTCTATGGTCGGGTAACCGCCAGCCACTGTACGGCGATGCACTCTTACGACAACGCTTACGCATCCAAACTGCTCGGGCTTTTGGCCCGGAGCGGGATAAACGTCGTCGCCAACCCGTTCGACAACATAATCCTGCAGGGACGGGCCGACACTTACCCGAAGCGTCGCGGCATGACGCGGGTCAAGGAGTTGCTCGGGGCCGGGGTGAATGTCTCGCTCGGACACGACTCGATCATGGACCCCTGGTACCCGCTCGGCCGGGGCGACATGCTGGGCGCCGCGAACCTGGCACTGCACGTTCTGCAGATGAGCGGCAAAGACGAGATAAACGAAGTCTTCGGGCTCGTTACGGAGAACGCCGCCCGAACCTTGGGAATAGAAGACCGTTACGGCATCGAGGAAGGCAAACCAGCAAACCTGGTGATCTTCGACGCCCCGGACCGTTTCGAGACGCTGCGCCTAAACCCGGCCCGGCTATACGTCGTAAAGGACGGGAAGTTAGTGGCGAACACGGAGCCCGCTCAGGCTCGGGTGTGGCGCGGCGAAGCCCGCGAAAAAGTGAACTTCGCTGCCCGAGACAGCGATTAATCCATGGCGTCCCGCTCGCAGTTCCGGCCTTCAAACGGGCCGTCAGTCGAAGCGGTCCGGCCGGAACGGCGCGAGCAGGGAATCTACCTCGCCGGTGAGTATCTCTTGTGTCAGCAAGCGTCCGATGAGCGGGCCGAGCGTTACGCCGCTGTGGGTTACGGCTTCGTAGTAGCCGGGCAGACCGGAGACCGCGCCGACGCACGAGACGCCGTCCGCCGGAATGGGACGTCTACCGACCCGGATTTCTTCGATCTCGGCCTCGGCCATCGAAGGAACGATTTCCCGGGCGTGCCCGAGTAGCTTTTCCGACATGCGCTCCTCTTCGCCGGCGACGAGCGTTTCGTCTACCGAGCCGTGGTTCAGGAGCACGTGCCGCGTACCCTCGGGGCGCAGGTTGACGTGCGGGGTGTGGAACAGCCGGCCCAAGACATCGGCTTTGGTGGCTACCCGGACGAGCAGGCCGTTTTTGGATTGCAGGGGCAACTCGCGACCCACCAGCCCGGCTACGAGATCCGTGTCCGGTCCGGCGGCGTTGACGACCGCGTCTACCGGAATGACCTCCCCACCCGAGAGACAGAGCCCGGAGACACGCCTGTCCTCCCGTTGTATAGACTCGACTGCTGTTCCAAAGCGCAACTCGGCGCCGTTCTGGCGGGCGCGTTCGACGAGGATCTTGGTGAGCTGCGTGACGTCTACCCAGCCTTCATCGGGGAAGAAGGCCACGGGCGT
>JBARZM010000138.1:0-2054 GCA_049650095.1 Rubrobacteraceae bacterium | reverse complement strand
TCCGCAGCCGCCCAAACCAGCCACCGGACTCTTCGGATAACTCGGGGTTGGCGCCATCCGTGTCCTCGGACTCGTCCGGGGCGAAATCCGGCTCGAAAGCCTCCGCTTCTACCTCGGCCTCTAGAAACTCCTCCTCCGGCGCCTCGTATTCCACTATCCCCGCTGGTTCGTCCCCCGGATCCTCGGAATTCTCAGTAACCGGATCAACATCCTCCGGTCCCACGTCGGGCTCTACCGCTTCCTCGAGAAGCTCTTCTTCTAAAAGCTCCTCTTCCTGAAACTCCTGCCCGATTTCCTCGACCGGCGCGGTTTCGGCCTGCTGACCCGAGGATTTGGACTTCCTGAAAAAGTTGCGCCACGACCTTGCCATTAGCGGTACGGTTACTCTCCTGATAGACGTTTAGATACAACTACCGTGGCCCCTGATGCGTCTTGGGTGACCCCGTATAGGACGTCCGCCGCGGCCATCGTTCGCTTCTGATGCGTTACCAAAATGAACTGGCCGCCGGACCGGTAAGAGTCTACCACAGCGATAAAGCGCGCCAAATTGACGTCGTCCAGAGCCGCCTCCGCCTCGTCCAGCATACAAAACGCCCCAGAATCCCTGTCCGGTCGGCTCAAGAAAATACTAAACAGGAACGACAGGGCGAGCAAAGCCCGCTCCCCACCAGAGAGCACGTTCAAAGACCGCCACCCCCGGCGCCCGAGCCGGAGCCCGATCTCCACACCCTCCTCGGATAACTCCATCTTCCCCGATGCCCCCCGCAACATCCGCGGCACGATCTCCCCAAACGCCTCCCTCACCCGCCCGAAAGTCTGGGAAAACCGGGACTCAATCTCCCGATCCACATCGAGTATTATGCGGTTAAGCTCGGTTGCGGCGGCTTCGGCGTCCGCCCTTTGTTCGCTGACGAACTCGTGGCGTTCGCGGAGTTGGCTCTCTTGGGAAAGGGCCAACAGGTTTACGTCCCCAAAGCGCTTTATCTTGCGGGCCAGGCGCTGGCGTTCAGGGTCGAGGTTTTCGGGGAGGGTTTCGGATTCTTCCCGGGCGGTTTCCAGGGTCGCGCCCCACTCGGATTGAATCTCCTCCGAGGCTTCGGAGGCCCGGGATTCGTCCCGTTCGAGATCCTCCCTAAGGCGCGCCGCCGACGCCCGGGCCGTGGCGAGGTTTCCGGCCAGATCCACCGAACGCCGGGAGAGATCGGCGCGTCTCTCAGAAAGCTCGTGTTGGGCCTCGGAGAACCCTGATCGGCGTTCTCTTAGTTGGCTTCGCCGGCCGCGCAAGTTTTCGGCCAGGGCCTGGATCGACTGTACCGTTCGGGACGCGAGGCGCATGGTGCTACGCGCGCCGTCTTCGGATACTCCGCCGATTCTCTCCAATTCGGCGGAGATCTTCTCCTGGCGTCGCCCGCCTTCCGAAATGGTGGCACGGAGCGAATTGCGCCTCCGATCCAACTCCTCGAACTCTCCCCGGGCGCCGCCCGCGGCTGTGGATTTTTCGTCCAGCTTTAGTTGTGATTGTTCCAGCGACCGCCCTGCTTCTTCTAGTTCTTGGGTGGTGGCGGAGATTTCCCGGTCCAGCGCCTCGGCGGCCCGCTCACGTTCCAGTGCTCGACGCAAAGAACTCTCGGCGCGCTGGGCCCGGCGTTCGGCCTCCCGGGTGGCGAAAGTCGAAGCCCGGTCCGCGCGCGATACGAGGTCCGCAACCGCGGTCGCCTCGGCGTCGAGCGTCCGCAGGTACTCTGCGGCGGTTTCGGCCGAGTTTTGGAGTTCTTCGAGGATACTTTCCGGCCCGTTCTTCAAAGCATCCAGGCGTTCGCGCTCTTCCGCGAGCCGGGCCTCCCTCACGAACCTACCTTCGGCGGCGCGCCGGCTTACGCTGGTCCGGGTGAGGCGCAGGCCCTCGCGGGTAACGGCGACGTGCCCGTTTTGCGGCGCGTTGGTTTCCACCTCCGGGCCCTCCACGACGTAGATCCCATCGAGAAGCCGCCCAACGGCCTCCTCGTAAGCCTTGTCCACGACCTCGAGGCACTCCACGAGTGGTTTGCCCGGCG
>JBARZM010000137.1:0-2799 GCA_049650095.1 Rubrobacteraceae bacterium | reverse complement strand
TACTGGCAAAGCCCGGGACGATCACGCCCCACACCAAGTTCAAGGCCGAGGTATACGTGCTGTCCAAGGAAGAAGGAGGAAGGCACACGCCCTTCTTCGGCAACTACCGGCCGCAGTTCTACTTCCGCACGACTGATGTGACGGGGGAGATACAGCTAGAAGAGGGCGTGGAGATGGTAATGCCGGGGGACAACACGGTAATGAACGTGGAGCTCATCAGTCCCATAGCGATGGATGAGGGTTTGAACTTCGCCATCCGTGAGGGCGGCAGGACCGTAGGCGCCGGTGTCGTTACCGAGATCGTAGAGTAGGTAGAGAATGGCCGTCTCCAAGATAAGGATCAAGCTGAAAGCCTACGACCACGAGGTCATAGACAAGACGGCTAAGTCCATAGTAGATACCGCGGAGCGGACCGGGGCCTTTGTATTCGGCCCCGTCCCGCTGCCGACCAAGCGCAGCGTTTACACGGTGATCCGGGGTCCCTTCAAGGACAAGGATTCCCGGGAGCATTTCCAGCTTCGTACGCACAAGCGTTTGATAGACATCCAGCAGCCCACGCCCCGCACGGTCGATTCGCTCCAGCGGCTAGACCTTCCGGCGGGCGTGAGCATCGAGATAAAGGCAAATTAGAGGTTATGGCAACGGCAGTTTACGGACGAAAGAAACACATGACCCAGGCTTTCCAGGACGATGGGACGCTCGTCAACGTCACCGTCCTGGAGGTGGAACCTAACGTGATCACCGCCGTCCGAACCACCGAGGAGGATGGCTACGACGCCGTTCAGGTCGGTTTCGGACAGGTTAAATCCAGCCGGATCAGCAAGCCCCAGGCCGGCGTCTTCGCCAAGCTCGACACGCCCCCGCGGCGCCACTTGAAGGAGCTTCGCGGAGTTTCGGGCGAGGTCGGCGAGAGCCTCGGCCCGGACGTTTTCGAGCCCGGAGACAAGGTCCACGTAAGCGCGACCTCCAAAGGTAAAGGCTTTCAGGGGACCATCAAGCGTCACGGTTTCCACCGGGGACCGATGTCGCACGGCTCGCACAACATCCGGCAGCCCGGCTCCGTCGGCGCTTCGGCCGACCCGGCCCGCATCTTCAAGGGGCAGAAAATGCCCGGACAGATGGGGAACGAGAAGGTAACGGTTCGGAACCTGCGGGTCGTGAACGTTGACGCAGAGAACGGCGAGCTTTGGGTGCGCGGCGGGGTGCCGGGCGGCAAGGGCGCCGTGGTTACTATCCGGAAGGTGGGTGAGTAAGGTGGCCCAGGCACAGGTATTCGACGTTCGCAGCGGGGAGACTTCCTCCCTGGATCTCGCGGGTCCCAAGTTCGAGACGGAGCCGAAGGAGCACGTGATACACCGGGCCGTCGTCGCCGAGTTGGACGCCAGGAGGGCCTACACGGCCTCGACCAAGGGCCGAAACGAGGTCCGGGGTTCGGGGGCGAAGCTCTATCGTCAGAAGGGCACCGGCCGCGCCCGGGCGGGCGACGCCCAGTCGCCGACCCGCTACGGTGGCGGTACCTGGGGCGGTCCAAAGCCAAAGCCGGCCCGGTTCGGGAAGCGCATAAACCGCAAGGAGGCCCGCGCGGCCTTCAACGGCGCGCTCTCGTCGAAGGCCGCCGATGGCGAGTTGTACGTCCTGGATTCGCTTGGTTTCGAGAAGCCTTCGACCAAACAGGCGAAGGAAGTATTCCGCAACATGGAGCTCGAGGGTCCGGTTCTGCTGGTCCTGACCGAGGACGACACCAACGCCGAGCTTTCTTTCAGGAACCTGACGGGGCTTACTATCGTCGGCCCGGGAGAGTACGGGGTCTACGAGTTGCTCCGGGCTCAAGAAGTGGTTTTCTCGCGGGCGGCGTACTCCAGGCTCACCGGAGACGGGGAGGAGAACTAAGTGGATCCGCATCAGGTAATAGTCCGGCCGGTTATTTCCGAGAAGAGCTACAACCTTATCGAGATGGAAGATCAGTACACCTTCGAGGTGGACCGCCGGTCGAACAAAAACCAGATCAAAAAAGCCATCGAGGAAGCCTTCGACGTCAAAGTTAGTAAGGTCAACACCTCGAACGTAAAGAGCAAGCCAAAGCGCCAGGGTCTTACCCGCGGCCGGACGGCGACGTGGAAGAAAGCCGTCGTCAAGCTGGCCGATGGCGACCGGATAGAACTGTTCGAGGGAGTCTAGTATGCCGGCGATACGTTACAGACCAGTTACCGCGGGCCGGAGAAACTCTTCGGTCCTAACGCGGGAGTCCGTTACCCGGGAGAGGCCCGAGAAGAGCCTCATCCGCAAGCTGACCAAGAAAGGCGGCCGGAACAACAAAGGCCGCATCACCACCCGTCACAAGGGTGGCGGCCATAAGCGGCGTTACCGTTTTATAGACTTCAAGCGGAACAAAGACGGCGTTCCGGCGACGGTGGCGGCGATTGAGTACGATCCCAACCGTTCGGCCAATATCGCCCTGCTCCACTACCATGACGGCGAGAAGCGCTACATCCTTGCGCCGCGCAACCTGACGGTAGGCTCTATTGTGGAGAGCGGCCCGGAGGCCGAGGTGGACGTGGGCAACGCCCTACCGCTCAACCGAATTCCGGTGGGCACCGTGATCCACAACGTGGAGCTCGAGCCGGGTCGCGGGGCCCAGATGGCCCGGAGCGCCGGTACGAGCGCGCAGCTAGTCGCCCGCGAGAGGAACCTCGTTACGTTGCGGCTTCCATCCGGTGAGCGGCGGCGGGTACAGAGCAGTTGCCGGGCGACCGTCGGGGTCGTCGGGAACCAGTCGCACCAGAACGTGCGCTGGGGCAA
>JBARZM010000136.1:0-10096 GCA_049650095.1 Rubrobacteraceae bacterium | reverse complement strand
ATCTCCGCGTCGAGGAAGCCGGTAATGGTACCCATGCTAGCAACGTCCTCTACACCGGCCGCCTCCATAAAGCCCGGTGGGAAGGCATCGACCATCTGTTCGAGCCCCGGTCCATCCGCTATGGCGGGGAAGATCGAAACCATCATTACACCGAGGGCTCCGAGCGCCGCGCCCCAGATGGCAACACTCCGGGCCTGGAGGCCCAGGACGTGACCGAGCAACACCGTGAAGGTCCGTCCGCTGCTTGGCTTGGCCGCTACTTCTGGAGACCTACCGCCTCTTTGTACCTGGGCGGTGCTCATACCTTCTCTCCTTTCTTGGCCATCTCGTCAACGGTCTGCTCGACGATGGCCTCTATCGCCCGTTGTAGGGCCACTCCCGCTTCGGAAGCCGCCGCTTTCGTGCCGTTGCCGTTTTGCGAGTTTGGACTGATGCGGTAGGAAGAACTCTGTGCGCGCTGCGCCGTCGACTCGCCGTGGCTGGAAGCACTCTCGGAGGCGCCCTTCGCACCGGTTGCTTTGGCGCCTCCGTTTCCACCATTACCATTCGTCTTCCTGCCACCTTCTTCGTCGCTATAGTAGGCCAGGAAGATCTCCTCCAGGCTCGGACGCTCGTACATCATGTCCACGAGCTCGTGGCGGGCGGCGAGCTTTATCAAGGCGTCCAGGTTCCCGTGCAGGTCGAACGTCATCTCCGCGCCGTCCCGGCTGAACCCGTCCACGCCTTCGAGGTTTTCGAAACGCTCGGCCTCTTCGTCGTCGAGAGAATCGGCGAAGATTAGGTTTACGTGCCGGAAGGACTTGTTTATGAGGTCGTCGGTGTTCTCCACGGCGGTCAGTTCGCCCTCGCGGATGATCCCGACCCGGTCGCAGACCCGCTCTACCTCGCCTAAAGTGTGCGAGGAGAAGAACACGGTCCTTCCTTCCTCCTTGACCTCGCCGATGATCTTCAGGAACTCTTCCTGCACCAACGGGTCCAGGCCGCCGGTCGGCTCGTCGAGGATGAGGAGCGGCGGCCGGTGGAACATGGCCTGCACGAGACCTATCTTCTGCTTGTTGCCCCTGGACAACCGGCGCATTGGACGATTCATGTCGGCGCCGATGCGCCCGGCTATCTCGTAGGCGTAGTCGAGGTTCTTTACTCCCCGCAGACGGGCGAAGAATTTTAAGAGTTGATCTCCGGTCATCCTGTCTTCGAGGGCGAACTCACCCGGCAGGTTGCCGACCAGCGAGCGGATGCCGACGCTGTCCTTCTGTATGTCCATCCCGAGGACTTCAGCTTTGCCATCCGTGGGAGCCATGAAGCCCAGGAGCGTGCGGATGGTAGTAGTCTTGCCGGCGCCGTTCGGGCCGAGAAACCCGAAGACCTCGCCTTCGTTCACGGTCAGGTCTACGTTTTTTATGCCCCGGTCCTTGCCGTAGGTCTTTGTTAGCCCGCTGGTCTCTACTACCGCGCCCATGTGGACTCCTTTTTCTTGTCTTCCTCCCACCGCTCTAATACGGCAGGTAGCTCTCTTTCCCAGTAGGCGTAGAACTCGCGCATCTCTTCGAGGTTGCGTTGGGCCTCGGGGCTGTCGGAGTTTGCGATGTCCAGGCCTCTCTCGGCCATCTGCCGGAACCGGGAGAGGGTTTCCAACTCACGGCGCATCAACTCATCCCAGGCCCCGGGTTTCATCCGGAAGTAATCCTTACGCTCACCAGGCCTGGTACGGCGCTGCACGAGACCCATCTGAATAAGAGTTCGGGTGGAAGAGCTGATCGAACCGCGACTCGCCTGCAAAGCCTCCGCCAACTCCTCGGCAGAGAGCTCGGGAGGGTCGGAGATCAAAAGTACCCCCAAAACCCGCCCCACCATCCTCGGCAACCCAAACCCCTCGAACATTAGCCCGAAGTCCTCAGCGTAGTTCGCTCTTTCCTCGTCCATGCACTACCTCCGTACGCCAATGTTTTGTACTAACAGAAATGATAGTACATAAAGTTATTTCAGTCAATACTGAATATTATGATAGTACACGAATACTTGCGGGTGTTTTTGGAGGTGGGGTACTGTCATGGGGTCATAAACTGGCGGATTGGGTAATAGGGTCGTACAAGAAGAGGCTGGCGGAAAAGACCTCGACTGGCGCGTGGGGCCCGGTAAGTTATATTCTGTAGGCTCGGCGGGCGCCAGGTGGGCGCAAAGTACGCTGGGGCTCCGGTGATCTAGCCGGCTTTCCGATGAAGGGAGAAACGGATGGACGTAGGAATTTGGGGTATGGGCAGGATGGGCTTCAACATGGTGCGTCGTTTGGTGGACAGCGGCGAGCACCGCGTGGTCGCCGGCAACCGCTCGGAGGGCAAGGTAGACGAGGCGGTCGAGGCCGGCGCCGAGGGAGCCTACAGCGTAGAGGAGTTCGTCGGGAAGCTAGAATCGCCGCGGGTATTGTGGAGCATGCTCCCGGCCGGGGACGTGACGGACGACATGATCCAGCAGTTCATGGAGCACGCCGACGAGGGCGACATCATCGTGGACGGGGCCAACTCCTACTTCCGGGATTCGATAGCACGGGCCAGGGAAGTCAGGAACGGGGGCTTCAGGTGGCTGGACGCCGGTATCAGCGGCGGCATCTGGGGTTACGATATTGGGTACTGCACCATGATCGGGGGCGACAGTGACGCCTTCGAGCACGTGGAGCCGGCATTCAAGACCCTCGCGCCGGAGAACGGCTACGCGTTCCTCGGCGACGCGGGGGCCGGGCACTTCACCAAGATGGTCCACAACGGCATCGAGTACGGGATGCTCCAGGCCTACGGCGAAGGGTTCGAGATCCTGGAAAAATCAAGCCACTACGACCTGGATCACCGGGCCATCGCGAGCCTGTGGAACCAGGGAAGCGTCATCCGGAGCTGGCTGCTGGAACTCGCCGAAGATGCTTTCGAGAAAGACGGCAAGCTGGAGAAAATAGACGGCTACGTCGACGACTCCGGGGAAGGGCGCTGGACGGTGATGGAGGCCATCCACGAAGACGTACCGGCGGCCACGATCACCGGCTCGCTCTTCGCCCGGTTCGCCTCCCGTCAGGAGCAATCGTTCGCCATGAAGACCATCGCCGCGCTCCGCAGCGAGTTCGGCGGCCACGCCGTCAAGGAGGCCTCTACCGAGGCGGAGAAGTAGTTGTATAGCCTTTAGCCGTCAGCTATCAGCGGTCAGCAAAACCTCTGGTGGCTGATGCCTGGAGGCCAAGATGAGAGATTTTAGAGAGTTGAAAGTGTGGGAGAAGAGCCATAAATTGACTCTGGAAATATACAAAGCGACGGCTACATTCCCTCGGGAAGAGATCTACGGCATAACGTCTCAGATAAGGCGCTCTTGCGCTTCGATCCCGGCGAACATTGCGGAGGGCTGCGGCAGAGACGGTGAAGCCGAACTCGCTCGATTCTCCCGGATTGCTGCCGGCTCTGCAAGCGAGCTCGAATACCATCTCCTGCTCGCCAACGAACTGAACTTCTTGAACACCTCGGACCACGGCAAGCTCACCAAAGAAGTAACCGAAATAAAACGCATGCTAACGTCGTTCATCAAAAAGCTGAAAGCTGACGGCTGATAGCTGAAAAGCATCTATAAAGAGGGCGGAGGATCAGATGCAAAACACCGAAACACAACAGAACGCCCTACGGGACGAAGGCCGATTGCCCCGCGTTCCTGAGCCGGGGATCATCGTCATCTTCGGTGCTTCGGGCGACCTTACAAAGCGCAAACTCGTCCCGGCGCTCTACGACCTCGCCGCCCAGCGGCGGCTGCCGATGGAGTTCGCCGTCGTCGGACTCTCCCGCACCGAGATGAGCCACGATGAGTTTCGTGAAACGCTACGTGAGGGCCTGGAAGACCAAAGACCCAACAGCTTCTCCGAAGACGTGTGGGAGACGTTCTCGAAGGGACTCTTCTACTTGCCGGGAGATTCCAAAGAACCCGATACTTACCAGGAGCTCAAAGAGTTCATGAAGGAGTTGGACGAGGAGCGCGAAACCCAGGGCAACCGCATCTTCTACCTTTCGTCGTCTCCGTCGCTCTTCGCGCCCATCGTGGAGCAGCTCGGGGACGCCGGCATGAACGAAGGCGAGGACGGCGGGTTTGCGCGGCTCGTGATCGAGAAGCCCTTCGGCCACGACCTGGAGAGCGCCCAGAAATTGAACAAGGACGTCCAGGAACACTTCCGGGAAGAGCAGATCTACCGGATAGACCATTATTTGGGCAAGGAGACGGTCCAGAATATTCTGGCGCTGCGATTTTCCAACGGGATATTCGAGCCGATCTGGAACCAGCACTACGTGGATCACGTCCAGATCACGGTCGCCGAGAACGACGGCATCGGTGCCCGCGGATCGTTCTACGAAGAATCCGGCGCCATGCGGGACATTATCCAGAACCACGGAATGCAGGTCTTCTGCCTGACCGCGATGGAATCCCCCGTGGCCTTCGACGCCGACTCGGTGCGGGAGGAGAAGGTGAAGGTCTTGAAAGCCGTCCGGAAGATCCCCGAGGACGACGTGGAGCACTACGCGGTGCGCGGCCAGTACGAGTCGGGCTGGGTTTGGGGCGAAGAGGTCAACGGATACCGGGACGAAGAGGACGTGGACCCCGACTCCGACACGGAGACGTACGTGGCGATAAAGCTCTTCGTGGACAATTGGCGCTGGGCCGGGGTGCCGTTCTACATCAGGACCGGCAAGCGGATGCCGAAGAAATCTACGGAGATCGCCGTCCAGTTCAAGCCGACGCCCCACACGCTGTTTTCCCACAGCGACGGCCAGGGGTCCGAGCCGAACTTGATGGTCATCCGCATCCAGCCTGAAGAGGGCATCTCGCTCAAGATCGGGGCGAAAGTTCCCGGCTCGGGGTTCGAGGTTAGCTCGGTGAACATGGACCTCCTCTACGGAACAGCGTTTATCGAGGAGACGCCGGAGGCTTACCAGCGCCTCCTTTTGGACGTGATGCTCGGAGACCCGACGCTCTTTATCCGGGCGGACGAGACCGAGGGGTCATGGAACATCATCGCGCCCGTGATGCAGGCCTGGGAAGACGACAAGCAGAAGGTCGCCATGTATCCGGCGGGGACCTGGGGGCCGGAAGAGGCCGACGAGTTTTTGCGGGAAGACGGCCGGGAGTGGCGGCGGCCATGACGGAGGAGACACGGCGGTCCGAGGGCGGCGGGGCGATGGGCGTCGAGCAGATCGAGCACGAGCTCGGCCAGCTCCGGATGAACGAGGATGGGACTTTGGGTTTGCGGGCCAGCGTCCTGAACCTGATCGCGGTTGCCGACGAGGAAGACGCCGAGAGCGTTACCGAGTCCGTCTCCAAGCTCGCCAACCGGTATCCCTCGCGGGCGATAGTCTTGATCTCCGACCCCGACGGCGAACGCGACCTGGACATACAGCTTTCTGCCTTCTGCGCCCTGCGAGGCGGGGGCGGGGCGCAGGTGTGCGCCGAGCAGATCACGGTGCATGCTTCGGGGCCGCCCGCCGAACACCTGGAGAGCTTCGCCGGACCGCTCCTGGTCCCGGATATTCCCGTGTTTCTCTGGTACCCGGGGGCGTTCTCTTCTTCTTCGCCGGAATTTACCGGCGTGGCGCCGCTGGCGGACCGGATCATCCTGGACTCGGCGGCTTCCGGAGACCCCGACTCTTCCCTCCGGGATCTTGCCAGCCTCCTCGAAGACCCCGGGACACCGGCCATCGGGGACCTCCAGTGGGTAGCCCTCTCTCCCTGGCGGTCGCTCGTCGCCGAGATGTTCAGCGCCGAGGATCGGGCCAAAGAGCTGGATAAAATCTCTAAGGTCGAGGTCCTCCACACCCCCGAAGGCGAGAGCCGGGCCCTGCTCCTGCTGGGCTGGCTCGCCTCGTCGCTCGGCTGGGAGTTGGAAGCCTCGAACACCACCGACGGCGGCCGCGAGGTAGAGTTCTCCGGCCCGTCCGGCAGCATCGCGGTAGAGATGACGGACGACTCATCCGACGCCCGGCTGCGCCGCATCCGGCTCTACGGCGAAGAGCTGAGCTTTCAGGTCTCCCGCCACCGGGACTTGAACGACGCCAGCGCAACCGTGATGCGAAACGAGGAAATAGTCGGCGAGCGCACGGTGAAGCTCGGTGGTTTTGACCTCGGAGTCTTGCTCGGCGAGGAGCTTCAATACCGGGGGCGCGACGCCGCCTACGAAGCCGCCTTGAGGACCGCCGTGGAGATACTGGACCAATGAAAGTCCGGGTCTACGAAAACAAACAAGAGCTGGCCGAAGCCGCCGCCAAAGATTTCATAGACCGGGCGAACGCGGCAATAGAGGAGAAAGGATATTTCGCCGTCGCGCTCGCCGGTGGCTCCACCCCGGAGGCCGCCTACGAGCTGCTCGCCTCGGAGCCCGCGGACGAGATCGACTGGAGCAACGTACACGTCTTCTTCGGCGACGAGCGGAGTGTGCCGCCGGACGATGAAGACTCGAACTACCGTATGGCCCGCGAGGCTCTGCTGGACCACGTATCCGTGGGCAGCGTACACCGGATGAAGGGCGAGCTGCTCCCGGACGAGGCCGCAACGCAGTATGAAGAAGAGCTGCGAGAGTTCTTCGGCACGCCCGGAGGGCCGCCGAAATTCGACCTGATACAACTCGGTATCGGCGACGACGGCCACACCGCAAGCCTCTTCCCAAACACCCCCGCCCTCGAAGTAACCGACCGCTGGGTAGCCCATAACCCGGTCGCCAAGCTCGAAACCGTCCGCATAACCCTCACCATCCCGGTCATAAACGCCGCGAAGGCCGTAAGCTTCCTGGTGGCCGGAGAGGGCAAGGCCGAAGCTCTAAAAGAGGTGCTCGAAGGCGACGCAGACCCATACTTCTACCCGTCCAAATTCGTCCAACCCACCGGAGAATTGAACTGGATGGTAGACAGGGAGGCTGCGGAGAACCTGGAGAATAGCCCCCGACCGTAGCTGCAATATACCGCCACGGACGTGTGACGGTTGTTAGTGTTTGTTGAAAATAGTTCCAGATAGTTGCACGGCCGTCCGACTTGGCTGCGCTGATCGGGACGCGAAAGCTACCTCTTGGAGGCACGCGTGAAGGGCGTGTCGGCTACCCGGGAGGTAAGCGCCTGCTAGATGCTTACTCTCCTTCCACGCGAAAGCTGGCTGTTGTTCTCGCCGCACCCTTTGCCCTGGCATAGGGGTTCATAGTGGGCGCCGCCGCAGTGCCGGGTGCGGGCAACGCCAGGGCAAACTTGTTGAACCGGATCCTTGGCGGTCTGTTCGGCTAACTTTCGGCATATGACAAAGCAAGTATGGGCCGGGGCAAACGCCCCCGGTCTTTTTCTTTGACCAAAAGATGCGGGCCGACGCTAACTGACGTGAAAGCGGAAGGGCGCGAAAGAAATACGCACCCGGATGCCGGCCCGCTCGTGCAGTATACGGAAGTGAGTATGTTTTGGATTATCCAGGCTAGAAAACTTTCTTCAGCAGCCCGATGGCCCCCTGTTTCCAGGGTACCCGGTGCGAGACGCCGGATGCGTTCTCGAACTTCCTCAGGTTATCCAGGTACCAGCGAAAGTTTCGGAGCAAGGCTTCCTTGTTAGAGTACTTCGGGTCATAGCCCAATTGCTCCTCGGCCTTATCTATAGAGACGAAGGAATCCTTGGAGGCTGTTTCGTAGACCCACTTGTAGAGGGGCGAGACGCCCAGCCGATCGAGGACGCGGAGGCCCAGGATCGCCGGGGCCGCCGGGAAACCGACGATCTTCTTTCCGTGCCCGGCGTAGTCGAGGACGGCCTGGTAATCCTCCTTCATCGTGGTGAACTCGCGGGCGCCGATGTTGAAGGTGTCGTCGGCCTGCTCCTCCGGGAGCGAAAGGGTCAGGGCGATTGCGTCGCAGAGGTCCTCGACGTCCAGGAGCTGGTAGCGGTTGTTGCCCGAGCCGATCATCGGGAAATTGTGGCCCTCGTAGGCCCAGTCGTAGAGCAGGGCGAAGACCCCGAGGCGTTCCGGGCCGACGAAGGACTTGGGGCGGATGATCGGGACCGTCAGGCCCTTGGCCCGGTACTCCAGGCAGATCATTTCGGCCTGGATCTTGGCCTGCCCGTACGGCCCGACGCCTTCGAGTTTGTCCGTTTCGTAGAGCGGGTGATGGTCCGGTATACCGTAGACCGCCGTGGACGACACGTGGACGACCCGCTCCACGCCGTTGCGCAAAGCGGCGTCGAGGACGTTTCGTGTACCCTCCACGTCGGTCGAGTAGATGTCGTCCGCCGGGTAGAGCGGCAGGGCCGCGGCGGTATGTATGACGAAGTCTACGTCCTTCATGGCGTCGTCGAGAAGCGCCTTGTCCCGAATATCGCCTTTTATGGTCTCCACGCGGTCCTTCTCCGGGTAGTCGAACTCTTCGACGTCCAGGGAAACGAGGGCGTAGCCTCGGGGTTCGAGGTTGCGGATCAGGTTGATGCCGAGAAACCCCGCCCCGCCGGTTATGAGAACTTTTTGCTGGTCCATGAGAGTCTTGGTCTCCTCTTGTGTTGGGTCTCGAAGAGAGGAAATCGTAGCACAGTACACACGACGCTTGTAAGACTTTGATCTTTAGGAGGCCGGAGTCTTGTGGACCATTTCCCTCACGCCATCTTCAGCGTAACACGTTGGGTAGTATTACCGGACAAGCGCAGAGGCTTCACCGGGGGTTACACGCAGGTGCCACCTAGAGCCACCATATTTATGGATCGGGAAGACGCCGGACGGCAGCTCGCGGGGTTGCTGTCAGGATACAGGGACGAGGACGCTACAGTCCTGGCTTTGCCCCGGGGTGGCGTACCGGTGGGGTATGAGATCGCCCGGCTCCTGAAGGCGCCGCTGGACGTGTTCGTCGCCCGCAAGCTAGGCGCGCCGGGACGGCCGGAGTTGGCTATAGGGGCCATCGCGCCGGGCGGTGTGAGGATAATAAACGAGCGGGTGGTCCGGCAGATCGGCGTGCCGGAGGGTTGGATCGAAGCCGTCTCCGAGAGAGAGCTTGCCGAGGTCGGTCGTAGGATGCGCCGTTTCCGGGGCGGGGGAGCCGGGCCGGAGATCCGGGGCCGGACCGTGATCCTGGTGGACGACGGCATCGCCACGGGGATGACGGTCCGGGCGGCGATTCAAGCTATCCGCAAAGATTTCCCCCGGCGTATCGTCCTGGCCGTACCGGTCTGCGCCGGGGCGACCGCCGACGAGCTAAACTCCGAGGTGGACGAACTGGTCTGCTTGCAGAAGCCCGCCGACCTCTGGGCGATAGGCTTTTGGTACGAGAACTTCCACCAACTAGAAGACGAAGAGGTCTTGGGGTTGCTAGGACGTAGCCACCGGGAGAATTAGTCTGATCGGCCGTACCCGGATGCTTTCAACGGGCGCGGGCATCGTACCTTATAATTCGGTTCGAGCTACTGACCCTATCCTCTGCGGGCCCGGGGATTTCTATTAGTAGGAAGGGGCCGACGCCAATGATGCTCGATTCCGTGGAAACCCGGCTACACGACGCCCTCGACGGCGCACTCGCCGGTTACTTGCGTACGGACCCGGCTTCGCGGGCCCTGTGGTCCACCGACGCCTCCATCTACAAGCGCGAGCCCGTCGGGGTCGTGGTTGCCCGCTCCGAAGTAGACGTAAAGCTCGCGCTCGCCGCCGCCCGGGAGATCGGGCTGACCATAACCCCCCGCGGCACCGGAACCTCGCTGGCCGGACAAACGACCGCCCCGGGCCTGGTCGTGGACACTTCCGAGATGAACCGCGTCCTGGAGATAGATGTCGAGAACCGGCGTTGCGTGGTCGAGCCGGGGGTGGTGCAGGGCGAGCTGAACGCGCTGGTAGAGCCCCACGGTTTGGTCTTCGGGGCGGATACGTCTACTTCGGACGTCGCCACTCTGGGAGGGATGGTCGGCAACAACTCGGCCGGGATGCGCTCCATCGTCTACGGTACGACGCGGGACCAAATCCTCTCCCTCCGGTGCGTCATGGCGGATGGCGAAGTGGTGGAACTCGAGCCCATGGCCCGCCAGGAAGCCGTAAAGCGGGCGCGGCACGCCGACGCGAAGGCGCGCCTGATCCGGGGCGCTTTGGA
>JBARZM010000135.1:0-10757 GCA_049650095.1 Rubrobacteraceae bacterium | reverse complement strand
TCCTGTCCTTGTTCGTCCGAGTTCTGTTCCTCGGATTGCTGTTCGTCAGATTGTTGCTGGTTTGACTGCTGCGTCTCCTGGTTCTCCTGGTTTTCGGATTGCTGTTCCTGGGAGTCTTGTTTGGTACTCTGCTGTTGCGTGCCCGAACTTTCGGATGCCATCTTGCTTTCCCCTTCACCTGCCAGGTATCCGACTCATGTAGGATACGATACGATCAAAGTCAGCACGCTATATATGCCACACTCCGAAGGATCACAAACCTTTTTGTCTCTGGGTCGCTCAGAGGCTCTGTGTTGCGCTAAACCCTTTAGAATGAACGAAAGAGCGTTGGCGAGGCGTTCCTATACGAATTTCTTGTACACACCGATGTTGGTCGTGTCGCGCACGCCTAGAGCGTCTTTCAGCTCGCTCAGGGTGGCGCCGCGTCTGAGAAGCCGGATGGCGAAGGTGTGGCGGAGCATCATCGGGGAGACGCGCCACAGCCCGGTCTGCTCGCAGCGTTTCCAGATCGCGTTCTGGAGTGACTTGGAGGTGACGACGGGCCGCGCGGCCCGGCCTACTACCAGCTCCGGGGTGTCGTCGTCCCGCAGGCCGAGATACTTTCGCAGGGCCTCTACCGTATCTCCGGAGAGACGGTGGGTACGAGGGGCCAGGTGCGAGCCGGGGCCGCCGAGATGAATCTGGCATGCGTCGAGGTCTACGTCCTTGCGGAGCACGCCCCGAACCTCGCTTACCGTTACACCGGTGTCGAGCATTAGCCGGATCACGGCTGCATCCCGGGCGTCGTCTTGGCGGTTGATCGGGAAAGACAGAAGCTGCTCGGCCTCTTCGTCGTCCAGAAAGGTGATCCGCTGGTCGAGCGGCTGGTGCATGGGTTCTATCGGGTCGAAGTCCAGCTCCGCGTCCGTGGCGGTCCGCGCCCAGTCGAGGAAACGCCTTACGGCCGCGTCTTTGCGGTAGACGGTGAACCGCTTGCGGTTCTCGGAGAGCAGGTGGTTCCGAAAGTCCATCACGCTCCCCACGCCCAACGCTTCCGTCCTGGAGATGCCTTTCCCTTCCAGGTAGCGTCCGAACTCGCGCAGGTCGGCCTCGTAAAACTCCGCCGTGCGCGGGCTCGTGTGCTCGTCTTCCCCCAGATGGGCGACGAATTTTTCTATGAGCGCATCCACGTTCATGGAAGTTATTCTAGCGGTAAATCCTGGTCTGCTGCTACAATCCGGTTATGCTTGGCGGCTTCCGGACTTGGATCTTACTGGCCTCGCTGACAGCCCTGGGGGTTCTGGCGCTGCCGGCGTCGTTCGCCCCGGAGCCGCCCAAAGACGTTTCGACCTCGCTGGAAGTCGAGAATACCCGCGCCCTGCTCGGTGAGGAAACGCCTGCGGAGAACGGCAAGCAAGAGGGACGCGCAGTGTCCGCCACCCGCGCGACCGGGGCCATGAAGTTGTCGGTCCCGAGGTTGGGCATTACGGATCTCCGCGTACCGGATGGCTCCACGCAGGAGAAGTTGGACCGGGAGGGGATCATGCGCCTCAGAGACAGCGGGTCGCCGGGTGCGAAGGGCTCCAACACGTTCATCGTCGGCCACGCGCTCGGTTACCCCAGCACGCGGGTGCGCTTCGTTTTTCGGTACCTGGAAAAATTGCGGCCGGGCGATGAGATCACGCTGACAAAAGCCGGGGAGCGGTACACTTTCAGGGTCTACGACCTCCTGACCGTCCGGCCGGAGGATTACTGGGTTACGTATCCCGTGACCGGCAAGACCATCGTTTCGCTACAAAGCTGCGTGCCGTACCCTACGTTCGAGAATCGCATCGTGGTCCGGGGAGAGTTGGTAAGCTAATCCCCGGCGGGCCTCTTCCGGGCCACCCCATGCGGCTTTCGCTCGATCCAACGCACGAACCTATCAATAGCGGGATGCTCCTGAAGTTTTTCTATCGAGTTGAACTCTTGCTCCAGTTCTTTTTCGGTAAAGGTCTTGTGGATCTGCCGGTGACAGGCGGGACAAACCATGGCGACTTGCTGCATCCGCTCCCGGGTAAAAGTGCGTTTGGCGCGCTTTTTACGGTGGCGGCTACGTGGGATGAGATGGTGCCGGGTGAGCCGCACCACCGGACGCCCGCACAGCTCGCACCCGGCCACGTTTTTCGATCCGCAGTCCACAGCCCGAGATTTTAACCGCCGCCGGGGCGGAAACGGTGGGCGCTACGTCTAGCGGCCGCTGGAGAGGTGACGGGTGATGGTGTCGTGGGCGGCGTTGATCCCGGAGGTCAGCCGCTCGGCGCGGACGCGCTTGTCGGGGTCTGAGAATCGGTCCGGATGGTAGCGTTTTACGAGCTCCCGGCGCTTTCTGTTCACTTCTTCGAGGTTCGCGCCGGTGTCCAGCCCGAGCCGCTCGTAGGCCTGCAGCACGGGCAAAGGGTACTTGCGGGGAGTAAAGGTCGTCGAGGAAGCCCGCTGCCAGTAGGAGCTTCTCCCGGAAGAACGGTTCCTGGAGGAGCCGTCCCCGGAAGAACTTTTCCCTGAACTCTCGCCATCCGTGCCGGGCTGTTCTTCGGAGGCTTTTCGCTCCTCTTCGGCGGCGTTCCACTCTTCGGCGGCCCCCCGCCAGGCGGCGCTGAAAGCGTCCCCAAAGCTGTCCCGCAAAGTCTCGCCGCGCTCGCGCCCAACCCGGAGCGTCTCCCGGAAGCGGTCATCTTCCTGGAGGTTCAGCACGAACCCCCGGGCGAGACGCCCCAGGCGACGCGGTATGCTCAAGACCCCCGGTCCCCCCGGGTGTCCCAGTTCTCGGATAGCGGCCCGGGACGCCGCAGGACCTGCGTGTCGTCCATATTCTCTATCTGGGAGCGGTCCATGACCTGCGTGTCGTCGCCGACGGGACCTCTCGCCTCGGACTCTTCCGTGCCCTCTTCCGACCCGCCCGGTTCTTCCTCGGCCGGGGCCGGGGGCAACTCCTCTTCGGCGGAGAGATCGAAGAATTCGCGCACGAGTTCGACTTCTTCGAGCCCCGAACGGGCGGTGGAGATTTTGTTCTCTTCCTGGGAGATGCCGTTATCCCGCGCCTGGCGGAACTTCTTTATGTCCTCCTGGAGGGACTGTATCTCCTGCTCCTTGTAGCGGACGGCCTTTTCGGTGTCCTCCTGGAGCTTTTGGATGCGGGTCTCCCGCTGCTCGATTATGGAGTTGAGCTTCGATTCCCTGGCGCGGGTGGAAGTCCCGAGCTCGCCCATGCTGATGCCGGCGGCTTCGAGTGTCAGGCGCACGATGGGAACCGCGCTGCCGTAGGGCACGTCGTCGGGGATCTTCCGGATCACCTTCGCCGCCCGTTCGACGGTTAGACCGCCTTGTGGCCTATCCATGGGCTCCTCCGGTTCTTGCTCCAGGCCAGCGTCTTCGGGGGAGAAGATCATGGTCTCCTCGCCCTCTTCTTCGTTGGCGAACATGCGGGTAAAGAAACTCCTGCGTATCGGGCGTTCTTCGCTCATTTGGCGGACAATTCCTCCGTTACGGTATCTGGCTTGGACAGGTGATCCACGTTGCGCGTCACTTCGTCCATACTACGCCTAAAGTAGGCGACGCGCTCTTTCAAATGTACGAGTCTCGACTCTAACGAACGGGGCGCGAGGCTCGTGTCGAGGGCGAGAAGCTCGCTCCGTAGGTTGCCGAGCAGGCTCTCCACGCCTTCGAGTTGGGCGTTGACCATACTTATACCCGACAGCGCCTCCTCGTACCCTTCGAGCTCCCCGCGCCGGCCGGCCAGCGCGTTCTCGAAGGGCCCCCTCAAGGCGGACCCGGGTTCGAGTTCCGCCAGGTCCCGCTCCAACCCTTCTATGCGGCGCGTGACCGCCCGCCGGTCGACGCCCTCCAGGTGTTTCCTCAAAGCGGCCCGCCGCCGCGCCAGCCGCGCGGCGTCCTCGACTTCCCCGATGATGGTGTAGATGTCTTCTTCGAGCAGCGGCCCGTACTCCTCGGGCAGGAGCTCCCAACTCTCCAGCAGACCCTCCTGCAAACCGGCCAGCCGCTTCATCTGGGGGGCGGAGATCCGGTCCCGCGCCGCGACCCGGCCCAACTCTCGCGAGCCTTCCCGCGCCCGGGCCTGGATGGCTTTCCGCCGGTTTCCCTCGCGGTCTAGAAGACGCTTGCCCGTAGCCAACGCCCCAAACCCCAAAAGCGTGGCGGCAATATAGCCTCCTTCTACCGCTGCCAGCGTGCCGAACCCGGTGAACAACCCGAACGGGGCCACGCGGATCATGGCGTTCGTGAGACGCTGGTTTCCTCTACCCACGAGGCTCCTCGCGAGTTTCCCGGTCTTCAGGAAGCCCGTCCGGCTGGCCGTCCCGCGCGGCGTCTTCTTCGAGTTGCGCGTCCAGGTAGGCGGCGTCGTCGCCGGCTTCGATGCGCTCCGCAGATTCGGCGGGCTCTGCGGGACGCAGGCCCATTTGGGCCTCCATCTCTTCCAGCTCCCGCTCGGCGTCGAGGCGTTTTACGTCCACCTCGGCGGCGGCTATCTGGCGTTCGGTCTCGCTCGTGCCCAGCTCGCCGACGGCTTCGGCCTCGTAGGAGGCCTGACGGATAGACTGCCGGGCCCGGTCCAGGTCGCGGGAGGAGTCGGAGAGGGAGATGTTGGCGCGGGCGTCGTTCGCGGTCCGCAGGGCGCGGGCGCGCTGGTGTTCCTCCATGAGCGCGGCCCGCTCGCGGGCGATGTCGTTGTAGCGGCGTTCCTGATCCCGGAACGCCTGTTCCATCTCCTGAGAGTTTTTCCGGGCTTCTTTCAGGCGGCCTTCTATCTCTACAAGGCTCTCCTGGGCTTCTTGCTTCTGCTGAACTACGTGCACGGCGGCTTCCCGCTGCCCGCGGGACGCGAGCTCCCTCGCCTGACGCTCCTTGGCGGCCAGGGTTTTCTGCTTGGAGGCGGCGTCGTTCGATAGCATTTTCTCGTAAGCCATCGTGCGGGCCGCCGCCACCTGAAGCTTTTTCAGGTTGTCTAGCTCGTCTTGCACGGCGTTTTCGAGTAGTACCTCCGGGTTGCGCTTCTCGACACCCGAGAGGAACCTCCCGAAGAAACCGCGAATAGTCCTGGTAAAACGTCCCATCTTTTAACTCTACCCCCAGGTGGTCTGGCGCCTGCAGCGTATACGGCAATTATAGCATCGTACGTCCGAGGCCCCGGGGAGTTTCAGCGGGCGGCCCGGTAACGGTCCTCGACGGCGAGCAACTCCTCCGCCGCGCCGGCGTCACGCGGCCCCGGCTCGCGGCCCGCCGGCCCCCAAAGAACCGGCCACGGCCAACGCCCGGCCGGCGGCGTTCTCGGCCGACCGCTCCTCGTTCACGCTGATCACCATCCCGAAGACCGTCCCCTCCCCGAGCAATATTGGCCCGGCGACCCTGGCGCGGCCCCTTCCGAGCAGCAACTCCGCGTCCTTTATCCCGCGGCCCGCGATGATCTCGCCGGAGACCAACTCCAGCAGCAGCGATCCATCTTCGTCGGTGGCGTACGTTTCGGAGAAGGAGCCGGCCACACTCCGGGCGGCCAAAACTAACCCTCCAAAGAGTCCCAAAGCCGCCAGCCGGAATAACACCGGTGCCGTCCAACCTTCCGTCAGGAGATCCGGCGTCACAGAGAGCGAGTAGCCGACCAACACGAAGGCCAATACCAATAGCCCGACCATCCGGGAGCCGTGAAAAGCGGCGGCCAAAAGCAGCGAGAGGAACAGGACGTAAAGCTCGCTCGAAGCCCCGCCGCTAAAGAATACTCCGGGCGCGGCGACGAACGCGAAGAACCCATAGGCGCCGGCGCCGAACCTGTCGGTGAGCGACTCGGCCGGTAGCAACACCAGCGCCGCCGTAAGCCCCAAAGCGACCACCACGTGTAGCGGAAGATAAGAGACCGCGGGCTCGTAAGAGGAAGCATGAACGAGAACGAGGGCCGCGGCGAGCAAGGCCGCGTACAGCAGGGCATAGACCCTCAAGATCCTCGCGGTGCGCCAGTGGTTGGTCCCTCCGCCCATCTTGGGGTTATCATATGTACATCCAGTCGCTCCCGCCACCCGGAGGTTGAGAAATGGAACCGGACAACCCCTACACTTATCTGGAAGGCTACAAACTCTACGACGCGGACGGAGAGGAGATCGGCGAGATCGAACAGTCAGTCTACGACGCCCCTGCCGACGTCCTCAAATACCTCGTCCTCGACGGACACCCGATCCCGGCGGATAGCATCGAGATAGACGCCGAACAGGAACGCGTCCGGGTACCCTACGGCAAAGAGACGGTCGAGACTGCGCCGGAGCTACGGGAGTTCTCCGGTGAGTTCGATCGGGCGCTCCGAGAGCACTACGAAGAACGCGGCTGATGATAAAGGGATTGACGACGTTGGCTCTCGCGCTGCTGTTTACCGTGGGCTTTGCCGCAGGCTGCGCGGGCGGCGACGGTAACGGTGGCGGTAACGGTGGAGCCGGCGACTCTTCCACCGGGGCCACCAACGTCCCCTCCGAAACGAGCCGGACGAGCACCACCGCCAAAGAGACCACCGAAAAGACTGAAGGAACGTCTGAAGCCAACGGAGGAACTACCGTAAGCCCCACGGTCCCCGGCACGGAAGGCGTGAGCCTGGAGCAGGTCTCTTCCGGCGCGATGGGACCCGAGAGGCGGCAAATCCTGATCTCTACCTCCGCCCAAGACCTCTCGGTGGCGACCGGGCTACAGGTCCCGGAGTCGGGAGAGGGCACATACGTGGCGGTTGCCTGGGGCGAGAAACCAACCGGCGGATACACCGTGGACTTCGGGACCGCCAGCCAGGAGGGAGCCCGGGTAACAACCGGCGTGGAGTTGAAGCCGCCGCCGGAGGACGCGATGGTGTCCCAGGCCCTGACTTATCCCTACGCGATCGCTTTTCTGCCGGGCGTGGATGCTGGAGAAAAACAATTCATCTTCGTGGCGCAGAACGGGCGAGAGATCGGCTGGCCCGTCCGCAACGTGTAAGGGTCTACATGCAGTCAAATCGGTGCGTATAATCTCCCCGTGGCCGAGAAGAGCGTAGACGTTCGGGGCAGGATCGAGGAGCTACGCGACCTCCTCCGCCACCACAGCCGCAAGTACTACATAGAGGACGCGCCGGAGATCCCCGACGCCGAATACGACGCCCTCTACAACGAACTCGAAACTTTAGAGGCCGCAAACCCCGAACTCGTAACTCCTGACTCCCCCACCCAACGCGTCGGCGACGAGCCGCTCGAAGGCTTTGAGGAGGTACGCCACGCCGTCCCGATGCTCTCACTGTCAAACGCCCGCAAGACCGAAGACCTCCGCGAGTGGGACGCCCGCGTCCGGCGGCTACTCGGTGAGGGCGAGGAGCCGACCTACGTTACGGAGCTAAAGATAGACGGCCTCGCGGTCTCGCTCCGGTACGAGAACGGTAGTTTCGTGCGGGGCGCGACGCGGGGCAACGGCACGGTGGGAGAGGATGTTACGCAGAACCTGCGGACCATCCGGGCGATTCCGCAGCAGCTCCGGGATGATCCGCCGGATGTTCTCGAACCCCGGGGCGAGGTTTACATCGGGCTCGAAGACTTCGAAAAGCTAAACGTTCGGCGGGAGGCGGCGGGCGAGAAAGTGTACGCCAACCCGCGCAACCTGGCGGCTGGTTCGATCCGCCAGCTAGACCCGAAGATAACCGCCGACCGTCCCCTGACGCTCTTTCTCTACGGCGTCGGCGAAGGCTACGGCGAGTACGAGAGCCACTCCGAATCGCTGGCCGCCCTCAAAGACTACGGGCTGCGCGTAAATCCCTATCAGGTCCATGAGGATATAGAGTCGGTGATCGAGGAGTGTCAGCGGTGGGCGGAGAAGCGGGAGTCAGTCGGCTACCAGGTGGACGGCGTGGTGGTGAAGGTGGACTCCCGGGAGCAGCAAGAGAGGCTGGGATCGGTCCAGAAGGCGCCGCGCTGGGCTATCGCCTTCAAGTTCGAGCCGCTGGCGGGGCGGACGAAGCTCGAAGACATAATCATCCACGTCGGGCGGACCGGGGCGCTAACGCCCCAAGCCCGGTTGACGCCGGTAAACGTCGGCGGGGTGACGATCTCGCGGGCGACGCTCCACAACGAGGACTACATCGAAGAGAAAGGCATCCTCGTGGGGGATACCGTCGTGATCGAACGGGCGGGAGATGTGATCCCCCAGGTCGTCCGCCCCATACCCGAAGACCGAACCGGCGAAGAACACGCTTTCGAGATGCCGACGGAGTGCCCCGTCTGTGGGGAACCTGTCTCTCGTCCGGAGGGAGAAGCCGTTACCCGCTGCGTCAACATCCGCTGCCCGGCCCAGGCACTGGAGCACATCATCCACTGGTGTACGAAAAGCGCGATGGACATAGACGGCCTCGGCGAGAAGCTGGCGACCCGTCTCTTCGACCTCGGCCTCATAAAAGACGTGGCGGGCATCTACGGCCTCCGGGCCGACCAGTTGGTGCCGCTCGAAGGCTTCGGCGAGAAGAGCGCGGAGAACCTGATCCGGGCGATACGAAAGAGCAAGGAACAACCCTTCCCCCGCGTCCTCTACGCCCTCGGCATCCGGCACGTAGGAGCGGTGACGGCGGGCCTAATCGCCGAACGCTTCTCCGGCAAAGACCTGCTGGAGAATGTGTCAGTGGACCAACTCGTTGACATAGACGGCGTAGGAGAAGTCGTCGCCCGCGCGGTAGTCGAATACTTCGCTCTGGATGACAACCGGGAACTCATTAGGCGTCTGATGCAAACGGACCTCAACTTCGAGGCCGTGGGGTTGGAGACCACCGAAGGCCCACTAACCGGCAAGCGCATCGTTATAACCGGCACCCTCAGCGAGTCACGGAGTTACTACGTCGAAAAGCTCGAATCCGCCGGCGGCACTTTCACTTCCTCCGTCAGCAAGAACACCGACTACGTGCTCGCCGGGGAAGATGCTGGCTCCAAGCTGACGAAAGCGAAGTCCTTGGGTGTTCCGGTGTTGGACGAAGAAGGTTTCGAGGAACTAATCTCTTAGCTCTCGGCCAAGAGAGGCACACCTATGATTATTTGAGTATCCCCTCACGCTTCTCTTCTTCATAGAGCCGCTCGGAGACGAACTCTTTCAAAAGGGTCTGGTAACCTTTGTGTTTGTAGTCCGCTAGTTGTTTGAGACGTTCGAGTACGTCTTCGTCAAAGCGAACGGCTATCGGCTTGGTACGGTTTGCTCTTGGTCGAGTCGGCGGCAGGTCTTTCTCAGGGACTGAGCCGGCGGTCGTTAGATATTCTTCGGTCACCTCATGGGTATCCCAGAATTCCCGCGCCTCACTTTCGGTTGCAAGATCCGGCACCTTAGAGATGTTTCTAACAGGGATCTTCTCGTCGCTCATCACTGTCGCCTCCTGTACGATTTCTTCTCGTTCGGGCTCGCACCTCGCGCCGTTATCACACGCCACAAGCTCCTCCTGCGGTCCAGGATCACCACCAGCATCCTTCCGTTTTCAGTCATGCCGATAAAACCCACACGCCCGAGTTTGGCCGGGAAAGAAACTCGGCTGGGAGCCAGGACAGCATCTTCAGCCTCGACGGGATCCACCCCGTGACGGGCGATATGGTCGAGGTTGTGCTCATCCCAATCAAACACTCGACTCCTTCATGTGTCTAGTATATACCATAGACTATACAAAAGCTGAGGTCTGAAACTCGGGCTTATCCTCGCGGAACAAGGGCCATAGCCCGGATCGGGCTGCCAGTACCGCCGGTTAGTTTGAGCGGGGCGATGATGAGGAGCGCGCCGGTGGGCGGCAACGAGGCGAGGTTGGCAAGTTGGGTTACGCCGTATTTGCCCGCGCCGAGCAGGTAGTAGTGGAGTGGAAAAGGGGGTTCGAAGCCCGCCGCCGCGCCCGCGTCTATGCCGACGGTTTCTACACCGACGCCGACTAGCGGCGATTCTTCGGCGAGCCAGCGGGAACACTCAACGTCGAAGCCGGGGGACTGGGGAGAACCGGAGCCGGCGTTCAGGAAGAGGTCTTCGTCGTGGGCGCGGGCGTCCCATCCGGTTCGGAGGAGGAGCCAGCCGCCCTCGGGGAGTGGTCCGTGCCCGGACTCGAAGGTCCGGATGTCGTCGATGGTTAGCAGGTAGTCGGGGTCTTTTTCGGCTTCGGCGGATTTGTCTATTACTACGGCGGGGGCGACCAGGTGTTGGGGTGGGACTTGGGAGACGTCTATGCCGTCGCGGCCGGTTACCCAGTGGATCGGGGCGTCGAAGTGGGTGCCGACGTGCTCCCCGATCTCCAACCAGTTCCACGCCCAGGCGGGACCGCGATCGTCGTAAGCACTGATCTCGTGTTTCGTCAGGCCCGGCGTGTCGATAAACGGCTCCGGGAGCTTCAACACCGGCGTCTTTTCGTTTAACGGCTGCGTGAGGTCCACCACCTCCACGGCGCCGCCCGCGAGGGCCTCGACTACCGATGCTACTGGGTTCTGGGTCATTCCAATCTCCTTCTGTACTTCAGTGGGCGCGGAACGCTTCTTCGAGCCATTCGGCCCGCACCTCCGGGTTTACCTTCGCGTCGATCACGAGCGGCCGGTCTCTGCGGCCGAGCCATTCTTTTACGGGCGCGAGGTCTTCTTTCTTGCGGACCGTAATACCTTCGGCCCCGGCGGCCCGGGCGATGGCCGCGAAGTCCGTATCGGGGAATTGAGCCAGATCCACTGCGCGGTCCATCGGGCCGAAGTGGTGGACCTCCGCGCCGTAGGCGGCGTCGTTGTAGACGACTA
>JBARZM010000134.1:0-3599 GCA_049650095.1 Rubrobacteraceae bacterium | reverse complement strand
CCTCTATCCGCCCCAACTCCTCCTTGAGCACCTCCTCGGCCTGCCGGCTGTAGGCGGATATGAATACGTCCGGGGAGACGCCGGGGTAGGAGTAGTCACGGGGACGCCGCCAGACGTGGACGACGTGCAACTCCGCGCCGGCCTTGTTCGACATGTCGGCAGCCGCCAGGGCCGCCGCAGCCGCCTCTTCCGACCCGTCGGTCGCCAGCAGTATCTTCGTCGGTAGTTCGTTCATTTTCCCTCCTTACGCTTCTGTACTTTACAACTTCTTCCGTCCATAATGCAAAAGGCGGTAAGCCTGGCTGCGGTTGTCTTTTCAGAACCTGGTTGAATCACCGCCCACCTGGAGGATGAGCAGTCAGATCCCTTCATTACTTCCGAACCACCATCACCGGGCAGTAGGCGTGACGTACGACGCTGGCGGAGACGCTTCCCAGCAGCGACCGCCGCACGCCCCCGAGCCCGCGGCTGCCTATAACGAGGAGCCCGGCATCGAGATCCTCCGCAGTGCCGATTATCCTCTCGTCCGCTTTCCCCATGACCAGGTGAGTGTCCGCCACGTCGCCGCCCCGAGATCCGAGGCGCTCCTCCTCCCTCGTGAGCACTGCCCGAGCCTGATCCCTGAGGTGTTCGGAAACCGTTTCAGTCCCTTCGACGACGGTCGAGCCAGGGTACACCGAGGATGGTATCGTCGGCACCCCGTAGACCAGATGCAGCCCGGCGCCCACGACGCTTGCTACCTCCATGGCCTTATCCGCGGCCTCCCTGGATTCCTCGGAGCCGTCGACGGCTACCAGGACCGTTTCGGGAAGCGGGGGCTGGTCCTGGCCGTCACGGACCACCAGCACGGAGCAATGGGCGTGGCGCACGACCGAGTCGGAGACGCTGCCTATCAGCGCCCGCTTCAGGGCTCCGCGCCCCCTGCTTCCGACGACGATGAGATCCGCGCCCAGATCCTCAGCCGCAGCCACTATCTCGCCGTCTATTCGGCCGGTCGATAGATCGCGCGAGTGGGTCTGGGTAACCTCGCCTCCGACGCCCTCAACCTCCCGGCTCGCTTCGGAAAGCACCGTCTCCGGCTCCTCCTGGTCCACGGTAAGCAGGTGCAGTTCGGACCCCGAAGCGGCCGATAATCCCGCGGCCATCCGGGCTGCGAGCGCGGCCTCCACCGAAGCGTCGGTCGCCACAACTACCTTCCCGGGAAACGCCATACTATCTACCTCCTATTTAGATACATAGATTTCAATCGAGGTCTTTCCGCGCTCTCCTTCAACGGACAACCAGGTTGAATGCTCGAATAAGGATCACCTCCTCTCGATCCCGATTGCCCCGCTGCCTCGACTCCTTGCCGTAGGTAGGTCCGGCACCCTTGCGGACCCGGCGACTCAGCACTTTCATGGAGTCCAGGTCCAGTCCCGGATCTCCGGCGGGTCCTCCAGGTGCTCGCGGGAGTAGTCGCTAGCACGACGGATACGGGCCTCCAGTTCGGAGATCAGGGTCGGGGCGCGGTCCCGCGCCCGGCATTCCGGTCCAATGCACTTGAGGGCGTCCATCGCCAGGTGGTAGCGGCTCATCTCGTTGAGGAGGACCATGTCGAACGGGGTGGTGGTAGTGCCCTGCTCGGAGAAGCCGCGCACGTGGAAGCGGTCTACGTCCACGTGGCCGTGCACGATCTCGTGTATGGCGCGCCGGTAGCCGTGGAAGGCGAAGACTACCTGTTTGTCGGCCGTAAACAGCTCGACGAAGCGCGACTCGCTCATGCCGTGCGGGTGGTACTCGCGCGGGAAGAGGGTCATCAGGTCCACCACGTTGACGACGCGCACCTTGAGATCCGGCGCGTGCTCGCGCAGCCAGTGGGCCGCCGCGACGGTCTCTAAAGTGGGGATGTCCCCGGCGCAGCCCAGCACGACGTCGGGCTCTTCGCCTTCGGGCACGTTGGAGGCCCACTCCCACACCGAGGCGCCGCGCGTGGCGTGCTCTATCGCCGCGTCCATGTCCAGCCACTGGAGCTGGGGCTGCTTGTCTATGACGATCAGGTTCACGTAGTCGCGGCTGCGCAGGCAGTGGTCGGCGACCGAGAGGAGGGTGTTGGCGTCGGGCGGCAGGTAGATGCGCGCTACCGTGCCTCTTTTAGAGAGCATCACGTCTATGAGGCCCGGTCCCTGGTGGGAGAAGCCGTTGTGGTCGTTGCGCCAGGCGGTCGAGGTGAGGAGGATGTTGAGCGAGGAGATCGGCTCCCGCCAGGGGAGATGTATGGCCTCCTCCAGCCACTTGGTGTGCTGCACGACCATCGAGGCGGGGATCATGGCGAACGCCTCGTAGGTGGCGAAGAGGCCGTGGCGGCCGGTCAGGAGGTAGCCTTCCAGCCAGCCCTCGCACAGGTGCTCGGAGAGGACTTCCATCACCCGGCCGTCGGGGGCGACGTGGTCGTCTATGGGGAGCGTCGTGCCGACGAAGCAGCGGTCCGTAACCTCGAAGGCGGCGCCGAGCCGGTTGGAGTTGGTCTCGTCCGGGCAGAAGAGCCGGAAGTTCTGCTGGGCGGCGTTGCGCGTGAAGGTGTCCCGCAGCAGCTCCCCGAGCTTCCGGGTTGACTCGTGGCGAACGGTGGCCGGCGCCGGAACTTCTATGGCGTAGTCGCGGAAGTCCGGCACTTCGAGCTCCTCCAACATCAGGCCGCCGTTGGCGTGGGGACTGGCGCCCATGCGCCGGTCTCCCTGCGGGGCGAGCGCGGCCAGCTCGGGGAGGAGTCGCCCCTCGCCGTCGAAGAGATCTTCGGGCCGGTAGGAGCGCATCCACTCCTCCAGCCGCGCGAGCTGCTCGGGGTCGTCCCTCACGCCCGAGAGCGGCACCTGGTGGGAGCGGAAGGTACCCTCGACGGGCAGGCCGTTTACCTCGCCCGGGCCGGTCCAGCCCTTGGGGGTGCGGAGCACTATGACGGGCCAGCGGGGACGCCCCGAGACGCCGTTTTCGCGGGCTTCTTGCTGGATCCCCCGGACCTCCTCGTAACAGTCGTCGAGCGTGGCGGCGAACGCCTGGTGGACGCGGGCCGGGTCGTCGCCCTCGACGAAGTGAACCGCGTAGCCATGACCTTCGAGCAGCTTGCGGACCTCGTCGTCGGAAGAGCGGCCCAACACGGTGGGGTTGGCGATCTTGTACCCGTTCAGATGCAGGATTGGCAGCACCGCGCCGTCGCGCGTCGGGTCGAGGAAGCTGATGGACTTCCAGGAGCCCTCCAGCGGCCCGGTCTCCGCCTCGCCGTCGCCGACCACCGCGGCGACCAGGAGATCCGGGTTGTCGAAGGCCGCGCCGAAGGCGTGGGCCAGGACGTAGCCCAGCTCGCCTCCCTCGTGGATCGAGCCCGGGGTGGGCACGCTGACGTGGCTCGGCACGCCGTCCGGCGTCGAGAACCGGCGGAAGAGCCTCTGCATCCCCGCCGCGTCCCCGGAGACCTGCGGGTAAATTTCGGAGTAGGTGCCTTCAAGGTAGACGTTCGCCAGGATCGCTGGGCCGCCGTGTCCGGGGCCGGCCAGGTAGATGGCGTCCACGTTCCGCTCCCGGATCAGGCGGTTGAGGTGGACGTAGATCAGGCTGAGACCCGG
>JBARZM010000133.1:0-15200 GCA_049650095.1 Rubrobacteraceae bacterium | reverse complement strand
GAGCGGCTGGTCGAGATGGTGGACCGTCCGAACCTCTTTGTAAAGATACCGGCTACGCTGCCGGGGCTCGCGGCTATAGAGGACATGATCGCCCAGGGCGCCTCCATAAACGTGACGCTCATATTCTCGATGCAGCGTTACCGGGCCGTGGCCGGGGCTTACATCCGGGGCCTGCAGCGGCTAGTCGCCGACGGCGGAGACCCGTCCACGGTCGCCAGCGTCGCCAGCTTCTTCGTCAGCCGGGTAGACTCGGAGACCGACGACCGGCTAGATGAGATCGGGCGCGATGACCTGAAAGGCCGGCTCGCTGTAGACAACGCCAAGCTTGTCTACGCGGAGTTCAAGGAGATTTTCTCCGGACCCGAGTGGGAGTTCCTAGAATCCAAGGGCGCCACCGTGCAGCGTCCGCTGTGGGCTTCCACATCGACGAAAAACCCGGAGTACCGGGACGTCATATACGTCGAGAACCTGGTCGGGCCGGACACGGTAAACACCATGCCCAAGTCCACCATCGAAGACGTAAAGGACCATGCGGAGATCCGGGAGACTATAGGGGAGGGTTTGGAGGACGCCCGGCAGCTTCTAAAAGACCTGGAAGAAGCCGGCATCGACTACGAGGAGATCACCGAGCTGTTGGAGAAGGAGGGCGTTCAGAAGTTCGCCGACTCCTTCGACGAGCTTCTCGAGGAGATAAAAGAGCAAACCAGCAAGCTCGCAAACAAGTCCTAGGACTCTTGGGGAAAGGAGGACGGGTATGCAGGAATCGGAAGGTTTTCGGGGCGCGATATTCGACGTTGACGGGGTGCTGGTCGATTCGCCCCACGAGGAAGCCTGGCGTGAGGGTTTGAAGTCTCTCATGGAGAACGAGTGGGCCGATATCCGGGAGCAGACCTCGTACTCCCCGGAGAAGTTCACGCCGGAAGTTTACCAGGCGAAGATGAGCGGTTTGCCGCGCTACGACGGGGCGCGGGCGGCGCTAGAATACTTCGAGGTGCCCGACGTCGAAGAGCGGGTCCAGGAGTACGGCGATAGCAAACAGAAGATGATAATCGACCTGATCGAAGCGGGTGAGTTCTACGCTTACCCGGATGCCTTGCGCTTCATCCTGGCCGTCAAAGACGCCGGGATCAAGATCGGGGCGGCCTCCTCGTCAAAGAACGCGAACGCTTTCCTGGAACGGGTGTTTTTGGACAAGTTCGTCGAAGAAGACGGCCTGGACTACGATTTCGTGACTTCCGGCTACACCTTGCTGGATATTCTGGACGCCAACGTCAGCGGGCGCGACTTCGAGCAGGGCAAGCCGCACCCCATGATCTTCCAGACGGCGGCCGAAGAGCTCGGGACCGGGCCGGAGGAGAGCTTCGTGATCGAGGACGCGGCGAACGGCGTCCAGGCCGCCAAAGCGGGCGAGATGGCCGCCCTCGGCCTCGCCCGGGCGGACGACGAAGCGGCGTTGGCCGAAGCCGGCGCGGACGTGGTGGTCACCACCCTCGACGACATCTCCCTCGAAGCGCTCGAAGAGGGACGTTTGGAGAAATCCAATAGCCTTTGAGCGAGACACGCGAAACAAACTGAAGGGTGTGGCTTGTACACCCGGGGTTTATACAAAGGCAAAGGAGTAGTCGTGGAACGAGAGAAGTTGCTCGAAACCGTAGGAGACCAGCCGTTTGACCTGATCGTGGTGGGCGCCGGCATCAACGGCGCCGGTATAGCCCGTGATGCCTCGATGCGGGGCCTGCGGGTTCTTATGCTGGACAAGGGGGATATCTCCAGCGGCACCACCCAGTGGGCCACCCGGCTGATACACGGCGGCCTGCGGTACCTGGAGCACTACGAAGTGCCTTTGGTGCGGGAGTCGCTGCGGGATCGGGAGATAATGCTGCACACGGCGCCGCACCTGGTAAAGCCGCTGCGCTTCGTCGTGCCGGTCTACGAACGGTCCTCGCGCGGCCCGGGCATGATCCGTCTGGGCATGATCGGCTACGACATACTCTCCTTCGATAGGTCTGTCCCCGGGCACAAGATGCTTTCCAGGGAAGACGCGCTGCGAGAATATCCGGGCCTCAACCCGGACGGCTTAAAAGCCGCCGCCACCTACTACGACTGCCAGTTGGAGTACGCCGAGCGCATCGCCGTCGAGAACGCGGTGTCGGCGGTTCAGAACGGCACGAAGGTCCTCACTTACGCCGAGGTGAAGGGCCTCATGTTCGAGGACGGCGGCTCCCGGGTCACGGGGGTCGAGTTCGAGGATCTGGTGAACGGCGGCGTCCACGTCGCCCGCGCCCCCGTTACGGTCAACGTGGCGGGGCCTTGGGTAGACCGGGTGCTAAGCGGCGCCGGGTCTTTCGGCTTCGAGACCGGCGGGACGGACGGTGAGAAGCAGCGCATGATCGGGGGCACGAAAGGCTCGCACATCGTCGTGGACCCGTTCCCCGGAGCGCCCAAGAACGCCATTTACGTCGAGGCCCGCAAAGACGGCCGACCGTACTTTATCGTGCCGTGGAACGAGCGGTACCTCATCGGCACCACCGATTTCCGCTACAAGGACGACCTCGACTACGTACAGGCGAACGAGGACGAGATCGACTACCTCCTCGAAGAGACGAACTACGTTATCCCCGATGCCAAACTTACCCGGGATTCCGTGCTGTTCACGTATTCGGGCGTGAGGCCGCTGCCGGCGGCGCCCGCCGGTTCCGAGGGGGCCATCTCCCGGAGCCACATCGTCTTCGACCACGCCAAGGGCAAGTCGGCGGCCGGCGGCCGGATCAAAGTGACCGGCGGCCCGAAGGCCGATGGTTTGCTCTCCATTATCGGGGGGAAGCTGACCACTTACCGGAACCTGGGCCGTCAAACGACGGACGTCGTCTACAAAAAGCTCGGCGTCAAAAAGCCTCCGAAGAGCGCCACGGACAGGATTCCCCTGGGCGGTGGCCGGACGCCGGACCTCGCCGCTTTCGAGGAGGAGTTCAAGGTAAAGAGCGGTCTTCCAGACGTGCTCGCCCGGAGGCTCATAAAGGTCTACGGCGCCCGGGCCTACGACGTGCTCGCCGAGGCCGGGGATGACGACTCGCTCAAGGAAGCCCTCAACTCTTCGCCGGAGATCGAAACCGGCCTCATGGGATGCGAGGTGCTCTACGCCTTCCGCCACGAGATGGCCCAGAAGCTCGCCGACGTGCTGCTCCGGCGCACGATGGTGGCGTATGGTCCCAAAGTGGGGCTAGACGTGGACGAGGCCGCGGCGCAGGTGGCGGTGGACCATCTGGGTTGGAGCGAGGACCGGGCGAAAGAGGAAGTCGCCGAGTTCCGGGAGTGGATCGAGCGCTACACGCCAAAGGCGCTCCACGAAGGCGCCGGGGCCGCCGGATAAGCGATCCGAGAAAGAGGGCCCGGAGGACGCTAGAGTAGGAGGAAAGGGAGGACGATGAGTCGTCAGATTGGGGATTTGCCGCACGCGCTGGATGAGGAAGGGGATCTCGGCCGGCGGCTCCGGGGCCAGCGGCCGGCCGTCTTTCTCGACTACGACGGCACGCTCACGCCCATCGTGGACCGCCCGAAGGATGCGGTCATCTCCGACAGCATGCGGGATGCCGTTAGCGGCCTCGCCGAGCGATGTCCCGCGTGCGTCGTGAGCGGGCGCGACCGGCCCGTCGTCCAGGAATTGATGGGCCTGGACAACCTGATCGTCGCCGGCAGCCACGGCTTCGATATATGGAGTCCCGAAGACGGGGCCATTGAGATCGAGGGCGGAGGAGACTACGAAGCCCTGATCGAGGAGGTCAAGACACAGGTCGAAGAGGAACTAAGCGGCGTAGAGGGCGCTTCCATAGAGCCGAAGAAAGCCTCGGTGGCCGTCCACTACCGGCTTGCCTCCGAGGACGGGCGGCGGGAGATAAAAGACACCGTTGATTCCATACTCGCGGAGCGTCCGGAGGAGTTGAAGATGACGCCGGGCAAGATGGTCTACGAGATTCAACCAAAGATCGACTGGGACAAGGGGAAGGCCGTCCTGCACTTGCTCGAAACACTCGACCTGAACCGCGACGACGTGACGCCCCTGTACCTGGGCGACGACCACACCGACGAGCACGCTTTCGAGGCCCTCGAAGGGCGCGGTATCGGAATATTCGTTGGTCAAGCCGACGACCCGGAGGTAGCCGGCAGGACAACCGCCGCCGACTACGTCCTCTACACCATGGACGAAGTCGAAAAATTCTTGGATAGCCTCGCGCGTTAGTTAAACGGGAGTCGGCACGGTTTTGGGAAGTCGTGGGCATAGGGACCTAGGGATATAGGGAGGAAAAAGTGGAGAACTGGAAGTTGGTCTACGATCACTACGACCCTGAGGAGGAGGGCCTGCGCGAGTCGATGACCTCGACCGGCAACGGTTACTTCTGCACCCGGGCGGCCGCTCACTGGTCCGATGCCGACGGGACGCATTACCCCGGCACTTACGTACACGGCGGCTATAACCGCGAAACCACCATCATGGCCGGACGGCCGGTCCTCAACGAAGACCTGGTCAACTTCCCAAACTGGCTCGTGTTAAAGCTCAGGATCGAGGAAGACGGGGAGCCGGTGGATTTCGACAACGTGGAAGTTCTCTGGTACCGGCACGAGCTAGATATTCGTAACGCGACCTTGATCCGTGACCTGCGTTTCCGGGACCCGGCGGGGCGGGAGACCACGTTGGAGAGCCGGCGGTTCGTCAGCATGGCCGACATGCACCAGGCTGCCATCGAGTGGAAGATCACCCCGGAGAACTGGTCGGGCAACGTGGAGATAATAACGGCGCTCGACGGCCGGGTCGTCAACGAAGGCGTCGCCCGTTACGAGCAGCTCGAAGGTCGGCACCTGGACCCGGTCTCCCCCAGGACGTTCGGGCCGGAGATCATCGCCCTCGAAGTCCGCACCCGCCAGTCCCGGATCTACGTGGCCGAGGCGGCCCGGACGCGGGTCTATGGCGAGAATGGCGAGCTCGAAGTGGGCCGCGGCCTCTACCAGATGCAGGACTACATCCACCAGGTCTTGAGCTTCGAGGCCCGTGAAGGTTCGCCGGTCCGGGTAGAGAAGATGGTCTCTTTCTACACCTCGCGCGACCACGCCATAAACGAGCCGCTCGCAAACGCCGGAACCTCCGTCAGCCGCCACGGTACTTTCGAGGAGGCTTTCGTGCGGCATTCGCGGGCCTGGGACGAGTTGTGGGATTCTTGCGACATGCGGATCCCGCACGACGACCGGGTCCAGCTCCTGGTCCGGCTTCACATCTCGCACATCCTGCAAGTCTGTTCCCCGCACACGGCCGACCTGGACACGGGGGCGCCGGCCCGCGGCCTCAACGGCGAGGCTTATCGTGGGCACATCTTCTGGGACGATCTCTACATATACCCGTTCCTCAACTTCCGGCTGCCAAAGATCACCCGCGCGCTGCTCATGTATCGTTTCCGGCGTATGGACGAGGCACGGGCCGCGGCCGCCGAAGCTGGATACCGGGGGGCGATGTTCCCCTGGCAGAGCGGCTCGGACGGCAAAGAAGAGACCCAGAAAGTCCACCTCAACCCAAACGCCGGCACCTGGGAGCCGGACCTGAGCCACCGCCAGCGGCACGTGGGCGCCGCCATCTACTACAACATCTGGCAGTACTACCAGGCCACGGGCGACGCGGAGTTCATGCTGGACGGCGGGGCCGAGATGATGCTGGAGATCGCCCGCTTCTGGGCCTCCATCGCCTTCTACAACGAAGACCGGGAACGCTACGAGATCCACGGCGTCATGGGGCCGGACGAGTTCCACGAAAAATATCCCGGTTCGGACGAAGATGGGCTAAGAAACAACGCCTACACCAACGTGATGGTTGCCTGGATCTTCGAGACCGTAGACAAAGTGCTTGAGTTGATCCCCGACCGCCGCCGGGAGTCTTTGCGTTCCAGGTTGGATCTCTCGGACGACGAGCTTAGTTTGTGGAGGGAGATGAGCCACAAGATGTTCGTCCCGTTCCACGAGGATGAGGAAGGCAACAAGATCATCAGCCAGTTCGAAGGCTACGAGGACCTGGAAGAACTGGACTGGGACGCTTACCGGGAAAAGTATGACAACATCCAGCGTCTGGACCGCATCCTGAGCGCCGAAGGGGACAACCCGGATAACTACAAGCTCGCAAAGCAGGCCGACACCCTCATGCTTTTCTTCCTGTTCCCGGCGGACAAACTGAAAGAGATATTCGGGCGGCTCGGCTACGACTACGAGCCGGACACGGCCCGCAACAACATCGACTACTACGACAAACGGACCTCGCACGGCTCCACCCTGAGCTTCATCGTCCACGCCGCCATCATGGCCGACGTGGACCCCGAAGGTTCGTGGAAACGGTACCTGGAAGCGCTTGAGAGCGACATCGGGGACGTGCAGGGCGGCACTACGAGCGAGGCCATACACTTGGGCGTCATGTCCGGGACGCTCGACCTGCTCCAGCGGGGCTACATGGGGAGCGACATCCGGGACGGCGTCATCTACTTCAACCCCAAGCTAACAGATCGTTTGGACGGCCTGTCGTTCCCCATGCAGTTTCGGGAGACCCCGATCTCACTAACGCTCGAAGCGGGAGAGCTGAAGATCGTCTCACTGGACGACGACCCGGATCAAGCCGTCTGGGTCGGCGTCGGTGACGACGTGCAAAAACTCGGGGCGGGCGAGCTACACACTTTCAAGGTCTAGAGAACGCGGCGCGGGCCCGCCGGAGTCCGCGCCGCAACTCTTCCACGCCCAGAACGAAAGCCAGGCCCAGGTAAGCCGTCAGCGAAGCGCCACCGACGAGAGCGAGGATCAGGACCCGCCCCAAAGCCGAGTCCCCGGTCCCCGTCAACCGGATGCCGAACCGCGCAACACCGTACATGACGGCCCCGGCCACGAGGACTTTCGCCACCGATTCCACAAAACGCCGACCGCCGATCCCACCCGCCGCCCGCCGCATGGCCGCCAAGAGGGCCAACGCCAGCAGGGTGTAAGCGGCCGAGAACCCGAGCGCGATGCCGGCGAGCCCAAAGACACCCGACAGGACGTAAGCGAACCCGACGAAAAGCGCCACCAGGCCGACGTTCAACGCCGCCGGCGTCGCCGAGTTCCGCCGGGCGTAGAAGGCCCTGACGAGCGTGAACTGGACGGCGTAGCCGGGCAAGCCGACGACGAAAGCCGTGAGGACGGCCGCCACCAGCCGCGTGTCGTTTGGGCCGAACTCACCGCGCTCGAAGAGCAGGCCGACCACCGGAACGGCGAGCGCCGCCAGCCCGGCAAACGCCGGCACGGTCACCAAGACCACCGCCCGGAGGCCGGAGGAGAGTGTGTCGCGGTAGCCGGCCGCGTCGCGGCGGGTGAACTTCTCGGAGAGCTCCGGGGCCAGCGCGGTGGCGATAGACACCACGAAGATGCCGTACGGGAGCAAGAAGACTATGTAGGCGTAGTAGAGTTCGTCCACGCCGTCGAACCGCGAGGCAAACAGGTTCGCCACGACCTGCACGCCGACCGTCGCCGCCACCAGGACGAGGACGGGCCCGGCGAGCCGGACCGCCGGCCGGAGGGCCGGATGCCGGAGCCGGATCCCGGGTCGGTAGCCAAGCCGGAGCGCCGGTGGGACCAGGATGAGCGACATTATGGCGACCCCGAACGTGGTGCCGCCGGCGAGCGTGTAGACGGCAGCCTCTGGGGCGCTTTCGGCGAGCAGGGCGTAGCCGGTGAAAGACAGAATGACGATCAGGTTGTTCATTACCGGGGCGAAGGTCGGCAAAAAGAACCGCCGGTGGATATTCAGTATCCCGGTTGCAAGGGCGCCGATGCCGTAGAAAACGATCTGGAGCGCGAAAACCCGGAAGAGCAGCGCCGCGAGCGAAGTCCTGAGCCCGGACTCCTCCGGCGAGAGGTTGCCGGACCAATCGGTGGTCAGCAGGATCAGGGGTTCCGCGAAGACGATGCCCAGGATCGCCAGGGCCGCCAGAAACGGAATCATAATAGTGAGGAGGGTGTTTACGAAAGCCCGGGCGTCCGCCTCCCCATGCCGGGCGACGCGTTCGATAAGGAGGGGAACCAGGACCGAAGACAAAAGGCCGCCCATGAACAACTCGTAGATCTGGGTTGGCAGCGCGTTCGAGAGCGTGTACGCCCCGGCCACGGCCCCGGTCCCGAGGGTCGCGGCCTGGGTCATGGTCCGCAGGTAGCCGGTGACCCGGGATAGGGCGGTCGCGGCCGACATCGAGAGAACGCTCTTCAAGACATTAGCCACGCGAGGATGTTACTCCTCGCGTGGCCCGGATGTCGAACGTGGCGCGTTTGACAGGGGCTCCAGCCTTAGATAATTTGGTCCGGGAACGGTGGGGATCTGCCGGGGAAAGGAGCAGCGGATGAGAGATTCTTTATACGACGCGGATACGAAGGCGGACGGATGAATTGCTATCCGGTAAAGCTGACCTACCACGTCCGGGCTTACGCCTTCGGGGAGCGCCGGATACCGGACCAGCTCGGAAAGACCGGTGTGCCCGGTGGCGTTATTGCCGAGACCTGGGAGATCAGTGACTACCACGAGGCCCGGGGCACGGTGACGAACGGCGAATACGCCGGCCGCGCGCTCCACGAGCTGGTCGAAGAGTTTCCGGAGGAGCTTGTCGGCGAAGGTTGGCGCGGCCCGCACTTTCCTTTATTGGAGAAGTTTCTCGACGCATCCCACATGCTTCCCGTCCACCTCCACGCCGACGACGCGACGGCCCGCGAGAAACACGGCGAGCCCCACGGAAAGACCGAAGCCTGGCACATCCTCTGGGCCGCCGAGGGCGCGACCATCCTGGCCGGCGTCCGGGAAGATGCGGGCCGGGACGAACTCTTCGAGGCGTTCAAGGACCGGGACTACGATGCGGTGATGTTCCGGCATCCCATAAGCTCGGGGGATACGGTCTACGTGCCGGGCGGAATCCTACACTCCTTTGGTCCCGACGCCCTGGTCTTCGAGGTGCAACAGACCTCCGACCTCGGGCAGTTCGTGATGCCGGAGGACCTCTACGGAAACCGCCTCTCCGAAGAAGAGTGGGACGCCAACATCGAGGCCACGCTAGACGAGCTAAAGACCAACTACCGGCCCCGCCCAAACCCCGGGCTACCCTTGGAAGCCGGGACCAACCGCCGCGTCCTTTGCGCCGCCGGACCACACTTCGCGCTGGAACGCTGGAGCCTGGGAGAACCCCACCGGGAGCCCGCGCATCCGCGGCGTTGCACCACGCTATCCAACGCCGGCGGGGCGGTGAATTTAGAGTACGATGGTGGCGTGGAGCGTCTGGAGAGCGGCGAGTCGTGCGTACTGCCGGCCGCGATAGGGGAGGTAGACATCGTCCCGGAAAATGAAGCCACCCTTATAGCTTGCTACGTGCCGGAGTTGGGGCGGGATGTCGTCTCCCCGCTGCGGGAGGCGGGTTATTCCGACGAGGAGATAAGGTCGCTTGGAGAGGTGGATGTCTAGTATGCGGGTGCTTATGACGGGGAGGAAATCGTGGGGAAGATAGTCTCTTTGGGCGAGGTGGTGGCGGATATCTACCGGGGCGAGGGGTCTTCGTCGGTGGAGATGCCTTTTACCGCCCGGCCCGGGGGTGCGCCGGCGAACGTGGCCGTCGCGGCTTCGAGGCTCGGGGCGGGGGCGGCGTTCGTGGGGAGCGTGGGGGAAGACCTTTTCGGGAACTTCATCCTGGACGCCCTGGAGTCCGAAGGCGTCGAGACCGGCGGCGTCACGCGACAGTCACCGCCCACACGGACCACGCTGGCCTTCGTGGAGATAGACGAGGAAGGAGACCGGGAGTTCACCTTCTACCGCACGGACCCGGCCGCCGACGAGCTACTCTCCCCGGAGGACGTTGGCAAGAGTCTATTCTCCGGCGCATCGTTCGTGAACTTCGGCAGCATACCGCTAATAAAGGACCCGACGGCCGCCGCGATCCAGGCGTCCGCCAAACTCGCCGCCGATGCGGGCATCCCGGTCGCCTTCGACGTGAACTTCCGCGAGCACCTCTGGGAGAGCGTAGAGGCGGCCCGGGAGACCGTGGAACCCCTGTTCGACCTGTCCCACATAGCGAAGTTGAGCGACGACGAGCTAGAGCCGCTCCTGGATGTCGAGAGCCCGGAAGCGGCGGCGGAGGCGCTGCTGGCCCGGGGCGTCGCCCTGGTGCTGGTCAGCCTCGGCCCGGACGGAGCATTCTACGCCACATCCGAATTCAGCGGCCGCGTGCCGGCGTTCGAGGCGGAGGTGGTGGACGCGACCGGGGCCGGCGACGCCTTTCTCGCGGCGACTCTCGTCCATCTCTCGGAGCACTCTTACGAGGACGAAGAGACTGTCCGGGAAGCGGTCCGCCGGGGGACGGCCGCCGGGGCTTTGGCCTGCACCGGCTACGGGGCGATGACGGCCCTGCCGACGCGGAACGAGTTGGAACGCTTCATGGAGGAGCGAACCTGACCAGTCTTATCTTCGGACTTCGCTGACCTCCACCGGAACGTCCACAAGTTTTGACAGTCGCCGGGCGAGTGGTTCCAGCGAGGGCAGCTCGGTCGCGGCGTGCCCGGCGTCTATGGCGGTGAGGCCAAGAGACTCGGCGAGCAGGGCATCGTGGTAGTCGAGGTCCCCGGTTACGTAGGCGTCGGCCCGGCCCGCGACCTCCGGGATAAAAGAGCCTCCCGAGCCCCCGAGAACGGCCACCC
Organism: Rubrobacteraceae bacterium; assembly: GCA_049650095.1. Taxonomy (GTDB): domain Bacteria; phylum Actinomycetota; class Rubrobacteria; order Rubrobacterales; family Rubrobacteraceae; genus SIRX01. The sequence continues at coordinate 4,478 of JBARZM010000133.1, read as the reverse complement.
GTTCTATCCGGCGGCCGGGTGAAGGGTCCGCCACCAGCCGGGCCGGAAACCCCAGAAGGTCCGTAACGCGCCCGCACAACTCCTCCGGCCTGAGAGGTTGCGGAAGCGTCCCTATGCGGCCGTACCCGCAGCCCTCCGGGCGGCCTTCGACGGGGTAGACGTCCAGGGCCGTCTCTTCGTAGGGGTGGGCTTTGGTCGCCGCCGTCGCGGCTTGATGGGCGAGATGCGCGGGCACGATGGTTTCGAGTCGTATCTCCGGGGCTTTTTCCAGGCGGCCCTTCTCGCCCAGGTAGGGGTCCGAAGACTCACCGGGAAGGAAGGTGCCCGTGCCCGGCGTCCGGAAGGTGCATTGGGTGTAGTCCCCGATCACCCCGGCGCCAGCCACGTCCAGTGCCCGCGACACGTCCTCGACGTGATCCTGCGGCACGAAGACCACGAGCTTGCTCAGAGATCCCCTGGGCGAGACGACCTCCAACGGCCCGGATAGCCCCAACGTCTCGGCCAGGGCAACGGAGACCCCGCCGGGCGCCGCGTCGTAATTCGTGTGGGCGGCGTAGACCGCCCGGCCGCCGCGCACCGCCCGCGCCAGCAAGTCCCCCGGGTAAGAAGCTACATCCAAAGACTGGATCGCCCGGAAGATCAAAGGGTGGTGAAAGAGCAGGAAGTCCGCCCCGCAAGCTTCGGCCTCGTCGAAGACTTCGGGTAAAGGCGTGAGCGCGACCAGCACCCGGCTGACTTCCGCCCCCGGGTCTCCTACCTGTAGCCCGCAATTGTCCCAATCTTCGGCCAGAGAACCCGGCGCCAAGCGTTCCACGGCTTCGGCCATATCCCGTACTTTAGGCATGGTCCGCATTGTACAGGGTACAATCTCCGGCCGTGACCTCGCCCGAAGAAAGAAGAACTAAAAAAGTGGCGGAGCGCATCTCCGGCGCGACCCGGCTGCCCCTCATCGCCGTCCCGCTCTTTATCGTGGTCGGCGCCGCGGCAGGTGGGGTTAGTGGGGTTTTCTGGTCGTTTCTTGGCTTGTTCTTGACCAGCGGGCTCTCGCTGCTGTACCTGCTCTACCTGGTACGGGGTGGAAAAGTCGGGGACCCGCGCCGGATCTCCCAGGCCGAGCGGATCGGCCCGCTAAGGGTGGTGGCCGTTTTACACGGGGTCGGGTTTCTAGTCTTCTATTCTCTCGGGCCGCCGGATGCGCTAAAAGCCGTGCTGCTCTCTTACGCCCTCGCCACCGTCCTCTTCGCCCTGATCTCACCCTTCGAAAACCTCTCACTGCACACCGCCGGCATCTCCGGCATGACGGTATGCCTCGCATACATCTTCGGGGCGTGGGGGTTGCTAGCGGCACTCATACTCCCCTTTGTCTGGTGGGCGCGGAAGAAATTAGAACGACACACCCCTCTGGAGCTGGCGATCGGCGTGCTCGTGGGCGGCGGTGTAACGTGGATAGCCTTCTGGCTGATCGGATAGGATGAGATTCGAGAGGATCAAGCTATCAAACCATGCTCGCAAGCGGATGCGTCAGCGGAACATTCCGCGTAACCAGATCTTGCGTGCGCTCAACGAGCCGGAGCGAGTCTATGAAAGCGGAGACAAGATGGTTGCGGAGCGATCCACAGGGGCGGGTAACGTAGTTCGGGTAATCTACGTGGAGAGCTTTGAAGCAGATCCGAAGGTAGATGCTCTAATCGTTAGCCTCGTACGCAAGCCGGGCAATGTAGAATAAAGGTATGAGAATCGAGCTCGACATCGAAGCCAATGCACTCTACCTGTACATCCGGGATGAGATCCGAGACGGAGAGGCTGTCCGCACCCTGGAGGTAGAGGAGGGAGTTTATTTAGACCTCGACGTGGACAATCATCCGCTAGGTCTGGAGTTCATACACGCCGATAGATTTCAGGACTTTCTCAAACGTCACGGCGGCCGTATACAGATCCCGGCGGTGGTTGAGGATTTAGATTCACTGCAGTTTAGTCTTGTTTAGATACAGGTAAAACGACGCTCGGCGTTTCTTAAGATTTCAGGGAAGTAAGTGTTACGTTGAAAAGTGGACCCGGCGAGACTCGAACTCGCGACCTCTGCCATGCGAAGGCAGCGCTCTCCCAGCTGAGCTACGGGCCCATTTGGACCAACGGCAATTGTAGCCGATCTCCGGCGGCTGACAAGCCGGGTACCGCCAAGGGCACTGTCTTGACAGGTACGGTAGTCCGTATGTAAGCTACCGGGCATAACTGGAAGAGCCCGGTCAAGCAGCCGGGGATAGGGGAAAAGTGGAAAATCAGGTGCGGATCGCTTTACGGCGACTATCTCACTGGCGCTACCGGCTAGTAGGGCGGCGCTTGCTCTAAGCCGGCAGTAAATGAGAAGCCACCCGGATGTTTTGAAGGAGGAGTATGGCAACAGCAGCTAGTGCCCAAGGTACGGGGGAGATATCCCAGCTAGGGAAACGCGCCGTCCGGGGAGCCTGGATGGGCTTCTTCGTGGACATGTTCGATATCTACTTGCCGATCATAGTGCTGGCCCCGGCTATCGCCTACTTCATCGCCCCGGAGATGGGCAACTCCACGGCCGCCATCGTGGGCGGCACGATCTTCGCGGCGACCCTGATCGGGCGTCCCATAGGGGCCGCCATCTTCGGTCACATCGGGGACACCGTGGGCAGGAAACGCTCGACCATACTCGCCCTGATAGGCTCCGGGGTGGCGACGTTCCTCATGGCCCTCTTACCGGGTTACCAGTCTTTGGGCATGCTGATCATCGTCCTCTTCGTCCTCCTGCGCCTCATCAACGGCATCTTCGTCGGCGGGGTGTATACGTCGGCCAACCCGCTGGCGATGGAATATTCTCCAAAGGAAAAACGGGGTTTCTACGGGTCTTTGATCATGACCGGCTACCCGCTGGCGTACGCGACCATATCCCTGATCACACTGGTCCTGCTCCAGTTCATCCCGGCCGGCGGCCTGGACTCCCCCTACGTGCAGTGGGGCTGGAGGATACCGTTCTTCATTAGCACCGTCTTGATCTTCTCGCTCGTTCTCTACTTCGTCTACTCCGTGGCCGAATCGCAGCTCTTCGAAGCCGCCCACGAATCCGATGAAGCCGACGGTGATGGCGGGTCCCCCGTAATCGAGCTGTTCAAGGGTGAAAACCTTCAGAGCTTTCTGCAAGTCTTCGTGCTGATGGGCGGCTTTTGGCTGACGCTGTATGTGCCATCGGCCATGTTGCCCGGCCTGCTAACCTCCGAGCTGGGTCTTTCGGGCACCAGCCTGACGATCACGCTGACCATCGCCTTCCTCTTCCTCGCCGGAGGCTACATGGCGGCGGGCATGATCAGCCAGAAAATCGGCCGGCGGCCGTTCTTGATCGCATCGTCTATCGTCATGGCGACGCTTGGCGCCTTGCTCTTTTACCTGATCGTAGCCACGACCCCGCAGAACCTTTTTGTCGTGATCTTGCTGGTGACGGCTACCGTGGTGGTGATAGTCTCGGTGTGGGGCCTGGCGACCGTCTATATCATCGAGCGCTTTCAGATCGGCGTCCGGGCCTCCGGATTCGGCCTCGGCTACAGCCTGGCCGTTATCCCCCCGGCGTTCTACTCCTACTATCAGTTGGGACTGGCGAGCTTCATGCCTTTCAAGTACACCCCGCTTCCCTTGCTGGTTTTGGGCTCCGCGCTGATCCTCATCGGGGCGTTGTGGGGACCGGAGACCAGGGACGTAGACTTCACGGAAGACGCCGAGGTCGCAAAGAGTGAGGAGATGAAGACGACAAAGGCCTGAGAAGAATCGAGCGGTCGGACGCCCGGGTTCTGTAATGCGGCATCAACAAGTCTTCGACCTGGAGCAGCCGAGGTTCGAGGGGATGCCGATACACGTGTCCCACCGGCCCGGCTACTCTTACCTGCTCCACCGTCACCACGAGGACGAGTACCGGCCCGCCGAAGCCGGCCCCCGAACCAGCGCCGCCGGGGTCATCGTCTGCATGGAGCACAGCGGCACCCACATAGACGCCATCTGCCACCAGGCGGACGGGCTAAAGCTATTCGGGGACATCCCCGTCGACCGCGAGGTGCAGACCCCCCGAGGGTTCACCAAACTCGGCATCGAAGAGACACCCCCGATCGTCGGCAGCGGCGTGTTGTTGGACGTACCGGCCAGCCGCGGCGTCGAAATGCTGGGGCCTGGATACGCCGTTACGGCGGAAGACCTGGAAGAATGTTGTGAAAAACAAAGGATTGGTATTGAGGCCGGCGACGTAGTCCTGATCCGGACCGGCAACGCCCGTTACTGGGACGACACTGAGCGTTATCTGGCCGGGCCTGGAATGGCGGCGGGCGCGTCCTACTGGCTCGCGGATAAGCGGGTACTGGCCGTGGGCGCGGACAACATGGCGTGGGACGTTATCGGGGATGTTGACCCGGATCTCGGTTGCACCCTTCCGGGACACTTGATCCTGCTGGCCCGACATGGCATCTATA
>JBARZM010000132.1:0-25766 GCA_049650095.1 Rubrobacteraceae bacterium | reverse complement strand
ACTTCGCCATCACCGTGACCTCTTCCTTCCCCGCCGGACCACCCGGAGCACCCGTACCGGCCCCCGAATCGTTGTTCGACGTGCCTATCGGAGCCGCCATCGCCGTGTTCCTGGGCCTCGCCGCCCTCGACCACTTGCTCACCTCCACCGTGTTCCGTAAGCGCTACGAAACGGACCTGCGCAGCGGGATCAACCGCTTTCGGTGGCTTGAATATTCTCTTAGCTCGACGCTTATGGTACTGCTCGTCAGCTTCTACGCCGGCATCACAGGTATCGCCGCCATCATCGGGATCATCGGGGCCAACGTGGCGATGATCCTGTTCGGATGGCTGCAAGAGAAGATGAACCCGCCCGGCCGCCAGAGCACCACGATGCTGCCGTTCTGGTTCGGTACTCTGGCCGGACTCGCTCCCTGGGTGGCGATCACCGTGAACTTCGTAGGCGCGGAAACCGTACCAAACTTCGTCTACGGAATCTTCGTCTCCCTGTTCGTCTTCTTCATGAGCTTCGCCGTCAACCAGTGGTTGCAGTACCGGCAGATAGGCCCCTGGCGCAGCTACGCTTTCGGTGAGACTACCTACCTGGTCCTAAGCCTCGCCGCGAAATCGGCGCTCGTTTGGCAGGTCTTTGCCGGTTCCCTTGCAGGCTGAGGAGTGAGATTGGAGAAAGGGATACGAGATATGACACAAACAGAAGAAAGAATCGACACGAGTGCCGCCGCGCAAACAGGCATTGGCCCCACGATGATGGTCGCTATTGAACAAAATTTCTCCAGCGATCAACGTATCATCCACGATGAACTCGCTGTGAAAATCTTGCCCGTTGGTTACCAATTCTTGGTCAAACTGCTGCGGATTCCTGTATTGAGGAACTGGATGGTCAGGGCGTCAGAGAAGCAAGTAGATGGCATCTGGAGCGGCATGATGTGCCGCAAGCGCTACATTGATGACAAGGTGGTATTGGCTGTGGCCGAAGAGCATTCAGTCGATGCGGTGGTGAATCTGGGAGCAGGCTACGATACGCGCGTGTATCGTCTGCCCGCCCTGGCGAACGTGCCCGTTTGGGAAGTCGATCAGCCCGTAAATATCGAGGCCAAGCAGGCAAATCTGCAAAAGGCATTGGGCAAAATACCTACAAACGTTACGCTCGTTCCGATCAACTTTGTCGAGCAGGAACTGGGATCCGTGCTGGCTACACATGGGTATGCCGCCGACACCAAGACCTTCTTTATCTGGGAGGCAGTCTCACAATATTCGACGGAAACGGCCGTTTGACAGACCTTCGATTTCCTGGCCCAAGCACCGGCGGGCAGCCAGTTGGCGTTTACGTACGTGCGCAAAGATTTTGTCGAGGGCGAGGAGCTATATGGACTGGAGAAATTTTACGAGCGGATGATAGTCAAGGACAACGCGTGGCACTTTGGGTTCGAACCCGAGGAAGTGGCAGATTTCCTAGGCGAGTACGGCTGGCGCATGATCGAGCATCTCGGCTACGACGACCTGGCCGACCGTTATGTGAAACCGACCGCGCGTGAGTTGCCGTTCATGGTGATTGAGCGGATGGTCTACGCCGAAAAGGAGTAGAGATGAACACGACGAGCAATGAAACGATCCGTTGGTTTGCAGAACTGGACAAGTCTGAGATTTCTGTGGCCGGAGGTAAGGGCGCCAACCAGGGTGAGCTGGCCCACTCCGAACTTCCCGTACCGCCGGGCTTTGTCGTAACGACCGCCGGCTACCGGACCTTCGTCGAGGCCAACGATCTGCAGGGCCAGATCATAGAGCTTGCCGCCAAACCAGAGGCGGACGATCCAACAGCCTACGAAGCGGTCTCGGCCCGGATCCACGACCTGTTTATGGCGGGCTCGGTGCCCGAAGACCTCTCGGAGGAGATCCGCGCCTCCTACGACAAATTGCTCAGTGAGTCGCCAGGGGGCGAGGAGACAGCAGTCGCCGTCCGCTCCTCGGCCACGGCCGAAGACCTACCCTCCGCCAGCTTCGCCGGCCAGCAGGAGACCTTCCTGAACGTGAGCGGCCCAGAGGATCTGCTAGAGGCGGTCAAGGAGTGCTGGGCCAGCTTGTGGACGGCGCGGGCGATGGCATACCGGGAGCGTCAGGGCGTCGAGCACGAGGCGGTGGCGATGGGCGTCGTCGTGCAGGCGATGGTGTCATCCGATGTCTCGGGCATCCTCTTTACGGCCAACCCGAATACCGGCGCCCGCGATGAGCTGATCGTCAACGCCAGCTTCGGCCTCGGCGAGGCGATAGTCTCCGGTGAGGTAACGCCGGATAGCTACGTGCTGGATCGGGAGAGCCGGGTCTTGAAGGAGACCACGCTGGGCACGAAAGAAGTGATGATCGTCGCCGCCGAGGCTCGGGATACCGACGGACAACGCACCACCGCCCAAGATGTTCCCGAAGCCCGGCGCGGCGAGTCGGCACTCTCGGAGGAACAGTTGGGCGAGCTAGCCGCGCTGGGAGTGCGGGTGGAAGAGCACTTCGATGGCGTTCCGCAGGACATCGAGTGGGCCGTGGCCGAAGGAAGCGTCTGGGTGTTGCAGTCCCGGCCTATCACAAACCTGCCGCCCACCCCGTTGCGGGATGTGAGTTGGGAGCCGCCCGTACCGGACACGGTCTGGATGCGGCGGCAGGTAGTCGAGCACATGCCCGAGCCGCTCTCCCCACTCTTCGCCGAGCTTTACCTGGAGGAGGGTCTGGATCGGTCGATGAAGGAGATCGCCACCTTTATGGGCGACTCGGCCGACATAGGGCGGCTCATCAAGGACTTTATGCCGAATTCCTTTGCAAAGACGGTGAATGGTTACGCTTACAGCATAGGCGGCGTTGATCTTCACTGGCAGCAGATCCCGCTGATCTCACGCGTGTATGTAACGGCTTTACCCACGTTGCTCAAGCAGGGCGTGCCTTACTGGCGAGACGACAAGCTGCCGGATTATCAGGCGACTATCGAGCGCTGGAATGCGCTTGATCCAGCCAGTGCGTCGGAAGCGGAGCTGTTGCGGGGCATGCGCGAGCTGGCTGTGGCCGATGCCGTATACTGGTTCGCGGCGGCCATACCTTTGGGGATAGCCAAGGTCACGGATGATGTACTCGACCGCTTCCTGAAATTTGCCGCCACCGGGCACGAATCTTCGAACGGCCCGCATCCGGCCAGTGGCCCCTACCTGCGCGGCTTCCCGACCAAAGCGATGGAGGCCCAGGCGCAGTTGGAAGATATTGCCAAGGGTGTCCGCGAATCCGAAGACCTGCGCGACCTGGTAATCACCACGCCGGCCGGGGGGCTGCTCGACGTGCTGGCAAAGCATGATGGCGGGCAAGCGGTGCTGGATGAACTCCAGCGTTACCTCGATGAGTACGGACACCAGATCTACAACCTCGACTTCGTAGCCCCGACTATGGCCGACGATCCGCTCCCGGTGCTCCTGAGCCTGAAAGCCGCCGTAGATAACCCGGAGCGCGACACCCGCGCCCGCCAGGAGGAAATGGTGCGGGAACGCGAGTCGCTGGTGGAGAGCACCGCAAAGTCACTCAATCCTCTCCTGCGCCCGATCTTCCGGCTACTCCTTGGCTGGGCGCAGCACTTCACGCCCTACCGGGAAGAGGCCCTCTTCTACGTCGGCGCAGCCTGGCCCACGTTGCGGCGGTTGGCGCTGGAGTTGGGGGAACGCCTCACGGGAGCCGGTTCGCTCGATGACCCGGACGACGTCTTCTTCCTAAATAGCTGGGAGCTTGCGTCCGCCAATGCCGCATGTTCGGACTCTCAGAGTCTCCCGGAGCTGGCAGAGCTGGCGCGAGAGCGGCGCGAGCTGCGGGAGGCGCGCCGGCGCCTGGATCCACCGATCTCGGTTCCGCCGAACGCGCAATTGAAGATCGGGCCGGTCCGCCTGAGCATGTTCGAGCCCCTGCCTCCCGGCGTCAGCGAAGGTCCCACCCTGGGCGGCTTCGCCGTCAGCCCGGGTCAGGTCACCGCCCAAGCGAGCGTTGTCCGCTCGCCCGCGGAGTTCGACCAGATGGAGCCGGACACGATCCTCGTCTGCCCGACCACCACACCAGCCTGGACACCACTCTTTTCGAATGCCAAGGGCCTGGTCACCGACATCGGTGGCGCGCTGGCCCACGGCTCCATCGTGGCGCGTGAGTACGGCATCCCGGCTGTGATGGGCACGGGTACGGCCACACAGCGCATCCAGAGCGGCCAGCTCATCCAGATCGACGGCGACTCCGGCACGGTGACACTCCTGGACGAGATGGACGACGAGAGCGGGCAGCCGGAGCAGGAAGAAGCTGTAACTACGGGCGTCCGCAAGGGCGTAATAATCGCCGTGGTTACGTTCGCGGCGGTCGTCGCGGTAGCCTGGCTGAGGAAAAAAAGAGGATAGAAGTGCCAAATATGCACGGAAACATACTGGGGCTCGTACCCTACGACCTGCGGTCCCCAAGCCTCGGAAAAATACGGCGCACGCTCTGGAACACCGACGAAGAGCGCTTTATCGTACCGACGATCTTCGGGGCTGGCTGGAGCGTCAACCTCAGAAGCGCCACCCAACATCCTGTGCAGGCCGGCATCATCGCGGCGCTGGTTATCTGGAGCATCCGCCGCAGTAGAAGACGTTAGAAAACGCCAGTAGACGAAAGGAGCAGATCATGGCGCAGAATGAGGGTCGGGTGACGGTAGTTACGGGGGCTGGTTCGGGAATCGGGCGGGCAATGGCGTAGAGGTTCGCCGCGGCCGGTGACCGGGTGGTGGCCTGCGACGTAGATCAGGCATCTGTCGAAGAGACGGCCGAGTTGGCGCGTCAGCACGGTGTAGATGTGACGCCGCTACGGACCGACGTTACCTCGGACGACGACATTGGTGCGATGGTGTCGGCCGCGATAGGAACCTATGGGCAGCTCGACGTGTTGTGTAACAACGCGGGAATAATGGATGGGATGCGGCCCGTTCACGAGATAGATGACGCTACCTGGCAGCGGGTGCTCGCGGTCAATCTGACGGGGCCGTTCCTGGCGTGCCGCCGGGTGCTGCCGGTGATGATCGAGCAGGGGCACGGGACAATCGTCAACACCGCGTCGGCCGCCGGTGTGGCCGGAGCCCGCGCGGGTTCGGCGTACACCGCATCGAAGCACGGCCTGGTGGGACTGACCCGCAACATCGCGTTCATGTACGCGGAGCAGGGGATTCGGTGCAATGCCGTCTGCCCGGGCGGGGTGGAAACCAACATCGGTACCGGAGCGGACAGGCCCAGCGAGATGGGCATGGAACGGGCGATGAAGAACATGGCCTCGATGCCCCGCGTCGGGAGCCCGGACGAGATCGCGCAGGTCGCGGTATTCCTCGCCTCTGACGCCGCGAGCTTTGTAAACGGCGCGCTGGTTACCGCCGACGGTGGGTGGTTGGCCGGTTGACAGGCTCACTCGACGAGCGACATTACGCTACTAGAGATGAAATATCCCAAAAGGACCGAGCCCACAGCCCAGACCGTCGTCCCGATAATGTCGTAGCGCAAGAACTTTCGGTAGGGCATCCGGTTCAAGCCGGCCGCCAGGTAGCCGAAGGTCTTGAGGACGGGTATGAAACGGGCCGTCAGTACAACCCTCCGTTGGCGGCGCGAGAAAAACTTATCCGCGTAGTCGAGGCGCGCGGGTGTAAGGCCAACGTAGCGGCCCCAGCGCAGTACGAACGGACGTCCACCCTTGCGGCCGGCAAGATAACCGATCTGGCTCCCGGCAACGGCGCCGGCCAGCCCGATCGCCATGGCGTAAATCGGGTCCAGTATTCCCTGGCCGGCCATAACGCCCGCGGTAAGCAGGATGGTCTGCGCCGGCAGCGGCAGGCCGACGCTCTGAAAAAGCGTCCCGAGCAGAACGAACACGTAACCGTACCGCGCTATGAGGTCCAGGACTTCCCTTACGGTTTCGACGTCGAGAAGATCTGTCATCCGCCGGACCGCCTAGCCCAAGTCCAGGCTACCATTCGGCTGCCTTCGAAGGCCGGTTGTCGCGCGCGATCACCGAAATACCGACAGCGACCAACTCACCCCCGGCCGTTTTCGACGTCTTTCACGGATGAGAGGTCGGCGTCTATGGCGATGATGGCATCTTTGCCGGCCGAGCGCACTTTCTCTACCGGCAAGAACTTGTTGGAGCTTAGCAGCCCCTGCTTGACCTCGTAGCCGACGACCACGCCTCGATCGTCTACGAAGATGTCCCCGACGGCGCCGACCTTCTCTCCCTCTTCGGTCACTATGTCCGTACCGGTGATGTGGCGCCCACTGCGGTGAAGGGCGTCCACCTCTGGCTCGTCTCCGAGGTTCGGAAGGTCTTCACCCGTGACGACTACCACGTCGCCGGTGCTGACTACCATGTTCCATCGAACGACCTGAGTGCCGCCAAACGGCGTGCTACCGGCGATGAGCATGGCAACCAGACGGCTGGCCTCCCCGTCGAAGACGAGGTCCCGGACCTTCGCGAGCTTCTCGCCGCTGGACTGGGCGACCACGTCTTTCTCGAAGAGTTCGTTTACCTTTTGCATTGCCTAAGACCTCCTTGTAGAGCGTGAAAAACAGCTTTTACGAAACGGCGCGAGGGAACGAAATGTTCGTTCATGGAGATCTAGACTGCTGCTGGTTCTGTTCCCTTGGCACGAGCCGGGCGCCGAAGAAGTCGAGCAGGACCCGGAGAACCGCTAGGACCGGGACGGCGAAGATTATGCCGAGCAAGCCCGCGAGCTGCCCTGCGGCTATTACGGTCAGGAGCACGAGGATTGGGTGTACGTGCAGGGCCTGGCCCTGGATGCGGGGTGTGAGCAGGTTGGATTCGAGTTGCTGGATGCCGACGTAGAAAATGATCGTCAGGACCGCGGTCGTCGGCGACTCGAAGAGCGCCAGAATAACCGCCGGTATCGCGCCCAGGAACGCCCCGAGGTAGGGGATGATTGCGGTTGCCGATACCCAGGCGCCGAGCAACAGGGCGTAGGGTACGTCGAGCAAGAACAAGGCGAGGGTCGTGAGCGCGCCCTGGATCACGACTACGATCAGCAACCCACCCAGGTAGCGGCTCAGGGAGACGCCGAAGTCGTTCCAGAGTTGTTCGGCGTCCCGCCGGTAGTGGTCGGGAACCAGCCGCAGGTAGGCGGCCTCGACCTTGCGGATGTCGATCAAGAGGTAGATGGCTATAAACACCGCGGCGAACAGGCCAACCGCGAAGCCTAGCGCGCTGGATATAAACCCACCCAGACCGCTCAAGAGGTTTTCGGCGAGCGTCTGGAGCCGGTCGGAGAGATTGTCGCCGAGTTGGGACATGAACTCATCGGGCGTGCCCTGCAGGATGCCGCGGTCGGCCAGGGGCTCCAACGTGGCGCGCAAAAACTGCTCGATACTGTTCGCGATCGAGGGTAGAGCGACGACAAAAGAACCCAACTGCTCGACCAACAGCGGCCCCAGAACGGCGAACGCGATGACGACCGAGCCGAGCAATCCCAGCGTCGTCAGCAGTATCGCCAGACCACGCGGCATAAAGTGCGAGAGACCCCGCACGGGAAAAGAAAGCACGATGGCAAGGGCAATGCCGCCCAGCATGATGACGAGCACGCTCGGGACGGCATAGAGAATGAGCGCGAACAAAGCCAGCAGAATAACCCCGATAACGGCGATTGAGCGCCGCGAGACCGGTATCGCCGTGGGGATAGCTTCTTCCTCTACCGGGGGTTCGCCAGTTTCGCCTTCGACGACCTGTTTATCGGGCTCGTTCTCGAGTTCTATTTTCTTCTCGTTCTCCGGCTTGTCACTCATGATCTTGTTTTGTCTCTGGTTTGAGAGAGGCCGAAAGAATAAGGCCGCGTCCGGCGACCGGCACCTCGACAGTGTGTGTCGTTGCGTTGTTCCATTGTGTGAACGAAAGTTCTCCCGAGAAAATCGTCCATCGGGCTACGGACGACGGCCGTCTTGCAAGTCGTCGAGCAGGTTCGAGAACGCGCGGGCGACGGCCACCGGTTGCTCAGCCTGGGCCATATGTCCGGCGTCGCCGAGGACCAGGAGCCGGCTGTGGGGGATGGCTGCTTCAGCCGTCCCGGCGAGTGTCGGGCTGACCAGGGTGTCGTGACGGCCCCAGATAAGGAGGGTGGGGGCTTCAATGGAGGCCGCCTGGCGCCACAAAGAACGTGGGCCGCGAGTTAGGTAGGCAGAGATCAAACCCCGCGTACTCCCTACGATAGCCGCCTCGGCCCAGTTATGGGTTCTCGTCTGTTCAAGCTCCCGGATCGTTTCTTCCACGCGTTCTGCGGGCGCCCGCCGCGTATCGTAGAGCACCCGCTCCATCAAGTCGGCGACGAGCCGGTCGGACGGTAGCCGGCGCATCCGGGCCATCAAGCGCGCGCCGAGCCCCGGCACGGCGAGAATTCCCACCAGGGCGTTGTCTCCGCGCGGGCGCAGCGTCGGTAGCGCCGGGCTGATGAGGGTGAGGGTGCGTACCAGTTCCGGGTTTTCGGCGGCTACCCTGGTCGCGATCGCCCCGCCTAACGAGTGCCCGAACAGGTGTACTGGCCCGCCCCATCCTGAAGCCAACCGCGCCACGGCCTCTACGTGCTCGTCGAGCGTGTATCCGTACCCTTGGGGTGGCTCGGATCGTCCGAAACCGGGTAGGTCAACCGCCCGATTGTGGAGCCGGCCGGAGAGCAGGTCCATGAGGTCGGTCCAGTTGCCGGAGCTTCCTCCAAGCCCGTGTACGAAGAGGGCCGGCGGCGAGTCCGGCTCACCCGCCGTCCGCACGAACAGCTCATAAGGACCGGCCTTTACGAACCCGCCGGGCTCTTCAGAAGCGGGCGGCCAGAATTCTTCGTTTTCAGGCGGATGCTGCGAGGTTCGCTCCTGTGTCATCTCTCCTTCTTTCCGGGATTCATTCTCTCACACCTCGGCTAACCCGGATTCCGTTCCTCAGACGACCGAGACTTCGAACGTAGCCCAAACTCTAGTGCAAGAGTTTCGTGCGAGGGCTCACGCGACCCTGGGGCGCGATGCCCTGCCGGAGCTTCGGCGCGGAGTTCCGTCCCGGAACGTGCGGAAGAGTGTCAGCACCACGGGTACGGCGGCGACCACGGCGGCGGCGGTGGTCAAAAGCGAGGCGTCGTACTGGTTCACTACAACGGCGACGAGCGCCCAGAGGACCGCCGCCGAGTACGCCAGGATGCCCTGCCACGGACCGCCCCTTGCGATCCGGATCACGGCGGTGGCGATAAGACCCCCGGCGAGCAGGAGCCCGAACCCGAGTGCTGCTTCTCCAAGGCCGCCGTTCAGGGTGCCGGCCGCGGCGAGGGTGGTGGCGAAACCCACCAGGGTAGCCGCCGTTATCCAACCAAAAAGCAAGCCAAAGGGAAGGGCGACGAGCCAGCGCCCGACGCGGCTCGGTTCGCGTTCTCCTCCGGCGCGCGACGCCAACAGGAAAGCGGCGCCGGCGCACAGAAAGACACCCAGGATAACGGCCTGGGATAGCAGGAACAACTGCGCCGGAAAGACGAGCGACCACACCCCGTTGAGCAGGAACGCCCCGGCTGAGAACCACCCTACCCGCCTCAGCAGAGCGTTATCACGTTTGGAGGGCAGCGCCTGGTAGACGGCGTAGGCCAGGCAGAGCGCGAAGATGACACCCCAGATCGAGAAGGCGTAGCCCGCAGGTACTACAAACGTACTGTTCGCGTCCGAGACCTGTCCTACATTCACCCCGAAGATCAGCATCCCGAGGGGGCCCGCCACGATCTGGAACAAGGCTCCTACCACGTTGGCCGTCTGCCGCACCGCATCTCTACTCATAGTCAGCACTTCTTTCTCTCTGTTTTTCCATTGTCATTACAACACCGTTCTTACAAAACCACCACGACAGCCGTCACCAGGAACACGGCGTAGAATGCTCCCCCTACCAGCAGGTGCCGGGCCTCAAGCGTCTTCGACCGGCGGAGCACCCAGTAGAGCAGAGCCCCTCCGGCGAGTGCGAGGCCGGCCGAGAGGAGGCTCAAGCCGCCGAGGGCCCACGGGGTGAACATGATGCCTATTGCCACCGGGATCGTGCTCTGGAAGACCATCGCTCCGGTAATGTTGCCCACGGCTAAAGTGTCGGTGTCCTTGCCGTCCCCGATCCAGAGTATCGAGTTGACCTTCTCCGGAAGCTCGGTCGCCAGCGGGGCGAGTATGAGGGCGACGAGGCCCGCTGGTACTCCTACGACCGCCGCGCCACTCTCGACGGCGTCCACAAAGAAGCGGGCCCCGACGATCATGATCCCGAGCGCCCCGACGAGCTGGCCAGCGACGGCCCATGTTGGCGCCGGAGAGCTGCCGGGCCAGAGCCTGAGCTTCTCCGGGCTCTCCCCGGAGCTCCCGCCGCCGGCCCTTATCGTCCGGACCACGTAGAAAACGTAGGCGGTAACTAAGACTATACCCAGGACCACCTTCAGGAAGCCCGGAAGCGCCAAGATTCCCGCCAATATAGCCAGCGCGTAAAAACCTAGGAAGAATCCCAGGTCTCTCCTGGTCGTCTCCGTGTCTATATCCAGCGTTGTCCCGCTGGACCTCCGGTTCCTATAGCCGATGGCGGCGACGCCCATGAGGAACATGGCGAGTGTGGCGAGCAGGAAGGGCGCACCGAGGATCGCCCCGACCCCGATCTCACCGGCGGTCTCCGGGTCCGTGCCGGTGAAGGCCGCCCCGAGGATGGCGACTATGGGTATGGTGGTCTCCGGTAGGGCGGTCCCGACGGCTGCCAGAACACTCCCCGTCGCCCCCTGGGCAAGCCCGAGCCGCTCGCCGAGAAGCTCGACCGCGTTGGTAAATAGTATGGCCGCAACCAGGATGGCTACGAGCGCCAAAACCAACTCTATCAACGTCAACAACTTCCCGCACCTGCTTTCTGCCCCGGAGGCTCCTCGGTTCTACTCGACCGGTTCTTCCACAAGGTCGTCTTCAACCTCGAACACGAGCCACGAGCCTTCGAGGCCCGACTCCCTCGCATGGTCTTGCCCGCCGGGGATCACGCTCGCCAAGCGGCCACCGGCGGCGACCAGGTTCTCCAACCTCTGTGAGGCTTCCCCGGAATGCACCACGTAGACGGCCGGCGCCTGTCTGGACGTGGATTCTACCGGGATACCCGCGGCCTCTCCGTGGCCTATGGCCTCCGCCAGCAGCTTCTCCCGCTCGACCGCTTCGGCCCAGAGTTCCGACCTGCTGGCTTCCACTTCCACGAAGCGCTCCCGATGCTCCCCACGCCACTCCTCTATCCGCTCCTCGATCCTCTGCAGGAACCTCTCGATCGACGATGTCCGTTGCCGTCCCATTGTGACCGTCTCCTTTCCTTTGCTGCCTCGAACACCTTTGTGTCCAAAGTCCTTATGCTTGCTCGACTTTTCTAACCTGCTTTTCATGAGACTCCCGAAGAAGGCCTGGGACCGGTACCCAGCAGCGGCGCCCGCGAAAGCCCGGTCGCGGTGAGGATTTCCTGCTCGTCGAGTGTCTCGCGTTCCATGAGGGCCTCCGCGAGCGCGTCGAGTTCCGGGCGGTGCTCCGCGAGAAGCCGTGTGGCGTCCTCGTAGCATTCCCGCACGATCCGTTCGACCTCGGCGTCTATGGTCCGGGCGGTCTCCTCGCTGTAGGGCTTGTCGCCACCCCCGTAACCGGAGGGACTGCCCCCGAGAAAGTTATTTCCTTGAGGGGCGAAGGCGATGGTCCCGAGCTTCTCGCTCATGCCCCAGCGGGTAACCATCCGGCGGGCGAGGCCGGTGACCTGCTCGATGTCGCTTTCGGCGCCGGTAGTCCGGTCTCCGTAGACGAGCTCCTCGGCCACCCGGCCACCCAGGGCGCCCGTGATGCGCGCCCGGAGGTACTCTTCGGGGTAGTTGTAGCGGTCGTCTTCGGGACGTTGGTAGGTGACGCCTAACGCGCCGCCGCGCGGTATGATCGTCACCCGGTTTACCGGATCTGCGCCGGGTACGAGGAGGCCGAGTACGGCGTGTCCGCCTTCGTGGTAGGCGACCCGCTCCCGGTCGTCCCGGCTCATCAAGAGTTGCCGGGCCGGGCCTAGCGTTATCTTCTCCAGCGCGTCCAGGAAGTCCTGCTGGCAGATCTCGTCGCGTTCCCGTCGGGCCGCCAGAAGCGCCGCCTCGTTGACGAGGTTCGCCAGATCCGCGCCCACGAGTCCGGGGGTCGAGCGGGCAACCTCGGACAGTTCGACTTCGTCCGCGAGCGGTAGACCTTGGGTATGCACTTCCAGAATCGCCTCCCGGCCCGGCCTATCAGGGGGCTGTACCGTAACGCGCCGATCGAAGCGTCCGGGCCTGAGAATCGCCGGATCCAGAACGTCCGGTTGGTTGGTTGCCGCGAGCACTATTACCCCTTCCCGCGAGGAGAAGCCGTCCATCTCGGTCAGGATCTGGTTTAGCGTCTGCTCTTGCTCGCTGGAACCACCGACGGAGACCTGGCCGCGGGCCCGGCCTATGGCGTCGAGCTCGTCTATGAAAATGATGGCAGGCCCCGACTCCCGGGCCTGCTTGAATAGATCCCTCACGCGGCTCGCCCCAACACCGACTATCATCTCCACGAACTCCGAGGCGCTCATCGAGAAGAACGGCACCCCGGCCTCTCCCGCCACCGCTTTCGCGAGCAGCGTCTTGCCCGTGCCCGGGGCGCCGACCAGGAGCACGCCTTTCGGCGCCGCGCCCCCGAGCCGGGCGTAGCGCTCCGGTTCTTTGAGGAAGTCCACTATCTCGACGAGTTCGTTCTCTGCCTCGTCTATGCCGGCTACGTCCTCGAACGTGACCCGGCCTTCTTCGTCGTTCTGGTCGTAGCGGCGGGCCTGGCTCTTTCCGAGCCCCAACGCGCCGCCTATGCCGCCCGAACCGCCCATCTGGCTCGCCACCCGGCGCGAGAACCACACGAAAATCCCGATCAGGAGTATCGCCGGACCGAAGCCCAGAAGCGCCGTCAGCCACCAGCTACGCCCCGCATCCAGCGGCTCGGCGTTTATGGTGACGTCGTTCTCTATCAGGAGGTTTTCTAACTCCGGGTCCACAAAGGCCGGCAGGGTCGTCGAGAACATCTCTACCTCTTGGGGCTCGTCAGAGCCGAACAGCGAACCGTCGTCCTGCTCCGAACCCTCGGGCTGGTAGGTGACGGGCTCCTCGAACGTACCCTCGACCACGTCCCCGCGGCTGTAGATCTCCGACACGTTACCGTCCGCCACTTGCTCCTTGAAGTAGGTGTACGGTACCTCCGAAGGCTCCTGCGATCCGGGAAAGAGCAGCGAGATCAAAAGGAAGTTCGCCACCAACACCGCCAAAAACCACAGCCACGAAAACCGCGGTCTCCCCGGTAAACGTTTACCAGACCCGGAGCTTTCCCCGGCTCCCGGCCGCTCCCGCTCCACTGTGCCGCCCCGCTGCTCGCTCATCTGTAAGTAGCCTCTTCTCTATTACTTATTAGTTCGTTAATAACGAATATTATGCTATATGCTAATAACATTGTCAAGTATCGAGATCGTGGTGGGTGGTGGGTTGTGGGGGAGAGTTGTATTTATCCAGGGACGGCAGGTTAGTGAGACGGTTTGAATCTGTCCCGGAGTTGGCTGCGAGCCTCCAGGATCACGGCGTCTTCCGGATGGATGGTAAGCCAACGGGTGGCCTGCACCAGTACACTGTCTGCCTCCCTGCAGTCATCTCTGTCGTAGGCGTCTACCATCCGACCGAGGAGCAGATGTCTGGCCTCTGCCTCGAACTCGTCTCGATCTTCGATTCTCCTACGGAAGAAAAACACGGGATACTCCTGGGGCTGGGGCGTTCATGATCGAGGCTCGCTGGGCCGGCGCTTCGGGATCGATGAGTAGTTGATAGCTTGGCGTGATGATCTTGCCCTCCACCTTTTTCGAGGCCGTTACTTTCGGTCTCTCCTCCAAGAATATGAGGAGAGTGTCCGCTACCATGTGGGAGGGGATGGAGTTGGGGCGGATACTCTCCCGGCTTTCCCTTTCCCGCGCCCCAAAAGCGCAAACTACTTATAGCCCATAGGTACGGCATTTTAGAGAATCTGTTGCTGTTTCGGGCTGAAGATGTATCGAAGTGTGTAGCGGATTGCGTTATCTAGCATTCCGGCATGCCCGATACTATTTTCCGGATTCGAGAAGTAGCGGATGAATTAAGTAGCGGATGAATTCAGAGGTGTTTACAATTGGTTCGGCTTTCCGGATTACGTTTGGAATAGATGGCAGAAGCGCGTTCTACAACAACGGTATTGCTGGTCGACGACCACACCATGTTCCGCGAGGGGCTCGCGGAGCTGTTGACTAACTACGGCGGCATGGAGGTGGTGGGGGAGGCGGCCAACGACGAGGCTGCCGTTGAGCTGGTCCGGAGGCTGCGGCCCGACGTGGTGATCATGCAGGTGCAGATGCCGTTCGAGGTGGCGAAGGAGGCCCTCGACCGGATGCGGGGGATCTCGCCGGCTTCCAAGATCGTCATAGTCACCATGTTCGAGGACCCGACCACGATGCGGAGAATTTTGGAGCTCGGAGCCAGTGGCTACGTGCTCAAGAGTTCATCATCGAGTCATCTGATCGGTGCGGTCCGCGCGGCGGTACTAGGTCCCGATGAGGCCGTGGTCGTCGGCCTGCCGGAGACGATACTCGAGGAGTCCGAGGAGGGGTCGGAGGGCGTGCTCTCGGCCCGGGAGCTGGAGATCCTGCTGCTCGCCTCCCGCGGCCTCTCCAACCGGCAGATAGCCGCCAGGGTCCACGTTACGGAGGGTACCGTAAAGCGTCATCTCCACAACACCTACGAGAAGATGAACGTCGGCTCCCGCGGGGAAGCTGCCAGAAAAGCTCTCCGCGAGGAGTGGATCACTATAAGCGAAATAACGGACGAGGACGAAGAGGAGAGCCGGTAGCCCGGAGCAGGCTAAGGTTGGTCTCTCATCCCTTCTGGGGCCGGCTCGGTCGGGATCATGCCCTCCATCCGGTCCACTATCGCGAGCAGATCTTCCGTACCGAGATCCTCCACGTCCCACGTACTCCCATCTAGCCGGACCCTGGCGCCCATGCCATCGCTGAAAAGCATCTCTAGCCAGCAAATGAGCCCTGCCTGTGCCGCCACAACCACCCCTTCGTTATGCACCACCATGTGCGGCATAAAGCGACCCGTCTCATCGTCGAGGAGCTTCGGGGGCGACATTCTCACCTCCGCTTCCGGCCGGTGTCCATGCAAAGATAGGACGAGAAGTTCGCGGTACACGCGCGGCGAAGTGCCAATTAGTAAGCGCACAGTTTGCACGCTCCTTACTGGTGGAACACCCCATACAAACCCGACGCTCACGGCCAGCGGCCCACAGATAGCTTCCACGGGCAGTCTACACCCCAATGCCAGTCTATATGGGCTCATCGTCAAAAGATGTATCAAAGGGTGCAATAAGTTCTGGAACATTCCTCGGGCTCGAGACTTTATGGTGCAGCGAGGGGATCGTGCATTCCGATTTTGTCTCTCTACACAGTTCGATACATTTGCCCTACGGAAGGTTCGATTTAGTGCTCCCGAATCGCATGCGACGGGTATGCTCTGCCAGGAAGTTCTCTAACCCACAGACGATCACCAAAGGAGTCGTACGTGCTAACCACCAAAGTATTGCCCGACACGAACATTGCGGAGGCCGAGCTGGATGGTTCGGTAGAGACCAGCGAGGTCGAAAGGCTACGCTCCGAGTTAGACAAGCTCGTCGCCGAGCACGGCGAAGTCAAGTTGCTATTTGTGCTCAAAGATGTGGGCAACATCGAGCCGGGTGCGATCTGGGAGGACATGAAGCTAGAGACCAGCCTTCTCGACGATTTCGACCGCGCGGCGATAGTAACTGATAGGGAGTGGTTCGAGAAAGCCATCGACGGCGTGGATCCCATGTTCGAGGCGAAATTCGAACATTTCGAGCCGGGCGAGCGCGAGGCTGCGCTCCGGTGGCTCAAAAGCTAGGATCGGCCGGGAAAGCTTCAGGCGAAGCACTTCGGTGACCCGTATCACCGATCATATCGGGGCATGATCTACGCTCGTGCCCGCACGGAGATTAGAAAGCTTGGACATTTGCGCTAATAGTTAATTATTGACAAACTATTATTTTACGGATAACATAAGCTCGATGTTCGATGTCGCACACAACTCAGCAATCTAGCCTTATGTACCCGGACTCCGTCACGACGATTTTGGAGACGAGGCGCGGGGGTTTCGGGAGTGACCGTGTTGGGTTACGGTAGCCGAGAAGATATTCTGACGTCTGGCTTTGAGGAAAGTACAAAGCGGGACCGCGTCTTGGCCCGGCTTTCGAGGCTATTGCCGGCTTTGATCCATGACCTCCAGGCAGTCGGACGCGCGAGCGTCAGCGCGGGGACGGAGCGACAGGGCAAGACTGCGGGCTTGTCCGGGCTCTCTGCGAACCACCTCTGGTTTCTGGCCGCGCTCCGCGAAGGCCCGCAGTCGGTGCGTAGCCTGGCGGACGGGTTGGGCGTCTCGTCTCCCGCCGCCACCCAACTGGCGAACCGTCTCGAAGAACACGGTTTGATCCGGCGCCACCGAGATCCTTTAGACCGGAGAGTCGTGCTGGTGGATTGTTCGCCAGCGGGCGAAAGGCTCGTGGATCTAATAGTCGGGGATTTCTCAGTCCGGCTCGGGAACGCCCTGAGCCGGTTGACGGATGAAGAGGTTCGCAAGGTCTTCGAAGGATGCCGGTTGTTTAGCCGAGCTATCGGAGAGGCGTAGCGGTTATGGTCTAGTTGGGAGCACGGTACCCGAAGTTGCTGTAAACGTTGGTGATCTAAGGCGCGGCGCGCACCTTTTGCGCCGCACACTTATTGGCAATCTATTTTAGGAGGTTTCTATGCAAAGCGAGCTAACAATTGGTCTGGCGGAAGAATTGAACGTCGCCCCTCTGGGCGTCGGGGCGTGGGCCTGGGGGTCGGGCCAGCTCTGGGGTTACGGCAAGGAGTATGACCGGAACGATGTGGGGGAGGCCTTCCGGGCGAGCCTGGCGGATGGCGTCACGCTTATCGACACGGCGGAGATGTACGGCAACGGCGCGTCGGAGAGGATCATCGGCGAGCTGTTGCGCGAGGGTGGTTTCGAGGAGACGCCGGTGATCGCCACCAAGTTCGCCCCGCTACCGTACCGTTTCAGCGCCAAATCCCTGCTAGACGCGGTAGATAAGAGTTTGAAGCGTCTCGGGATAGAGACGATTGACTTGTACCAGATCCACTTTCCAAGCCCGATCCTCCGAATAAACAGCCTGATGGACGCCCTCGCGGAAACGGTCAAGGCCGGCAAGGTCCGCCGGGTGGGCGTCAGCAACTACGGCGTGGAGCAGATGAAGCGGGCGCACGCCCGGCTCGCCACCCACGGTATACCACTCGCCTCGAACCAGGTGGAGTACAGCCTCTTTCGGCGGGCGCCGGAGACAAACGGGGTACTAGAGGCGAGCCGGGACCTCGGCGTGACGCTCATCGCCTACAGCCCGATAGCCCAGGGTCTCCTTACCGGCAAGTACGGACCTACGGGAGCCCGGCCCGCAGGGCTCGTGCGGCGTGCAGGCCGCACTTTCGGGGAGCAGAACCTCAAGAAAATAGAGCCGGTGGTAAATATCCTGCGCGAGATCGGCGAGGCCCACGATAAACAGCCCGCCCAGGTAGCCCTCAACTGGCTCATCACGCAGAGGAACGTCGTGCCGATCCCCGGCGCCAAGAACGAGCGTCAGGCCCGCCAGAACGCCGGGGCTCTGGGATGGGAGATGACCGACGACGAGGCCGAGAAGCTGGATCTAGCGACGCTCGGCTGGCGTTAGAAACTCGGATGGGCGCGTAGCGGACAGCTTACCAGCGCCCCGGTAAAGAAAGGATTCGAGATGTTAGGTGGTATCGGCTCGTGGGCCGCTGACACGTTGGACACGCTGGGTGTAGTGGAGCTCGTGCTGCTACTTTTGGTGGAGAACGTCTTTCCACCCATCCCGTCCGAGCTGATCCTACCGCTCGCCGGGTTTCTGGTGGGGCAGGACCAGCTCGGCGCCATCCCGGCTTTTCTCGGGGCCACCGCAGGTTCACTGCTCGGTGCCTATGTACTCTATGGCCTGGGACGTTGGGGCGGGCGTCCGCTAGTTCTGCGCTACGGTCGCGTCTTGCGCATCAGTTCGGAGAACCTCGACCGGGCGGAGCGCTGGTTCAAGAAGTACGGTAACTCGGTGGTCTTCTTCGCCCGGATGGTCCCGGGGGCGAGGAGCATCGTCTCGGTGCCGGCGGGAATGTTCAGCATGCCGGTGGGACGGTTTAGTCTGCTGACCGCCGGCGGCTCGGCGATCTGGAACGCGTTGCTGATCTCGGCCGGATACTTGCTCGGCAGCAACTGGACCGAAGTCTCCGATACGGTCGGCGTGATCTCGAATATCTTGCTCGTTCTAGTGGCGGTAGCGATCGTATTACTCCTGGTAACGTGGGGTGTGCGCCGGGTCCGATTGTAGCTCCGGCGTCGCCGGGCAAACAGCTTTTGCTACACCAGGGGCGCCAGGGACTCTAGTATTCGTTCGGTGATCTTTGCTGGGAGCGGCCGACGCTCCCATTCCTCGCGGGTTAACTCGAAGGCGTTGGTCTTGTCGAGCTCGAACATCTCTTCCATCTGCCGGGCGAGTCCTTTGTCGTATATCTCCAGGTTTACTTCGTAGTTGCCTATAAGGGAAAAGCGGTCTATGTTCGCCGTGCCGACGGTTGACCATACGCCGTCTATGGTGGCGGTTTTTGAGTGGATCATTATGTCCTTATAGCCGAAGATCCTGACCCCGCTGTCGAGCAGCTCCCAGAACCACCGTCGCCCGAGCCAGTCGGCCGTAACATGGTTGGAGTTCCAGGGCAGGAGTACCTGCACGTCCACGCCACGGCCCACCGCATCCTTGAGGGCTGTCCGCAGCGCCGGGTCGGGTATGAAGTAGGCGTTGGTCATGTAGATGTGGCTCTCCGCCCGGTCTATGGCTTCCAGGTAGACGGTGCGGATCGGGAATATCCCCAGGTCGGGGTCGTTGCGGTGCAGCACGGCGTTCGGCCGCCAGTTGCGCCCCGGTTCCGGGTACACGGTGGGCAAGTCTTCCGTCCGGTTCGCGTTCCAGAGGTCCGCAAAAGCGTTCTCCAGCTCCCGGGCCTCGGAACCTTCGATTTTGAGATGCGTATCTCGCCAGCTACCGGAAGCGTATAGCTCGCCGATGTTGTAGCCGCCGATAAACCCCACGCGACTGTCCACGACGAGCAGCTTGCGGTGGTCCCGGAAATATGTGCGGAAGTTCAGGATCACCCCCGGATGGGAGACCGGCCGGAAGCGGAGGGTGAGGACCTCCTTCGGAAACCGCTTGAATTCGGCGGGCACCACCAGGTTCGCGAAATCGTCGAAGATCACATACACCTGCACCCCTTCGCGTACCTTACGCACCAGCGCCTCCAAAAAGCGCCGGCCCAAAGCGTCACCCTTCCAGATGAACGTTTCGAGCATAATGGTGCGTTCGGCATTTTCTATCTCCCGAAGCATGTCCTCGTAGATAGCATCGCCGTAAGAGTAGAGGGTTACCCGGTCGTCGCTTTCATCCAGAGAGATTTCCGGATATTCGGTATGCGGATAACCTACCCCCGGTTTGCTCCGCCGCCGGCGCATGGCATCTATTGCCACGAGAACCCCAACCAGCAGCGCTTGAGTGGCCGCAGTGATCACGATAGCCCGAAGGATGAATCTCCGTACAATCCGTGGAGCGTGTTTGAGCCTGTGAGCGTAGGCAACAGCAGTCTTTACGCTTCCCATTACAGTCCGGTCCCGCGAATTCAAAAGCCCACCTCCAAGATAAAGCGACGCAGAGCGATCCGGCGCCACAACTTCCTTCAACTTTAATGTTCGCCGCGCAAAAAAGCAAAGATGCAATCGTCAGAATTTCCGGATTGGCGGGCACGAGGGAGACCATTTTGCTCTGAAGGCCGAGCGATCCAGACGGTGGTTTTTGGAAAAATATCTGTTTGTTATTTGCAAACTAATAGCCTGAATGGTACTATTCGTTTAGGCCGTTCCCCCCTCCAGACAATACGGCCAATGACAGAGCCCGGGGCTATCTCCGGGCTCTGTGTTTGGGGAGGCCTGGGTGACGCTCGCGTGTTGTCGGACCTCGACATCTGGTGACTGGACGCGTTTTGAGATCCTCCGTACTACGTGGTTAAACCCTGTTATCTATATATTGACAAACTATTAAGTTCGGCTATTATTTCACACATGGACAAGCAGAAGTTGATACAGTCCATTTTGGACTCCCAGCAAGAGATCGGACGCTACCAGGTGCTGGGAGATATTGATCCATGGCTGGAGCTGGAGCTTTCGACGCCGCAGTTGAAAGCGCTCCTCATTATCTCCGGGGCCGAGGAGGGTATTCGGATGCGGCCTTTTGCGGAGCGTATAGGTGCCTCGACACCCTACGCGACGGGGATCGTGGATCGTCTGGTGGAACAGGGTCTGGTGGAGCGTATGCCCCATCCGGGTGATCGGCGGGTGGTGCTCGTCCGGCTCACGGATGAAGGACAGGAATTTCTGGAGCGGCTCTCCGCCTCGATGAGGTCTATGGCCGTACCTTTGCTGGAGAGCCTGGAGGGGGAAGACCTCACAGCCCTTAATAAGGGTTTGGAAGCACTTCTGTCGGCGACCCGTGAAGCACATTCTCCTAAAAGCACACTCTCCCAAAGCTACGGCGGAACTTCGTAGCTACAGCGCACCGGGTGGGTAATGTGAGAGCCGAGACAACAACCCTCTGTGAGCCATCCAGATCCGAACCATAGATATTGCTTTCTATGCTGTTATACGGCCCTTCTCTCTACGAGGGGCAATAGTCGGGAATCCGCCAATGCGGCCGTACGATGTCCAGCGCCCGCCAGATACTCGTCGTTCGCGGCGAAAGACATAAAAGATTCCACGCTCTGATGCCGAACGAGCATGGCAACATCCCATCCCTCCCCAGGTGGTCCTACGAGGTAGTCGCCACCTTCACCCAGGAACATCAGGGTCGACCCAACCCTTTGCAGGTAAGGTAGCGAGTGCTCCATGTAGAGCTGGTATGCTGCCGCCCCTGATATCGGGTCGGGCGGGGCGAGCTCCGGGGTGGCCGAGTAATCCGCCACTTCGCGAAACCGGAGCAGGTTCAGCATGACAACGCTGCCCTCGATACCACGGCCCAGAAAAACACCGCCGGACTCCTGGCTTGGCTCAAGGTGCGTGAGTTCCCTGGAATCGCCCATATCCCTATTCATCACCATCCATCTTCTCAGAAGACCCTGCTAAAGGCCACCTTCACGATTCCGTAACCGTGGAACCCCGCGAACACCTTCACGACAGACCCTCGCGGGCGCACCAGCCTCCACAGTAGGCCGACTGCCGCTACAGCGCCGATCCAGAGAAGCTGTTTGCTTGGCTATTAGTTTTATATTTACAAACTAATAACTATGTGTTAACATGTTGTCCAGTAACTAGCAAAAAGCTGGTAACAGTACGGCTGGTATCCAGGGAGACCTGGGCGGAGGAATGCTCCGAGAGAAAGAGAGAAGTATTGATGGGTGAGAATGTTATAGAAGCGAGGGAGCTGGTTCGCCGTTACGGGGATTTCACCGCAGTGGACGGTGTGGATCTCGCGGTAAGGAAGAACGAGGTCTTCGGCTTTCTCGGGCCAAACGGGGCTGGGAAGACGACCACGATCTCGATGCTTACCACGCTCTTGAAGCCGACCTCGGGCACGGCGCTCATAGACGGCCACGACGTTATAGGGGAACAGGCCGAAGTGCGGCGCGCCATCGGGGTAGTCTTCCAAGAGCAGAGTACGGATGAGAAGCTGACCGCCAAGGAGAATTTGGACTTTCACGCCGTCCTCTATGGCGTGCCCCGCAAAGAGCGCAAGGAGCGCATCCGGGATGCCCTGCGGATGGTAGATCTCGAAGACCGGGCGGGGCAGAAAGTGGAGCAGTTCTCGGGCGGCATGAAGCGCCGGATGGAGATAGCCCGGGGTCTCTTGCACACCCCGCGGGTTCTGTTTCTGGACGAGCCGACTCAGGGTCTCGACCCGCAGACCCGCAACAGCATCTGGGAGCATCTCCTGCGATTGCGGGATGAGACGGACGTAACCATCTTCATGACCACCCACTATATGGACGAGGCCGAGTACTGCGATCGCGTGGCGATCATGGACCAGGGCAAAGTGGTCGAGCAGGGCTCGCCGGAGGACCTCAAGGGCCGGGTGGGCTCCGATGTCGTGACGATAACAACCCCCAACGGTACTGGAGATCTTACGGCTTTCGCCGAGAAGATAAAGGTTCCGGTTACCGAGAACGAATCCGGCGAGGTTCGCTTCGAGGTCGAAGAGGGGGCCCGGTTCGTCCCGAGGCTTCTGGGCGAGTTTACGGGTGAGGTCGAGACCATCAACGTCCGGCGTCCGACGCTCGACGACGTGTTTTTGAACCTTACCGGTCGCAGCATCCGAGAGCCGGACGGTGAAGAGGCTGGTGGCGAACCAGAGTCCGGCGATAAGACCGAGGGGCGGGGCGCGATGGCCCGTTCCCGGCGTTAGAGAAAGAGAGATCAGGATATGCGTTCGTTAGAGGCCATTTATGCGATCTGGAAACGGGAGATGATCCGGTGGTGGCGCGACAAGCTGCGCATCATCGGCTCCCTGAGCTTTCCCCTGATCTTCTTGTTCGTCTTCGGCAGCGGACTCTCGGGGGCGATGGGATCGCTCACGCAGGGAGCCGGGGGCGCCGACTTGGACTTCAAGCAGTTCATCTTCCCCGGCATCATCGCCTTCAACGTCCTGATCGGGGCTGTCTTCAACGGCATCTCGCTCGTCCAGGATAGAGAGTATGGTGTCCTCAAAGAGGTGATCGTGGCGCCTATAAACCGGGCGGCGGTTGCTTTCGGCAAGACGCTGGGTGGCGCAACGGTGGCGAGTTTGCAGGGTGCGCTGGTATTGTTTCTGGCCCCATTGGTCGGCATCGAGCTAACGGTTCCGATGGTGCTCAAGGTGCTGCCGGTGATGCTTCTGGGTGCGTTCGCGCTTTCTTCGATGGGCGTGGTCCTTGCCGCCAGGATGAGCAGCACCCAGGGCTTCCAGCTTATAAGCCAGTTCGTGATCTTCCCGCTCATATTCCTGAGCGGCGTCTTCTTCCCGCTCCAGGGACTCCCGACGTGGATGGCCTGGCTGGTCCAGTTCAACCCGGTCAGCTACGCCGTAGACCCTCTGCGGAGGATCGTTCTGGGGGCCCAGGGCATCACTAGCGAAGCGTTCGGCGAGGCTGGGCTTGGCATCACCTTCGGCGGACATCTCGTTACCCTTACGGAGTCGCTGCTGGTTATCGGGATCTTCGGGGTGGTAATGAACCTGCTCGCTATGTGGCTCGTCAGCATCCAGGACTGAATAAGGAGATCCCTATGAATGAAGATCGCCAGCAGTATATCGAAGACTTCGCGGCCAGCTCCCGCCAGTTCGGGCTCGACGGGGTAGCGGGGAGGGTGATGGGAGCGCTGCTCGTCTGGGATCAGCCAGAGCTATCCGCGGAGGAGCTTGCGGAACTGCTAGGAGAAGACGAGGATGCCGTCGCGCAGGAGCTAAAGACATTCGTTCGGGCCGGGGTTGTGATAGGCGACGATGTTCCAGGAACTGTTCGCGAGAGGTTCTATCTCAATCCCGATGCCTGGGGGCTCCTGATCAGCCGCCAGCTCGTCTCCCTGATGACCTTTCGTCGTTTGGCCGAGCGGGGTCTCTCCCTTCTCGGAACGGAAGAGGAGCGGGCGCGGAAAAACCTCGAAGAGATGCGTGACCGTTACGCCTACGCCGAGCGGGAGCTTCCCACCCTCTTCGAACGTTTCGAGCAAGAGAGGTCCGTAGCTTCTCCCTTGGCTCATACACAGCCTACCCCGCCGACCGCGAACGTCGAGAACACGGACGGGGCCGAGACCGAAACCCCTGCGGCAGACGTGTCCTACGTCCTTACAGATGCCGCTCCCGGTAGCAAAGAAGGAATGGATCTGGAAGAGCCTGTCCGGCGAGAAGTGTCGTAAGGCACAAGAGCTGACGGGTCGCCGGCTGAGCACTCTATCTTTCTTCTTCAGTCTCCCCGGCGCTCGTAACCGATACCAACCTGGAGATGGTCCGAAAGATGTATCGGAAGATGCATTGCTTGTCGTTGCAGATGTGACAAAATCTTGCTGGTACTCGGTACAACATTCCCCCCCCTCCAGATGCCGGGTACCGACTTTTGCAGTGCCGCAGGCAACAGGACAAAGGAGATAGGTATGCCGGGTGAGACGCCGCAGGAGCGAGGAAGGCGGGAAATAGTAGAGGATGCGATCTCGCTGGTGCAACTCGCCATACGCCGATCTCGCGGTCCGGCAGGGGCGATAAGAATACAAGAGAACTCGTCCGAGGCGCTCTGGAAGCCGCCCTTCAAGACCTTCGGCATATGAAAGTAGAGAGACCGGATGGGTTGCCGGAACTGCAACCGGGGAGAGCCGGTCGCCAGGACCGAATCGAAGGGTCGCATCTGGAAGGTCTGCTCTCGGAAGGGGAAGATACTCCTCGGCGGCCGAAGTCTTTCTGGCTGCTCCACAAACGTGAAAATAGGATACGGGCGCTTGTCTTGCGCCGCCCGGACGGCGCCAAGGTACTGGCCGTGTTCAGCAGTAAAGAGGGGGCCCACGCATTCATAAAGGAGTTCCTGGGACATGAGGCATCCGACGAGAATTGGGAAGCCCGGGAGACCGAAACGGACGAGCCTGCGTCTTTGCTGGACGGGCCCCGTTCCGGAGTCGAGGAGGTGGCGTTGGATCCCTCACCGAAGATTGAGTCTGAAGCGACTGTAGGGTTTGTGGGAGTGGGCTAGCGGATAGGGATCGAGGGACTCTACGAGTATTGATCTATTGTTAGAGCAACGAACAAGTAGGGCTGTTGTGCCTGGCGCTTTTGGTGGCTGGGGACGGTTTCTTTCGACGGAACGACAACGTCTGGAGCAGCGAAGGAAGGGCCAATTGCGCGAACTTCTGAACGAACCTCTGCCGGGGGAGTCGCGGGAGGAATTGGAAAGACTTTCTGCAGAGGATGAGCAGCGGGCAAGGGAAGGTCTGGTCGAGCTCAAGCGTGGAGAAACGACCTACTTTAAGCACATAGAACACCTCACCCCCAAAGATATGCAGAGCAGGATAGAAGCGGAAACAGCACTGGTGGTTCGGCTCACCGAGCGTACCGAGGCGCTTTTGCCCTGGCTCAAAGGCAGTTTTCGGAAGCTGGATGGGCAAACCTGCACAAAGGCAAAGGTGAAGTCAGCCAAACCAATCACCCAAATACCCTCTGAAACCTCACTCCAACCTACACCTCTTGCCCTTCAAGGGAGTTGATTTGCCAATATCGGAATACGGAACTGCATCTATGTGTTTCCCGGTAGAGACACCGCCGATTCGCACGACCCAGGCCATGCCGCCCGCAACCGCTACTTACACCAACCCGATAAGGAGTCCCAGATGAGCACGACCGACACCTCACCGAAAGCGACCGGACTCACCGACGCCCGGCTGACTACGTTGCGGATCTGGAACATCGCCCTCACGGTCCTGCACGCCGCCCAGGCGGTGGTAATACTCGTGCTGGCGAGCGACTTCGCCATCACCGTGACCTCTTCCTTCCCCGCCGGACCACCCGGAGCACCCGT
>JBARZM010000131.1:0-5094 GCA_049650095.1 Rubrobacteraceae bacterium | reverse complement strand
GAGGATCAAACAAGTCTTCCACCTAACCGCCAGCGAAGAGGACCGCGAGACCATCGAACGGGTGCTTGGCGTCTACGCCGATTCCTGCCCGGTCGCCCGCTCGATAATGCCCGCCATCGAAGTAACGAGCGAGCTGGATCTGACACCGGCCTAGGGCGAGCGACATCCGTTTGTAAACCGGGCCTCGTGGTAAAAACGAGGCCCGTATTTCATACACGAATATTTTAAGAAATCACACCCTACAGGGCCGAAGTCCTGCAAGTTCTCATCTCCTAATACCGTTCTGTGTCGGGCCATCCGAAACCTTCGCGTCCGCCGCACGTAAAAGACCCCTGAACACCTTGTTAGGTCCTTGCCGGGAGTCCTTGACGGAAGGGCCCGGAGACTTGACATCGAGATCAAGAACCGTTATTATTACGGATAAATTAATAAAAGGAAGTGGAGGTTTTTCGATATGCGGACTACAGAGACGAGGGGCAGGGCGGCTTACGAGGAAACGCCGGATCTCATACCCGGGTATTTTGCCCGGATAGACAAGGGGAAGCTGCTCACCCACCGGGAGGAGATAGACCTTTCGAACCGGGCCAAGGCCGGGGATGAACGGGCGCGGCAGCGTTTGACGGAGAAGAACCTCCGGCTCGTGATCTCGGTCGCCAAAAAGTACCGGGGGATGGGCTTGCCGTTCGAAGATTTGATCCAGGAAGGCAATCTTGGGTTGATGAAGGCGATAGACAAGTTCGATCCGGACCGGGGCTACCGCTTCTCCACGTACGCCACGTGGTGGATCCGGCAGGCCGTCCAGCGGTCGGTGGCGGACAAGGGCCGCACCATCCGGGTGCCGGTACACATGGGAGAGAAGATCCGGAAGATGGCCCGCACCTACAATGATCTGTCGGCCGAGCTCGAGCGCGAGCCCACCGACGAAGAAGTCGCCGAAAGGCTTGAGTGGGACGTCGAGCAAGTCCGCGACGTAAAAAGCGCCCTGCCGGACGCCACGAGCCTGGATCAGCCCATCGGCTCGGGAGAAGACGCCTCCGAACTCGGCCTCTTTATCGAGGACGAGCGCGAGCCCGAAGTAGGCGAGACCGTCGCCCGCGACATGGAGAGTGGTTGGCTCGAAGAGGCCGTCGAACACCTCCCGGAGCGTCACCGGGAAGTCCTGATCCGTCGCTACGGACTCGACGACCGCGAGAAGGCGACCCTCGCCACCCTCAGCGACGAGATGGATATCTCCCGCGAGCGGGTTCGCCAACTCCAGCGCGAGGCGGAGCTAATGCTCCGGCGCAACGTCCCGAGCGGAGTCGCCGCGTAAAACCCAGCCCAGACAACCACAAAGTCCTAACGAAAGGAGGCCCCCGCCGGGGGTCTCTTTTCGTTTTGGGTTGGCTAGGTAAGAGTGGCTTCGGGAGCGGGCCGCGGTTCCCAAAATACCAGGCTGCTAAATGTGCGATGCTTTCGCTTTTAGGAAACCTTCAGAGAGGTGTCGAAAGGATCGAACATGAGCCAAACCGATAGTAGGACCCGCACCGTCACCTGGGAGGACCCGATGTCCGGGGCGGAGGCCGCCAGGGAAATGAGTGGCCTCGAATACCTGCGGGCCATGATGGACGGAGAGTTCCCGAGCCCCCCGATAGCGGACCTTATGGGTTTTGAGCCCATCCTCGTAGAGGAGGTGCCGCGTGGTCTTCGCCGTCGAGCCTGCCGAGCACCACTACAACCCCATCGGTACGGTACACGGTGGGCTGGCCTGCACGCTGGCGGATTCCGCGATGGGCTGCGTCGTGCACACGATGCTTCCCGCCGGAACCGGTTATACGACGCTGGAATCGAAGTCGAATTTTCTACGCCAGATCACGACCGGCGCCGGCCGCATTCTCCGCGAGGGCAAAACCATCCACGTCGGGGGCCGCATCGCGACCGCCGAGGCCCGCCTGACGGACGAGGCTGGCCTCTACGGGCATGCCACGACTACGTGCATGGTCTTCCGTGGAGGCCCGGGGACTCGCGCCGTGGGCGAAGGCGGACGATAACACCGCCAAAGTTCTAGTAAGATTCCGGCCACTGGGCAAGAGAGTTTTGGGCGACACGGAGGAGGAATTTTGACCGAGAGCGCCGGATACGCGGGAGATTTCCCGGCCGCCTCGCCGGCGCCGGTGGACGCGGCCACCCTCGGCCCGGGCTTCGAGGAGCGCGTGGAGCACCGTTACGCCGACAACGAGGGCGTAAGCATCCACTACGCTGTTTTGGGTGAAGGACCGCTGGTTGTCATGGTCCACGGTTTCCCGGACTTCTGGTACACCTGGCGGTATCAGATGGACGCTCTTTCGGCCGGCTACCGGGTAGCCGCCCTGGACCTGCGGGGCTACAACCTCTCGGACAAGCCGGAGGGGATCGAGAACTACGGCATGAACGCGCTCCTGGGAGACCTTGAGGCCGTGATCCGGGCCGAAGGCCATGGGCGGGCCACGATCGTTGGCCACGACTGGGGCGGCGCCATCTCCTGGCAGTTCGCCCTCCGGCGCCCGGAACTCACGGAACGCTTGATCGTCCTGAACCTCCCGCACCTCTCCGGCCTGACCCGCGAGCTCGCCAACGACCCCGAACAGCGAGACGCCAGCGCCTACACCCGTTTCTTTCAGCAAGAAGGCGCCCATGAAGCCCTGTCACCGGAGAAACTCGCCAGTTGGGTCTCGAACCCCGCCGCCCGCGAGAGGTACATCGAGGCGTTCGGCCGTTCCAACTTCGAGGCCATGCTCTACTACTACAAACGCCACTACCCGGCGGAGCCATACCGGGACGCCGGGCCACCACCATCAAAAGTATCGGCGTCCACCTTGCTGATCCACGGCCTCAAAGACCCTTACCTCCTGCCCGGCGCCCTCAACGACACCTGGAACTGGATCGAGAAAGACCTGACCATCTTCACCGTCCCCGGAGCCGGCCACTTCGTCCAGCAAGACGCCGCCAAACTCGTCGCCCAAACTATGCTCGGATGGCTCTCTCGTTAGGACCCTTTACGCAACAGGAATTTTCGTACCTCTCTGTCTAATGCTTCTGCCCACCTGTCGTGGGACATTAGCACGGCGGTTTGGGCGCGGATTACGTTGCAGGAAGTCTTCGGACTCGACGAGCGGTGGGGGAGTGTCTTCGTGGCTCCAGCAAGTGATGCTCTTGTGTGAAGTTCTCTAGCTGTTAGACAGTTACTTCCCTCGCGTAGCGTTGCCGGGCCGCTGCGCCTTCAGATGGCTGTGTAACCACCGTCGGCCTGAAGATTTGCCCCTGTTACGAACGACGAGCGGTCCGATACGAGAAACATTACTACCTCAGCGATCTCCAATGGGTCAGCAAGACGTCCTATGGGGTGGGCGCCGAGTATTCTCTCTTCGGCGGCCTCTGGGTCGGACGCCCGGGCAAGGTTGTTTCGTAGGAAGTCCCCTTCTACGGACCCTGGCCCGACTGTATTGCAGCGGATGTTGTCGCTTGCGAACTCCATTGCTATTTGCCGGGAGAGTTGAAAAACCGCCCCTTTTGAGGCACAGTACGCCGCCCGTTCGGGGAGGCCGACAACAGCAGAGATGGAACCCATGTTGACTATCGATCCACCGTCCTGCTCGAGAAACTGTCGTATGGCGTGCTTGCACCCGTAGAAAACGCCGGCGACGTTTACGCGCATCACACGGTCCCAGTCTTCGGCTGTGATTTCGTTGGCTTTGCCTATAACAGTAGTGGCGGCATTGTTGACGATCGCGTCGAGCCTCCCGTGGGTGGCCACCGCGTATTCGATTAGATCTGCTACATCTCCTTCTTCCGAGACATCAGTCTTTACAAACTCCGCGACTCCGTCGGACTCGCGTATATTGTCTGTTGTCTCTTGGCCCCAGTCCTCGCGGATGTCGGCGATCACGACCTTCGCGCCATTGCGGGCCATCAGACCCGCCGCGCTAGCGCCTATACCCCGACCGGCTCCGGTAATTACTACCACTTTGTCTTCCAACTCCACTTTGGTACCTCCTATTGGTGCATCTCACAGAATTTGTACTGGCTACACGCCAGTGTTCAGGGACAAATGAAGCCGTCTCCGCTAGGGGCGGGGAAGCAACCGGCGGCTCTCGGGGTCAGGATCTTGGGCAGCCACAGGGCCAAATCCGGGAAAAGTACCAGCGCTGTAATAATCACTATAAAGAGGCCGTAGATCGGCATCGACTTTCGTATTCCTTCTGAGAACCGCACCCCGGCGAAGCTGGTCGCCAATAGTAGCGACAGACCATAGGGAGCGGTTATGAGGCCGAAAGCTAGACTAACGATGACGACCACACCCATGTGGATAGGATTGATGTCTCCCAGCTCATTGAACGCCAGGATGACCGGCATAAGAATAACGATCGCGGGTACGGCATCGATAAACTGCCCAACGATGACCACCACGAGAACGAGCATGAACATGATCGCCGTCGGGTTCGAACCCGCGACTGCTTCCACCCAGCCGGATACAGTCTGGGGAGCACGAAGACGGGCTAGTAGCCAGGCGAAGGCCGACGCGGATGCTATCGCCAACAACGGTAAAGTATAAATCACTCCAGCATTAATGAAGTCTCTTGGCAATCGCCACAGGTGCCCCCGGGCCATTACCGGTATCAGAAACACGACAGTGTACACGACTGCGACCATGCCGGCCTCTGTCGGCGTGAAAAATCCGCTCAGGATGCCGCCCATAATGATGATCGGCACCATGAGCGGCAACGCGCTCGCTCCCGCCGCCTTTGCCACCTCTTTTAGTGGCGCGCGGGGTTTGGGAGGCGCGGCAACAAAGAAGTAACTATAGACCATCAAGCCAACGCCTACCATAACGCCGGGCGCGATCCCCCCTATAAAAAGAGCGGCGATCGAAACCCCGCCGATTGCGCCGTAGACAACAGCCATGATACTGGGAGGAATCATATTTGCGATGGTCGACGCGGCCGCAATAAGAGCCGCCGAGCTCGCCGGGTCGTAGCCTTCTTTCTTCATCGCCGGCAGAAGAATCCTTGAGTTCGCGGCCACGTCGGCCATCGAGGAACCGGATATGCCGGCGAAGAATATGCTGAAGACCGCGTT
>JBARZM010000130.1:0-2556 GCA_049650095.1 Rubrobacteraceae bacterium | reverse complement strand
CAATGAACTTTTACGCGGTACGGGCGATCTACAAGTTCGAGATGGCCCGCACCTTGCGCACGGTGCTCCAGAGCATCGTCTCGCCCGTCATCTCGACCTCGCTGTACTTCGTCGTCTTCGGGGCGGCGATCGGTTCGCGGATACAGAACATAGATGGGATCAGCTACGGCGCGTTCATCGTGCCGGGGCTCATAATGCTCTCGCTGCTTACCCAAAGCATCACCAACGCGGCGTTCGGCATCTTCTTCCCCAAGTTCACGGGAACTATTTACGAGATCCTGTCGGCGCCGGTTTCGTACGTGGAGATCGTGCTGGGTTACGTCGGGGCGGCGGCGACCAAGTCGATGATACTCGGCATCATAATCCTCGGCACCGCGAGCTTGTTCGTGCCGCTGGAGATCGCGCATCCCTTCTGGATGCTGGTTTTCCTGGTGCTCACGGCGATAACCTTCAGCCTCTTCGGTTTCATGCTGGGCATCTGGGCGGATGGGTTCGAGAAGCTACAGCTCGTGCCGTTCCTGATCGTGACGCCCCTGATCTTCCTCGGCGGCAGCTTCTATTCCGTGGACATGCTGCCGCCGGTCTGGCAGACGATCACGCTCTTCAACCCGGTCGTCTACCTCATAAGCGCCTTTCGCTGGAGCTTCTACGATGTCGCCGACGTGAGCGTCGCCCTGAGCATGACCATGACGGTGGTCTTCCTGGCCGTGTGCATGACGACGGTGTGGTGGATCTTCAAAACGGGCTACAAGCTCAAATCTTAGCCTTCACCGAAGCCGGATCTTACGGGACTACGCCGGTCGGCTCGTCACGTACTCGGCCTGAACCACCAAGCGCTTAGAGTAATCGGGGAGCGTGCAGGTTTGCAGGCTAACCACGCTTTTGCCGGGCACGGGCTCTGTAACCTGGAGGTCGTTGGGGCCCGTGACCATCCGGTTGAAGACCTTGTAAACGTACCGGGTATTCTCGGAATCCCGCAAGACCACCTTATCGCCGTTTTCCAACTTGTTCAGGTCGTAGAAGACGAGGAAGCTGCTGGTGTTCGGGTACCCTAGCCGGTGGCCCGCTATGTAGACGTTGGAGCCCGACTCCCAAGGGTATCCGGTGCTGTCCAGGTGTAGGGCGCCCGCCCCGAGCTTCTCCTCGTCGTCGGCGGGGCCGGTATACACGGGCACGCCTTTGACCCGCTTCATGTCGGGGACCGTGAGCTTCATCGTGTTGTCGGTCGGAGCCGGCCCGGACCCTACCGTGTCGAAAGCCTGCGAACCAAAAACCACCAGGCCGACCAGTATTACCACGACACCGAGCGCCCCGAGCAAGATGCTCCCGCCACCGAAACGCCTGCTCGGCCTACGCCTCTTTCGGTCCCACTTGGAGGTCTTTTCCCAGCGGGGCCACGATTTGTAGGTTCTGTAATTTTGGGGCTCGCGTTTCACGCCCGACATATTAGCATTCGATGGTTACGAGATGGTAACAGTTTGTAAGACGTTCACGAAGACCGGGCCAAATACCAGGGCCGGGACGGCCGTTAGTCGTTTAACACCGGCATGTCGAGCATCGGCGGGTCTATCGGGTCAGCGGATCCCGCCGACCCGGAGCCACCCTCAGGTGGTTGCGACGCCGGGGGGACGGGAGCGGGCTCCAGGGGCGCCGCGCCCCCGGAAGGCTGATCCCCAGCCCCAGAACCGGAACTATCCGAGAGGCCGGGAGTATCGGCTGGAGCCGGCTCTACGGGCGCTGGCTCCACGGGCGCCGGCTCTACGGGCGCTGGATCTACCGGCGCTGGCTCTACGGGAACCGGTTCGGAAGGCGCTGGATCTACCGGCGCTGGCTCTACGGGCACCGGTTCAGAAGGCGCTGGATCTACCGGCGCTGGCTCTACGGGCGCCGGTTCAGCGGGCGCCGGTTCGGGCGCCGGGCCGGAGCTAACGGTGACGCTTACGGCGGTGCCCCGGGACACTTCGGCGGTGGCGCGAACGTCTTGGTCCGAGATGAGTCCTTCGGGCACGGACGAACTCGGCGCCTGGTCCTGGTTCCCGAGTTCCAGCCCGTTCTCCGAGAGGGCTTTCCCGGCTTCTTCGGGGGTCATGCCGGAGAGCACCGGCACCACGCCGGTCGCGGGGGCTTTCGCCACCGTGATCTTCACTTTCGAGCCAAAATCTGCTTTGGAGCTTCCCTTCGGGCTTTGGGAAACAACATTCCCAGCCTCGGCTTCAGAGGTCTCTTTCTCTTCGACCGCCACGTCGAAACCAGCCTCTCCGAGGTTTTTCTCCGCTTCTTCCCGGCCCTTGCCCACGACTTTCGGGACGTCGACCTCGATGGCCGGGGCAGCAATGGCCGAGGATTCGGGCACCGCCATCCCCGAAACAGGCTGCGGGGAGCTTTGGGAGGACAAGTTGACGAGGTTGCCAAGGTCGGCGAAACCCCTGGTGGTGGCGGCGAATACCAGGGCCGTCGTTAAGGCCACGAACATGCCCGCCAGCAGAACCATACGCCCCCTCCCGGCGGAGCCACCCCGTTTCGCGCCGCCCCCCGCGCCGGCGGCCTCCCGCCGGC
>JBARZM010000129.1:0-4810 GCA_049650095.1 Rubrobacteraceae bacterium | reverse complement strand
CCACTCCCTGAACGTACGTCCATGATCTCCACCCGTTCCTCCTCGTCCGGTTTTTCACGACACACTC
Organism: Rubrobacteraceae bacterium; assembly: GCA_049650095.1. GTDB lineage: Bacteria > Actinomycetota > Rubrobacteria > Rubrobacterales > Rubrobacteraceae > SIRX01. The sequence continues at coordinate 4,743 of JBARZM010000129.1, read as the reverse complement.
ATTCTTCCCGCTACACCCGGAAGATAAGTCTCACGCCTCCTATCCGTTGACAGCCCGCACATGTCCTGGTATAAACCATCCATATGGATGGTAGATAGATGGCTACGGCAGGTGATACGGAGAAGATCACGATAAACCTGGGTCCGGTGGATTTGGGCCAGGTGGACCTTCTGGTGCAGGAGGGTTTCTACTCGAACCGCACCGATTTCATCCGCACGGCGATCAGGAACCAGTTGGGCGCCCATTCCGAAGTAGTTCGGGAGACGGTTGCCCGCAAGACGCTGGTGCTCGGCGTGCAGCACTTCGACCGGCGATACCTGGAAGAAGTCCGCGACGCGGGGGAACGTCTCCAGATAAACGTGCTGGGCCTGGCAAGCATCGCCGACGACGTTTCTCCGGAGTTGGCCGCCGAAAGCATCGAATCCGTCCAGGTCCTCGGCGCCTTCCGGGCGAACGCGGCCATAAAGCAGGCTTTGTCCGGTCGGATCAGTTGACGACCGAACCCTGGAACACCACAAAAACCGACTACCTAAGAGAGGCGGACCATGCCGAACTACACCAAGAACACCATGCCCAACCCGGAGATGCAGGAAGGAATGACCGAAGCAACGAGGCTCACCAACGCCGGAAAGCTCTCGGAGGCAACAGCCGCCATCCAGCGCGCGCTCGGCAGTCCGCTAGGAAACCCGCTTGGGAATCCGCTCGGCGGTCCGCTTGGTGACTATATGCCCGCCCAGGGCGGCGTCCGGGTAGAAGATCCTCCGGCTTCGTCGGGTCCGAAGGGGCCGAAGGCCAGGCCGGATGCGGATTCGATGGTCTCTCGTCTCCTGGACTTGCCGGACTCGCTCACCCGCGACATATTCCGCAGAGAAGCCTCGATGGAGGGTGTTCCGGAAGGCGTGATCCCCCACGCGCCGGAGCCCGGGGCGCCGGGCGTCGGGCCCCAAACGGCGGGGCGTTTCGTCTCCGGCTCTTACACCAACCGCTCCGGGACCCGCGGCTACAAGCTATACATCCCGGGTGGGACGAACGGAGAGCCCCTGCCGCTGCTCGTCATGCTCCACGGCTGTACCCAAAATCCGGACGACTTCGCCGCCGGCACGCGCATGAACACGTTGGCCGAGAGCGGTAACTTCTTCGTCGTCTATCCCGAGCAGACAAGCTCCTCCAACATGAACAAGTGCTGGAACTGGTTCAACGCCGGCGACCAGCATAGAGACCAGGGCGAACCCTCCATAATCGCGGGGATTACGCACCAGATCGCCGCCACCCAGCCCGTGGATACAAAGAGGATCTACGTAGCCGGCATGTCCGCCGGGGCGGCTATGGCGGTCATCCTGGGCGAGACCTACCCCGACCTCTACGCCGCCGTCGGGGTACATTCGGGGTTGGCTTACGGGGCGGCCCACGACCTGCCATCCGCGTTCGGGGCCATGCAAGGCGGCGCGGGAGCGTCAGGAGCCAGCGCCCGCCCGGAGGCGGTGGACCTGGCCCGGACCGTTCCGGCGATCGTCTTCCACGGCGACCGCGACAGCACCGTGAACCGGCGCAACGCCGAACAGGTCCTTAACCAAAAGCTCTCCGGCCTGCGGGGCCCGGCAACCCCCCAGGCAACCCCCCGGACAACCCCCCGGGCGACCGTGCGTCAAGGCCAGGTGCGCGGCGGCCGCTCCTACACCCACTCCGTGTACCGCACCGCGGACGAGGACCCGGTCGCGGAGCTTTGGATCGTCCACGGCGCGGGACACGCGTGGTCCGGCGGTAGCCCGCAAGGCTCGTACACCGACGCCAACGGCCCCGATGCCTCGATAGAGATGGTGCGATTCTTCCTGGACCACCCGCGCGGCTAGGTTTTTCTGCGGGGCTCCTTCTGCAGCCTGTGCTGGTAAACTTTACTCTATAGTGATGTGATCCCGTAACAGGAGGGCGCCGTGCCGGAGTACACGAAAAGAGACCTCTCCGAGGAAGCCTTCGAGATGCTCGGCGAGCAGTTCAAGGCTTTCTCGGAGCCGATGCGCCTGAAGCTCCTCTACGCTTTGATGGGTGGCGAGAAAAGCGTCTCCGGGCTGGTCGAGGAGACTGGCGGGTTACAGGCAAACGTCTCCAAACATTTGAGGATGCTGCTGGAGGCCGGTATCGTGGAGCGCCGCAAACAGGGCTTGAACTCCTTCTACGCCATAGCCGACGAATCCGTCTTCGAGCTCTGCGATCTCATGTGCAACTCCATCCAGGAACGCCTCTCCGCCGACCTCCGGAACTTCTCCGCCTCCGGCTGAGGGCCGACAGCCAATGCGTTACGGTATCGTGCTCTCCAACATGGGCGATTACTCGGACCCCCGGGAAGCGGTGCGTCTCGCCCGGGCCGCCGAGGAGGCTGGCTGGGAGGGCTTCTTCGTCTGGGACCATCTCGGCTTCGTCTGGGACGCCCCGTCGGTGGACCCGTGGGTCGTGCTCTCCGCGGTCGCGGCCTCCACGGCCCGTATCCGGGTCGGCACGGACATCACCCCGCTCGCCCGCCGCCGCCCGCAGGTGGTGGCGAACGCGCTGGCGTCCCTGGATCTCCTGAGCGCCGGACGCGCCGTTTTCGGGGCGGGTCTCGGTGGCGTGGAGCGGGAATTTACCGCCTTCGGTGACGCCGGCGGCGCGAAGGAGCGGGCCGCGATGCTCGACGAAGGGCTCACCGTCCTCGACCGTCTTATGTCCGGGGAAGAAGTTACGCACCACGGGGCCTACTATACGGTCGAAGGCGTCAAGCTCGCCCCGACCCCGGTACAGAGGCCCCGGACACCCATCTGGATCGGGGGCGAAGCCGGTCCCGCCCTGCGCCGCGCCGCCCGCTGGGACGGCTGGCTCGCCAGCGCCACGCCCCTCGACGGCTCAATCGGCATGTCCAAGAGCCCCGAGGAGATCGGGGCTCTGGTGGAGGAGATACGCCGCCACCGGCCGCCGGGCCCGCCCTTCGACGTGGCGTTGGATGGCTACACGGAGCCCGGCGACACCAGCCTCCCCGCGTCCTACGCCGAAGCGGGCGCGACGTGGTGGCTGGAGAGCATCCAAAGCCGCCGCGGAACGCCGGAAGAGATGCTCACGCGGGTGGAAGCAGGCCCCCCGAAAAGCATATAAATGCCGGTGACTTTATGTCCGGGGATATATTTGAGGGATTCTCGCCGCAGAGGCCTATCCGGACCGGACTCCGGCATGTCGACCGGCGTGTTTTGCATAATTCGTAGTATTTCCCGTGGTGAACTTACGCTATATGATGGGGTTTCCGTTTCCAGCTACGGATGCGGAAACACTACCGCTAGGTGAGAGAGGCGGCTTGGATGCCGAATCGCACATCATACTGGTTGCTCGTAAGGGAGGGGCAGACCGGTACAGAAGTTCTGGATACCCGTCTTTCGGGCGGAGAAAAGGCCCTGCCGGTCTTTAGCTTCGAGGAAGAAGCCGAAATGTTCCTGTGCCTGAGAGGTCCACGGGAAGATTGGCGGGTAGAGGAAATCGCGGTCGAAGACATCCTCGCCATGGTCCACGCTGCCCTCGACGACATCGGGTACGTAACTCTGGACCCTATCCCGGAGGGCTCGTGCCTGAACACCACCGGACTGCTAAGCATAAGCCTGAAAGATTTCGTGGAAAGCCTGAACAAGAGTACACCCCGGGGTGTACTGCCCGGGAAATGGGTCACGCTCTCTCCGGCTTTGGAACATGGCTTAGGATAGCCGCTTCTTCGCCGGTTTTCGGTGGTTCGCACTACGTGTTCCGGGTAACTACTTAGGCGCTATCGTACTCGCCGGCGGTGATGTCGCGGGCGGTGATCCAGTTTTCCCGCAGGGCTTTTCTGACCGCTTCACCGCGAGAAGAAACTTCCATCTTCGGGTAGATGTTCGCCAGATGCCGTTTGACGGTGGACTCCGAGAGGTGCAGGGAGAGGGCGATCTGGGAGTTGCTCATCCCCCGGGCGACCAGTAGCAGCACCTCAAGCTCTCGTCCGGAGAGGTGGTTTGTGCCGTTTGAATTCTGAAACGCTTCCGGCGGCGCGACCATGACGACTTTTTCATCGGGGCCTACCGGGCTCCGGGCGGCGTTGTGAACCGCGGAGATCAACTCCTCTATAGTTGCGCTCTTCACTAGGTAAGCGACGGCGCCGAGGCCGATCAACTCCCGCACCAACCGCGGGTCGTCGTACATGGTAACGATTACGACTTTGGGCGTGGACGGTACGCCGAGTATCCGGCTTATCGCCTGCCGGGCGTCCATTACGGGCATCTCTATGTCCAGCAGCACAACCCCGGGCCGCAACTCTTCCGCGAGTGCGACGGCCGCCTCACCGTCCGCTGCTTCTCCGACTACCTCGATCTCCCCGTCGGTCGAAAGCATCTCTCTTATCCCTTGGCGGAACATGGCGTGGTCATCCGCCAAAAGAACCTTTATCTTTTCTTCGGTCAAGCATTTCCCCTTCTCACAGGGGCACGCGAACTTCCATGCCGGTGCCACCCTCTGATAGGGAGTATACCCGTGTCTCGCCTTTCATGAGGCCTGCGCGCTCGCTCATGGACTGGAGACCGAATCCGTCCGGGGAATCGCCATTTTCTTTGCCGGTCAGGCCCCGGCCATCATCCCGCACGAAGCCCGAAAACTCTTGCGGGGTAACGTCCAACCCCACGGTTATCCGGGAGCACCCCGAATGCCTCACGGCGTTCCGGACGGCCTCTCGCAGTATCAGGTAGACCTGACCCCGCTGCC
>JBARZM010000128.1:0-25112 GCA_049650095.1 Rubrobacteraceae bacterium | reverse complement strand
CATATCTGCCCCCAAGCCAGGGCAACGATAAGGCCGTTGCGCCCGGCCTTCGGGTCGGGCGAGGATTGGAACATATCTGCCCCCAAGCCAGGGCAACGATAAGGCCGTTGCGCCCGGCCTTCGGGTCGGGCGAGGATTGGAATAAGGACGCGGGATTTCGCATGGTGGACGTGCCATTCGTTGCGCCCGGCCTTCGGGTCGGGCGAGGATTGGAATATGAAGCGTGGTGGACAGAACATGGCGCGAGTGCGAGTATTGCGCCCGGCGTCTATACCGGGCGCAATGCTTTTGGTGGAGGTCGCCTAGCGATCCAGACCGTATAGTTCGCTGAACTTATTGTTCAGGTATTTGAGGTAGGGTTCTGCGTTTAGTGGGCTGCCGGTTACGCGTTGGACGAGGTCTTCGGGCTCGTGTTTGCTACCGTATTGATGGATGTTCTCGCGCAGCCAGTTGCGTAGGGTCCCGAATTCTCCCTGGCTGATTTCGTCTTTTATCTCCGGCTGCTGTTCCGTTGCGATGTCGAAGAGTTGAACCGAGAGTACGTTGCCGATGGAGTAGGTCGGGAAGTAGCCGAAGAGGCCGGCGGACCAGTGGACGTCTTGCAAAACCCCCTGGGCGTCGTTCTCGGGGCGGATGCCCAGGTATTCCTCCATCTTCGCGTTCCAGGCCTCCGGTAGGTCTGCGACCGGGAGTTTGTCTTCCATGATGGCGACTTCTAGCTCGAAGCGGAGCAGGATGTGGAGGTTGTAGGTTAGCTCGTCGGCCTCTACCCGGATGTCCGACGGCGCGACCGCGTTGATAGCCCTGTAGAAGGTTTCCAGGTCCGTATCGCCTAGTTCTCCGGGGAAGGTTTCCTGAAGTTTCGGGTAGTAGTGGGTCCAGAACGGGCGCGAGCGGCCGACGAGGTTCTCCCAGAGGCGCGACTGAGATTCGTGGACGCCGAGCGAGGTGCCCCCGGCGAGGGGCGTGCGGGTGTAGGTCGGGTCCACGCCTTGCTCGTACATCGCGTGGCCGGACTCGTGGAACGTGGCGAACAGGGCGGGGGAGAGCCAGGTGGGGTCGAAGCGGGTGGTGATCCGCACGTCGCCCGCGTTTATGCCGGCGCAGAATGGATGAACCGTGCGGTCCTGGCGGCCCCGGCTCCAGTCGTACCCGAAAGCCGTGATCACCGCCTGCCCGAACTCTTCTTGCTTTTTCTCGTCGAACTCGCCGTGGAGCGGGGCCGAGCGGTCGCCGTCGCTGTCCGCTATGGAATCATAGACCTCGCCCAGCAGCGGCAGGATGCCGGCCTTAAGGCCTTCGAACATCTCCGCCACCCGGGCCTTGGTCTGGCCGGGCTCGAAGGCGTCGATCATCGCGTCGTAGGGATGGTCTTCGTATCCTAGATGCTCGGCCGATTCGCGCTGGAGTGAGATCAGACGCTCCAGGTAGGGCGCGAACGCCGACCAGTCTGACTCAGCCCGCGCGTTCACCCAGGCGGGCTCGGCGAGGGACTGGGCGCGGGAGAGGTCTTCCACGAGGCGAGACGGCAGCCGGGTAGCCTTCTCGTAGTTGCGACGGGCCACCCTTACCAGGGCGCCGTCGTCGGTCTCCGGGTCCAGGTCATCGAGGGCCTCTATGAGATCCCCGGTCTCTTGGGCGGTCAGTATTTCGTGGGAGATGCGGCTAATGGTCGCCAACTGCTCGGCGCGCCCTTCCACCGCCCCTTCCGGCATGTAGACTTGCCGGTCCCAAAAAAGCGTCATGCCCGCGCCGCCCAGGTCGCTCAGGCTCGCCATCCGGTCTTTTAACAACTGCAGCTTGTCTTCTCCTGTATCGGTCATTGGCGGATATTAGCATCGGCCCGGCGGCCCGTTGGGAGTAAGGTTTCACCGGAGTATTCCGGATAGGTGGAGTTCGAGCATTGCTTATGATATCTACATGCCTTAAGGTTAAGGCGTGGTCTCGACAAAAGCCTGCTGATAGCGGATCTGGAGAAAAGCATGAACAAGCTGCTCAAGGGAAGTCTGGCGGTAGGGGGAGGCGCCCTCGCCCTGGAGACACTGAGGCGTTTACTGAAGGACACGCCAAACCCGCGCTACGAGCCCTGGGAGAGAAAGCCTTACACCGAGTTCGAGAACAAGGTGCTCATCCTGGGCGGAGGTTTCGGCGGGTACACGTCGGCCAAGTCGCTGTGCAAGATGATCGAGAAGCGGAACGACGTGGGGGTAATGGTCATCTCCAAGGAGAACTATTTTACCTTCTGGCCCATGCTCGCCGGTGTAATAAGCAGTGACATCGAAACAAAGAACGTGGCCCAACCGCTGCGGCGGTCCCTTATAGAGCACGGTGCCAGCTTCCGGCGGGCCTACGTCGAGAGCGTGGATTTGGAGCATAAGGTCGTCACGGCCACGGGCGAGGGCGTGGATAAAATAGAGGTGCCTTACGACCACCTCATCATGAGCCTCGGGGGAGAGCCGGCGTACTTCGGCATACCCGGCGTCGAGAAACACGCGCTGAGCATGACCGGCATACACACCGCCGAGGATATCCGCAATCGGGTTATAGAGCGTTTCGAGGAGGCGACTTTGCGTGGGGGAGACGTGCCGCCGTCGAGGCTCACCTTCGTCATTATCGGGGGTGGGGCCACCGGTGTGGAGACCGCCTCCGAGCTACACAGCCTCGTTCACAACGCGATAACGCCCGACTACCCGAACATCAACCCGCGACGGGTGAGGATCGTGCTGGTGGACCGCAACAAGCAGGTGCTAAAGGAGCTGGACCCGGCGCTCCGGCGAACGGCCCGCAAAAAGCTGGCGGACCTTCAGATCGAAGTAATAAGCAACGTAAAGGCGAAGGAGATCACCGCCGACAAAGTGATCCTGGACGACGGAAACGAGATAGAGACCGAGAACGTGGTCTGGACCGCCGGGGCCCGCGCGAGCGTGAAGCTCGAAGACATAGACTTACCGTCCGACGAGCGCAAGGGCCTCGAAGTAGACGCTTACTGCCGCGTAAAGGGCCACGATAGCGTCTGGGGCATCGGCGACTGCGCGGCCAACGTGGACGCGGAGGGCACCCCGATACCCCCCAATGCCCAGGCGGCGGTCCAGGGAGGCCACGCGGCGGCGAAGAACGTGCTCGCCGTCATAGACGGCGAAGACCTGGAGCCTTTCGAGTACAAGTCGCTCGGGCAACTAGTGGAGCTCGGCAGCTCCTTCGCCGTGAACGACGTTATGGGCGTGAAGTTCAGTGGCTTGATCGCGGCGCTGTTCTGGCGGGCCACCTACTTGTTCAAGACCGAGAGCCCCCAAAACCGGGCCCGTATAGCCGCCGACTGGTTGCTGGATCTGTTTTTCCACCCGACGGTCACCCAACTCCGGGGCCGGGATTAGGGATTCGGAGACTTAGGGCTCGGGCCCATCGGAGAGCCACATCACCTCATAGGGGCGTAGACTTATACCGCTTTCGTCCAGGTCGACCGGCTTTTGCTTGATGCGATCGAACGGCCTTTCGACTCCCTGGGAGCGCGGCAGGTCCGCGCTGAAGGTTTGCTCTATCTCGGTGAAGTTGTGGACCGCGACCAGGGGACCGAGCGGATGGGGGCGTAGAAAGGCGAAGACGCGCGGATGGTAAGGGTCCAGCACGCGCGTCGGAGTCGCCGCGTTGAGGTGCGGGCTGCGCCGGCGGGCCTGGATGAGGGTCCGGAGGCCGGAGAAGAGCCGATGCTCCACCGTGCCGGACTCGTCGCGGCGGGCGGCCTTCTTCCAGTCCATCGGTGGCCGGTGCATCCAGCGGTTATCCGCGGACTTATCCGGTTCCTCCAGGTACGAGAAGTCGTTCGGCAGCCCGATCTCATCTCCCATGTAGATCAAGGGCACCCCGCCATAGCCCAGGATGAGGGCGTGGCCGAGCAGGATACGCCGGATGCTGAGGTCCAGTGGTTCCTCGTCGCCATTCTCAAGCGCCGCCTCCAGCCCGGCGAGGCTGCCCGTGGAGCCGCTCACCCGCCGGTCGCCGGTCAGCGGGTTTAGCTCGTAGACCGCCCCGCGGGCGGGGCTTCCTGGAAAAGCGCCGGTGTAGTACTCGCTCAGGAAGGATCGGTGGGCGGCGCCATCCACGCCGACCACTTCGGCGTCCTCCTCGGTTATGGCCCAACCAATGTCGTCGTGGCCCCGGATGTACGTGCCCCAGGCTGTGTTGGACGGCTTCTCGGGGAACTTGCGAAGCACGCTGGTCATCAGCGGCGTCTCGCGGCTGGCGAGCGAGGACCAGTAATGGACCATCAAGCTGTTGTGGTAGGCGAGGTCGGATTCCTTGCCGTAGCGGCTGTGGGTGCCGAGGTAGTGGATCAGGTCGTGCGGGGCGACTATCGCCTCGGCTTTGTGGATGACGGCTGGGGCGGCGATGCGGGTGCAGGCCCGGAGCGCCTGGAGGATGTCGTGGACTTCCGGCTGGTTCTGGCAGTTCGTGCCGGGACGTTTCCATAAGAAAGCGACCGCGTCGAGGCGGAAGACTTCTATCCCCACGTTCGCCAGGTAAAGCAGCACGCCCGCCATCTCCAGGAAAACTTTCGGCTCGGACCAGTTTAGGTCCCACTGGTAATCGTTGAACGAGGTCCACACCCAGCGCCCAAGCTCCGCGTCCCAGGTGAAGTTGCCGGGCGAGGTCGCGGGCAGCACCTCGGGCAGCGACTTTTCGTACTCGTCGGGAACTGTCCTGTCGGGGAAGGTGTGGAACATCCGCAGGTACTCGTCTTCTCCGGCCCGGGCCCGCGCGGCCCACTCGTGCTCGCGGGCGCAATGGTTTAGGACCAGGTCCAGGCACACGCTCATGTCTTCTTCCCGGAAGAAGGAACACAACTCCCCGAGGTCTTCCATCGTGCCGAGATCCGGGTTTACTTTCTTGTAGTCCCGAACGGCGTAGCCGCCGTCGTCGGGCCCGGGCCGGGTATCCAACAGCGGCATGAGGTGTATGTAGTTCGCGCCAAGCTCCCGCAGGTAGTCCCGGTTTTCGGCGACGCCCCGGAGGTCCCCTGCAAACCGCTCCACGTAAAGGACGTAACCCACGCGGCGTTCGTTCTGAAACCAACCCGGGCCCAGGCTGCGCCCCAGATCCAGGCGTTTGAGGTCTTCCGGCCGGCCGGTGTACGCGGCCGCCAGCGCGCGGACGAGCCGGACAACGAAACCATCGAAGTCTTCCCGTTTGCCATACGGCGGCTTGAGCCCGTGGTAGAGGTCCTGCCAGTAGTGGGCGAGGCGGGTGATGAAAATATCCCGGTCGCGCCCCGGCAACGACGCTAGCTCTTTACGCGCCGCACTCGCGGCGAGGTCGAATAGGCGGCGTTCTTCATCTCCCATGTACGCTAGTTTTTGAATAATATTTCCTATCTAGGCGGTTGTTCTCTCGCCACGAAGATTAATTCGTCGGCGACCCGCTTGCCAGCCCGTACGCGGATGTAGCACAATAGCGGCTATTGTGGGCTACGACATACGGTTACTAATTTCATGCCCGGATAAGAAGGGTCTCATAGCGGCGATCTCCTCTTTCATCGCCATGCACGATGGGAATATCTTATCCGCGGACCAGTACGTTAGCGAGTCCGGGCGCTTTTTTATGCGGCTGGAGATCGAGGGCGCCGGCTTCGGCCTGGAACGCGAGGAGTTCGGGGCGGCCTTCGCGCCGCTGGCCCGCCGCCACGGCATCGAGTGGAGTATCTCCCACACCGACGCCCCCAAGAGGATGGCGATACTCGTCTCCCGCCAAGATCACTGCCTAATAGATTTGCTGTGGCGGTGGGATGCGGGGGAACTCGAAGCCGAGATACCGCTGGTCATCTCGAATCATCCGGACCTCGCCTCACGGGCCGAACTCTACGGTATCCCGTTCCATCACCTGCCGGTTACGAAAGAGACCAAGGCCGAGCAAGAGTCCGCCATGTTGGACCTGCTATACGACCATGAGATCGATGTGGTCGTGCTCGCCCGGTACATGCAGATCCTCACGCCCAAGTTCGTAAGCGCTTTCCCGGACCGCCTGATCAACATCCACCACTCGTTCCTGCCGGCTTTCGTCGGCGCGGACCCGTACCGCCGGGCGCACGAGCGGGGCGTGAAGACCATCGGCGCGACCGCCCACTACGTCACCGAAGACCTCGATGCCGGCCCGATAATCCACCAGGACGTCTCCCACGTTACCCACCGCGAGACCGTGGAAGACCTGGTACGCCAGGGCCGGGAGATAGAGCGCCGGGTCCTCGCCCGTGCCGTCCGCTGGCATTTAGGGGATCGCATCCTGGTAGACGGTAACCGCACCGTAGTCTTCGAGTAGCGCGCTACGCTGGCTGCGTTATACCGACGTCGAAGAACGTTCACCGAGCTTGCCGCCCGCGTAGCCGCCGACGAACGTAAGCGCGAGCGATATCCCCGCCACGGCGAGAAGCGCCCCGACGTTCACCGCATCGGGCTCCGGCTGCCGGAACCTTACTCCCGCCAGGGCGATCACCACGCTAAGGATTATGCCGAGCATTATCCCGATCGCAAACCCTATAACCGCGACCATCAACCCGTTGAGCCCGCCCGCCTCCCCGGACATCCGGCCGGCGATATACCCGCCCAACCCATAAGCCAGAAAAGACACCACGATAGAGGCAAGAGTCGCCGGGTCGGCGGCTCCGCCATTAGACGTCGGGAATAGAAACCCGGCCCCCAGGTTTATGGTTGCCGCCACAACTGCTCCTGCAATAATGCCCGCCCAATTGAGCCTGTCCATGCCACCTCTATCCTTAGACTACGAAACAGCTACCTCCTTATCTTACTCATGGCGAGGATAGCTATCAGGCCATTGCGGTCTTCGGATTAGAGCCGTAACGGTTGCTTCCTGGCGTACTGTCCATCACAACGAACACCAATAACACCAGGGGCCCAATTATTGGGATAAACGAGATGAGATACCACCAGCCGGTACGATCGGTGTCGTGAAGCCTCCTGACGGTCACCGCAATGCTAGGAAGTAGGAGCGCCAGGCCGAAGATGCCGCTCAAAAGGCCGATCCCCACCGAAGGTGCCCAGGTTCCGAGGGCACTGTCGACGATCGCCAGCGCGATGGTGATGAAGATGTAGAAAAGCGTAAAGTACCAATACTCTTTACGCCTCGATCTTCCGCTGAATACAGCATACTTTTTCGACGCCTCGATAAACCAGCCCATCTCTACTCGCTCCTTTATCTCGTAGATCCTGTATCCCCGGTCCGAACCGAACAATTAGAGAGTCTTCAACGCGACCTCCCCGGCCAGAACAATAAAACAGCAGCGGCTACCAAAGATAAAGCCACGGCTGCGTACCACGGCCACCAAGATTGCAGGAGCGGTACAAAGCGAACGGCGAGGCTTACCGCAACAATGAGAAATATGACGACTACAATGACGCCCACCATGATGCGGTCTCTCGGAGAACTCGTTTGCAAATCTTCTTGCGCCCATGATGCGGCAAATTCCTGTACGTCAGGACCGACTACTTCCTCTACAGTTCTGCCGTTCTCTACGGCATACCGTAGGTCTTCCTCTAGCTCTTCGCCCATCATTTCGAGGCGGTCTTCGGGTATGCCGCTTGACCGCCACTGATCCTTGCAGATAGCTAAAACTCTCCGAATTTGTTCCTGCTGGTTATCGGTTCTCAAGACAACCTCCTTTCCCCGACCTAGCCCTCTTCTTGACTATCACGCGAGAGCCACAATAAGCCGGTGCCGGAAATTCCCGCAGCGATTGTCGCGTGCCAGGACCACTCGGAAAAAGCAGACCTGTCGCCGCCTTTGACGGCCAGGTTTATTCCCAGCAGCGTGGCGTATCCGAAAGTAACAGAGCCGCTGAAGACTAAAAACTTCTTCCAAGAGAGTTCTTCTAAGTCGTTCGATTGTCCCGAACGCTTGACGTACTGTCGCAAGGAAAAGTTCGTCACGAGAGCTACCGCGAGACCTCGGGATAGGTCTGACGCAATTTTTCGCAGGTTGAAGGGAACCTCGTAGGACCGCTGCCATAGGTGTCCGATCGTTGCCGCAAACGAGATCCCCATGAAAACGTAGGCTACTTGCTCCGAAGCGTACGCTGCCGGTAGCTGCGGCGGCTTGTAAGGTTTGCCCCATTCCTCGGCGAACGCGACCGCGTTGTTGCCGACTACAGACTCTACGGGCTTGCCGTCTGCAAGAGCTTGCCAGAGATGCTGTTCGAGTTCTTCTTCCATCTCCTTGGACTTTCTTCGAGGAATTCCCATAACTCTCCAGTAGATCTCACATTCCAATAAGACCCGCTCTACTTGATCTTGCGAACGATCATTGCTCAAGACGAATCCCTTCCCTAAGCACCCGGCCTACAGCCTCGGAGAAGCGATACCATTCCTCTACCCATTCTTGCAGTTTATCCTGACCCGCCGGGAGAACCCGATAATATTTCCGCCGGGGACCTTCTTTCGATGGGACCATGTACCCCTCGATGTACCCACCCTTCTGCAGCCGGCTCAAGAGCGGGTAGATGCTCCCCTCGCCTACCAACTCTAGCCCCCGATCCTCCATCTTCCGTACCATCTCGTACCCGTAAGACGGCTCCTCGGCGATCACCGCCAACAAGCACATGTCCAGAACCCCCTTGAGTAACTGTGAGTTACGCTTGTCTCCGGCTTCTACCAATCCATACTCCTACCCGTATCTTGCATTGCAAGACAGCTGTAGATTACCACTGGGTATCCTGTTTTGCAAGGTACTACGTTCGCCTATAGGAAGACAGGAGGGCGATAGACGGTAGTTCATGCGTTAAGATAGCGGTTCTTATGGAACGAGATATCCCGAGAAAGTTCACCACGACGCCCGGCACGCGGGACGTTTTGCCACCGGAGTCCACGCGGCTGTGGGACGTGCAGGCGCGTATTTTGCGGCGGTTGCGGGCGTTCGGGTTTCGGGAGGTGGTGACGCCGGCGCTTGAGTATTCGGAGGTTATCGAGGAGCCGCGGCTAAGGGACGCTTCTTTCAAGCTCTTTGATCCGGATAACCAGATGGTGATCCTACGCCCCGAAGTTACGACCCCGATAGCCCGGCTCGTAGCCCAGCGACTGCGGAACAGCCCGCCGCCGCACAAGCTCTCTTACAGCCTTCCCGTGTACCGGCGGACGGGGGTGGGGCATGGGCAGGCGGCCGAGTTTCACCAGGCGGGGGTCGAAGTGGTTGGTTCGAGGAGCCCGGCGGAGGATGCCGGGGCGATAGCCCTGTTGGTGGACGTTTTGGAGAGCCTGGGGCTGTCGGCCCAAGAGGATTTCGCCATCGTGTTGGGCCAGTCGGCCTTTTACGAGGGTTACCTGCGGTCGGTGGCGCCGGAGGCTGCACCGGGTCTCCTGTCGGCGCTTGCGGCCAAAGACCTGGTGCGGGTGGACGAGTTGGCGGCCGGGTTGCCGGAGGAAACCTCCGGGGCCGCGCGGGAGATACCCCGAATCGTCGGTCCCGCTTCGGACTATTCTGTGCTAGAGCGGGCGGGGCGGTACGCGGTGGGGGAGGCGGCTACGGCTCTTGAGAACCTGCGGGAGATACTGGCGCACCTGGAGGCTTACGGATGCCTGGAGGCGGTGATCTTGGACCTCGGGCTCATCGGGCGGCACAAGTACTATACGGGGGCGGTCTACGAGGCGTACTCTCCGGACCTCGGGTTTACCATCGCCAACGGCGGGCGCTACGATAACCTGCTCCGGCGTTTCGGCGAGTCCATGCCGGCGACGGGGTTTGCGATCTCCCTCGAACGCCTGCTATCCGTGCTGCCGGATACGGACCGGGAGCCGCTTCTGGTGCTGGTCGGCGAGAGCGTCGAGAGCACCCGGGGGGCGGAGATGCTCCGGGAATCCGGCGTGCGGGTGCTGCATCTCGCGGAGGACCTCTCGCCGGACGAAGCCACCGCGTATGTTGAGTCCGTCGGGGCGGATTGGCTCTGCTACCCGGCCCCGGAGGGTATGAAGCTCGCCCGGCCGGGGGAAGAGTTCGAGGTCCTACCGGTGGGTGAGGTCGCCGGGAGGGTGCTTTCGTGAGAGACCTTCGTGTAGCCGTTCCGAAGGGCGCCATCTTCGAGGACGCCCTGCGGGCGATGGGGGCGGCCGGGCTGCCGGTCGACGTAATGCGGGACGATGGGCGGCGGCTCGTGTACCGGGCCGAAGGAGTGGAGTTCATTATCAGTCGGCCGACGGACGTGCCGGTCTTCGTGGAGCACGGGGCGGCGGACCTGGGGATAGTCGGCAAGGATGTTCTGGAGGAAAAAAGCCCGAACGTAATGGAGCTAAAAGACCTCGGGACCGGGGCATGCCGGATGATCCTGGCCGCGACCCAGGACCGGGCGGAGGAGGTTCGGAACGCCATCTCCCGCGCCGAGGTGGTGCGGGTTGCGACCAAGTTCCCGAACATCGCCCGGCGCTACTTCGAGGGCATCGGGCGCCAGGCGGAGATCATCGCGCTCCACGGCTCCATAGAGCTCGCCCCGCTAGTGGGCTTATCCGAGTGCATCGTGGACCTGACGGCGACCGGGACGACCCTGCGCGAGAATAACCTGGAGATACTGGACGACATTACTTCTTCGACGGCCCGCGTGATCTCCAACCGCGGCTCTTACCGATTGCGGCACGATCAGATCGCCACGCTCGTGGACGCCATGCAACCCTCCGGGGTCGAAAGTGGTTAAGCGGCTAGACGCCCGGGAGATGGACCCCAAAGAGGCGATCACCGGCCTTAGGCGGCCCGGTGGGTTCCGGTCCCGGGAAATCCGGGACGCCGCCCGTAATATCGTCGAGGATGTCCAGGCGCGGGGCGACGAAGCCCTGCTGGAGTACACCGAACGCTTCGACGGGGCACGACCCGGGCCCATTAGGGTGCCACAAAAGGAGATCTCCCGCGCCCGTCAGAGTCTTTCACCGGAGGTCGAGGAGTCTTTCGGGGTGGCGATAGAGAACGTGCGGGCGTTTCACAAGCGGGAGATCGACCGTTCCTGGGAGACCTCCCGAAACGGGGCGACGACCGGCCAGCGGGTCCGGCCGCTGCGGCGCGCCGGCATCTACGTGCCGGGTGGGCACGGAGCATACCCGAGCACGCTGGTTATGGCGGCGGTCCCGGCCCAGGTGGCGGGTGTCGGTGAGATATGTGTCTGCGCGCCGGGCCGCGACGGACGGGTGAGCGAGAAAGTGTTGGCGGTAGCCGGGCTGCTCGGACTGGATGAAATCTACGCCGTCGGCGGGGCCCAGGCCATAGCGGCGATGGCCTTCGGCACGGGGAGCATCCCGGCGGTGAACAAGATCGTCGGCCCCGGCAACGACTACGTGACGGCGGCCAAGCTGGAGGTGTTCGGCACGGTTGGCATCGACGCGCCCCAGGGACCGAGCGAGGTCGTCGTTATCGCCGACGCCGGAGCCTTCCCCGGGCGGGTCGCCCGGGACCTGATGGCCCAGGCCGAGCATCTCTCCGGCGCGTCGGCGGTCCTACTTTCTCCCAGCGAGAACTTGATCGAGGAGGTCGAGCCCCTCCTCTCCGGTGAACCCGCAGACCTTATAACCCTGGTCCGGGTACGGGACTTATCCCACGCCGCCGAGCTCTCGAACCTCTACGCTCCGGAGCACGCGCACATCATCTCCGAAGACCACGAGGCTGTCTTGAACGACCTCCAGGAGGTCGGGATGGTCGCCATCGGGGATTGGAGCCCCGTCGCGCTCGGTGACTACGCCGCCGGTCCTTCGCACGCTTTGCCGACCGGCGGGACTGCCGCCTGGGCCTCGGCTTTAGGCACCCACGACTTCACTGCCCGCACGAACTACATCCACTTCACCCGGGAGGCGCTGGGGGAGATCGGGCCGCACGTCGAGCGTCTCGCCCGCCTCGAAGGGTTCGAGAACCACGCCGAGAGCGTTAGTGTAAGGACCCGAAAGCCGGGGCCGGATGGAGGTTAAAAACCTCATCACGGACGAGCAGATTGTGGCTACCTTCCCGGTAATGGGCCAGCTCCGACCCCATCTGGAAGAAAGTAACTACCTCGATACCGTGCGGCGAATGGAGAAATCTGACGGCTACCGGCTCGCGGCCGTATTGGAGGATGGTCAGGCCCGTTGCGTAGCCGGATACAGGGTTATGGAGTTACTGGCCTACGGTAAGGCGCTCTACGTGGACGACCTCGTTACCGACGAGGCTGCCAGGTCCAGAGATTTCGGCAAGCAAATGCTCGGATGGCTCGCCGAAGAAGCGAGTAGAAATGGATGTAAAAAGCTTCATTTGGACTCCGGTGTTCATCGGCCCGGCGCGCACCGCTTCTACTTCCGGGAAGGCCTGGAGATTTCCAGCTACCATTTCATAAAAGACCTTTGAGTTGCCAGGAGAGCCTATGACACGTAGCGGAAGCGCAGAGCGAAAAACCGGAGAGACCTTCGTCAAAGTGAGCCTCGATCTCGATGGCACCGGAAGGGCCGAGGTTGCGACCGGCGTCGGGTTCATGGACCACATCCTGCACCTGCTCGCCCACCACTCCGGCATGGACTTAGACGTAACCGCCGAGGGTGATACCTGGGTGGATGACCATCATACCGTGGAGGATACGGGGCTCGTGTTGGGCCGCGCTTTCGACGAAGCCCTGGGAGATCGTTCGGACCTCGTCCGCTTCGCCGACGCTTCTGCGCCGCTAATCGAGGCGTTATCTACTGTGGTGTTGGATCTTGGCGGGCGTTCGCACCTGACCTGCAACCTCGGGGAGATGCCGGAGAAGATCGGCACCTTCGATGTAGAGCTTTTTCACGAGTTCCTCCGGGCCTTTACCCAGTACGGACACTTCACCCTGCACCTGAACTGCCACTACGGCGAGAACGCCCACCACAAATTAGAGTCCGGCGTGAAAGCATTGGCCGTAGCTTTACGAGAAGGTATAGCGCGGCGAAGCTCGGGCAGCGCCTCTACAAAAGGAGTAATAGATTGAGCGGGCAGGTTTCGGGCCTCGGCGGTCGGCGAAAAGCCGTGCCGGGCGGTGTTCCCTTGCGGGTCAGGACAAAGTTGACGGCCGATGCCTGAAGCCTTGAAAGTCGCCGTAGTGGATTACGACGCCGGCAATACGCTCTCTGTCACCCGGGCGTTGGAGAAAGTCGGTGCCCGGGTAGACCTCACGCCCGACCCGGACCGGGTGCTGGCGGCGGACGCCGTGGTGCTGCCGGGTGTCGGGGCTTTCGGGGACTGCATGAAGAAGCTCCGCGAGCGTGGCATGGAGGCCGTTTGTCAGGAAACGTACCGTAGCGGCAAGCCGTTCCTCGGGGTCTGCGTGGCCCTCCAGGTATTCTTCGAACGCTCGGAGGAATCGCCCGGGGTAGACGGGTTGGGCATCTTTCCCGGTACCGTCGTGCGGTTCAAATCCGACGGGCTCAAAGTCCCGCACATGGGCTGGAACCAACTCACGCTTTCGCGGGAGCATCCGGTGCTCGACGGTCTCGACGGGGAGGCCTTCTACTTCGTCCACTCTTACTATCCGGAGGCCGACGAACCAACTGATGTACTCGGTACTTCGGAATACGGGGTGGAGTTTTGCGCGGCGGCGGGCCGGGAGAACCTGGCGGCGGTGCAGTTCCATCCGGAGAAGAGCAGCCGGGCCGGGCTCAAGCTCTACGAGAACTTTCTTTCCTGGGCCCGGACGCTTTGACTGGCTTCACTGTATTCCCGGCGATAGACCTGCGCGGCGGCCGGTGTGTCCGGCTCAAGCAGGGAGATTTCGACCGGTCCAAGGAGTATGATGCCGACCCCGTCGAACGGGCCCGAGAGTGGGAGCGGCGCGGGGCGCGGGCGATCCACGTCGTAGACCTCGACGGGGCGAAATCCGGCCATCCGGCGCAGCTTCCTCTGATACGCGAGATCTCCGGCGCCGTAGACGTGCCGGTGCAAATGGGGGGTGGGGTCCGTACGCTGGAGGATTTGCGGGCCGTACTGAACGCTGGGGCATCACGGGTCGTTATGGGGACGGCTGCCGTGGGCGACAGGGAGCTGCGGCTCCGGGCCGTACAGGAAGCCGGGGCTTCGCTCGTCGTCGCGGTTGACGCGCGAGAGGGAATCGTCGCCACCCACGGCTGGCAGGAGTCGAGCGGAGTAGAAGTCTTTGAGCTCGCTGAGGAGCTCGCAGACGACGGTGTGGCCGCCGTTCTGTACACGGATGTCGCCCGTGACGGGATGGACACGGGGGCCGCGCTGGAAGAGACTGCGGCGGTCGCCCGGATCGTCCCTGCCATCGCCAGCGGCGGCGTGCGGGATGCCGCGGACGTGGCCGCGCTGTCGAAGATCGAGGGTGTGTTGGGGGCTATCGTCGGCACCGCGCTCTACGAGGGACAGGTCGACCTCGAAGACCTCATCGAGGCCGCGAGAGGTTGAGACTACCAGTCCGTCTTTAACTTCGCGGGGTCGTACCCCACGCGATGGACGAACGGTAGCCAATCCCGGTACTGATCCCAGGCGGCTTCAGGATCGAATTTCCCAACCTGCGTCAGACTTCGCAGGCTATGCCGCATGTTGGCGAACGTGGAGAGCCAGGGGTCGTCGGTCTTGCCGGTCTGTAGTGTTTCAGTGAAGTCGGCGAAGTCGACGGGTTTCGGCGAGCTCTCTCGTTAGGCGTCTACTCAGGAAACCGAAGCCGTCGTAGTTGAGTACTGTAAAGAATACGTCCATGAGGCCGACCAAGACGATCGCTATCCCGGCAAGGAGCCAAAGCCAACGCGTCTCCGAAACATATTCCCTAGCGGGAGAAGCGCCATACTAGAGGCCCAGACGTGAGGTCTTCTCATCGCCTTCGTCGTACTTTACGGATTGGATCGCCCGCCACGTGAACTGCGAGAGCGTGCCGTCGTTCGGCCTCGTTTCGAGGTCCGGCGCCGCCTCCGCGATGGATTCCCTGGCGGTCTCGACAGCGGAGTCCAGGGCCGCGTTGATCTCGTAGGCCCGGGCGGCCTGGTACTTTACCCGGATCTTCCGCGGCGCGTCCCCATCGACCGTGTAGGAGAGCTCGTACTCCTCGGTGCGGCTCTCGTAATCCCCGATTCGGCGCGCCGTGCAAATCAACTCTGGCATCGAACCATCCTAGCACCGTTCGAGCCCCGTCGGAAGCCCCGTCGGGAGCCCCGTCGGTGAGCCTGTGGTTGATATAAACTTCCGTGGATACCCGTGAACAACTTTTTCGAGACAAGCAAGAAGTACAAGAAAGGCAAGAAGCGCCGGATGGGGCCGTTCGTCTGGATGCTGCGGACGGCTTTCAATCTGGCCCTGGTAATGGCCGTTGTCCTGGCGGCCGGCACCGCGATGGTCTACGTGTACCTGACGCAGGAGTATGGTGACCTCCTGGACCGCCAATACCCGGATCTCGTCCAGAACTCGCGCGTCTACGATGCCAATGGAGACGAGATAGCCACCTTCCGGGCGGTAGAGGAGCGGGAGACCGTGGGCCCGGAAGGCCTGGGCAAGAACCTTCCGGACGCCGTCGTCGCCATAGAGGACCGGCGGTTCGAGGAGCACTTCGGCGTGGATTTCGAAGGCGTCGGGCGGGCGGCCTGGACGGACCTCCGATCTTGGCAGGTGCGCGAGGGAGGCTCCACGATCACCGAACAGCTCGTGAAGAACCTGTACGTGGACCAGGAACAACGACTGGAGATCTCCTTCTGGCGGCGGCTGAAACAGTCTACCCTGGCCTTCGCCTACGAACGCGGCCACACCAAAAAAGAGATCCTGACGGCCTATCTAAACACCGTATACTTCGGGGACGGGGCTTACGGGGCGGAGCTCGCCGCCAAGCGGTACTTCGGAAAGAGCGCCGAAGAACTGACTCTCTCCGAGGCGGCGGCCCTGGCCGGCTTCCTCCACGCCCCCTCGACCTACCTGCCGGACGACCCGGAGGGGTTGGACCGGATCGAGGAGCGCCGTGACAGGGTGCTCGCCATTATGCGGGAGGAAGGTATGATCTCCGCCGCCGAATTCGAGGAGGCTAAAGGGGCATCGCTCGTGTTCGCGCCCGACCCCCCGCCGGAAAATCCGCTATTCGAGCCGTTTATCGAGAAGGTGAGCCGGGAGGTGGAAGAGCAACTGGGACCAGAGGCCCTCCGGAAGGGTGGGTTGGAGATACAGACGACCCTCGAACCAGGACTACAAGAGGCGGCCGCCGAGTCCGCCGGCGGGGTTCTCGGATACCCGGACGATCCCTCCGGGGCGGTGGCGACCGTCGAGCCCCAGACCGGTGCCATAAAGGTGCTCTACGGTCAGAAAGAAGACTTCAACCTGGCCCTCGACGCCCGCCGCCAGCCGGGAAGCTCCTTCAAGCCAATGG
This sequence comes from Rubrobacteraceae bacterium, assembly GCA_049650095.1. GTDB lineage: Bacteria > Actinomycetota > Rubrobacteria > Rubrobacterales > Rubrobacteraceae > SIRX01. The sequence goes on along the minus strand of JBARZM010000128.1, from coordinate 8,794 downwards.
TCCTGGCCGCAGCCTTAAAGCAGGATATCTCACCGGATACCGTCTACGTGTCCAAAGACCTGGAGGTTGGCTTCCAGGGTGTGGAGTATCCGGTCACCAACTACGAGTACGTGGAGCGCGGCCCGATCACGGTCGGGGACGCGATGGTCGAGTCGGATAATACGGTTTTCGTGCAGTTCGCCCTGGACCTCGGCCTCCGGAACGTGGCCGAGACCGCCAAAGACCTCGGCGTCACCACGCCGGTAGAGCCCTATCCCTCGACGGCCATCGGCGGCCTCGGCACGGGTGTGAGCGTACTGGATATGGCCTCCGCCTACGCCACCTTCGCCGGGGCCGGCGTCTACCGGGAGCCGTACTCCGTCGAAACGATCGAACGCCGGTACTTCGGCGAGCGGGATCAAGCCTACGACCACGGCAACTCCGGACGCCGGATCATGTCCGGAAACCAGGCCGCCGCGGTCAACGATGTCCTCCGCCGCGTCGTCGAGGACGAGGACGCAACCGGAGGCCGCGACCTCGACGAGGAGCTCGGCCGGCCGTCGGCGGGGAAGACCGGCACGACCGATGACTTCGCCGACGCGTGGTACGTCGGATACACCCCACGGCTCTCGACGGCCGTGTGGGTCGGCTACCCGGACGAGCGGCGTTCGATGGTGGATATCCGCGGCCTCGACGAAGTGAACGGCGCGAGCCTGCCGTTGGACCTCTGGTCTTCCTACATGCAACAGGCAACCGAGGGCAAGTCGCCGCTAGACTTTTCGGACGCCGATTACAGCGACTTTGGGACCCTGAACGCGGGATACGCGGCCAACCCGCCGGCCACCTCGTACGTGACGGCGCCCGGCAACCCGTAGACGGAATGGTATAAAGCCCTCATGGATCTCGAAGGAATCTACGGCGGGTCTTTCGTCAATTGGGAGGCCGTCGGCGCCTCCTGGGCCAAGCGTTCCGTGTCATCCCGGCTATTGTTGCTCGGCGCCCGACGCTACCTCGAAACCGCGGGCGCGACGCGAAACCCGGAGCGCGCGGCCTTGGTCGACCCCTTGCCCGTCCCCGATGAAGTAAAACAAGCATTCGCCACCGTTCCCAAGCCGGATGACCCGTCGGCCGCCGCTTGGGGCGAGTTCGTGGACGCGGCGCTCGCGGCGGAGCTGGAGATGATCTCTTACGGCGAGCGTCCGCCACTGCTCCACGAACTTCGCCACGGCCTCGAAGCGGCCGCGAGCGAGGCCGGAACCGACACGCCCCTCCAACGTTGGTTCCTCGTCCGCCGGGCCGCGCTGCCTGGCGGAGACCTTCCCGAAGGCGGCGAGTACCTGCCCGTTTAGCGGTTGCCGTCCTGTTTACCGGAAACGCGCGCTGCAATAGAATGTTCGGGACGAGCTTGTGGGGAGAGCTCCCGAACCGAAAGAGGAAATAATGGAATCCATACCCAGCGCGAGTTACAGCATGACGGTCAGGGTAGAGTTCCCGCACACGGCGGGCTCCCTGGGGAAAATACTTACCACCGTAGGAGAAGCCGGCGGCATGGTGGGCGCGGTAGACATCGTGAGGATGCGGCAGGAGAGCACCGTCCGGGACATAACCGTCAACGCCAGCGACTCCGAGCACGGCCAGCAAGTAGTCCAGGCGGTGGACGATCTGCCGGATGTCGAGGTCGTGAACGTCTCCGACCGCACCTTCCTGATGCACCTGGGCGGCAAGATCGAGGTGAACTCGAAGATGGCGCTCAGGACCCGCGACGACCTCTCGATGGCCTATACGCCGGGAGTGGCGCGGGTCTGCCGGGCCATCGCCCAGGACCCGGAACGGGCTTTCAACCTCACCATCAAACGCAACACGGTCGCCGTCGTTAGCGACGGGACGGCGGTTCTCGGTCTCGGGGACATCGGGCCGCGGGCGGCGATGCCGGTGATGGAGGGGAAGGCTATGCTCTTCAAGGAATTCGCCGACGTGGACGCGTTCCCGATCTGCCTGGATACCAAGGATACCGAAGAAATCATCCAGTCCGTGAAGAACCTGGCGCCGGGCTTCGGCGGCATAAACCTGGAGGACATCTCGGCGCCGCGCTGTTTCGAGATCGAGGAACGCCTCAAGGAGGAGTTGGATATACCCGTGTTCCACGACGACCAGCACGGGACGGCGGTGGTCGTCCTGGCCGCGCTCATCAACTCGCTCAAGATAACGGGAAAGAAGATCGAAGACCTCAAAGTCGTCGTCAACGGGGTAGGGGCGTCGGGCGTGGCGTGCGCCAAGATCATGCTCTCCGCCGGCGCCACGAACGTCGTCGGCTGTGACTCGAAGGGCATCGTTCACGAAGACCGCGACGGCCTCAACGCCTCGAAGCAGTGGTTCGCGGAGAACACGAACCCGGAGGGCCGCACCGGGGACCTGTCAGACGCCCTTGAGGGGGCGGACCTCTTCCTCGGGCTCTCCGTCCCAGACGTGCTGGGCGTGGATGACCTGAAGAAGATGAACGAGGACCCGATCATCTTCGCGATGGCGAACCCGGACCCGGAGATCAAACCGGAGGTCGCGCTCGGCCACGCCCGAATCATCGCCACCGGCCGGAGCGACTACCCGAACCAGATCAACAACGTCCTATGCTTCCCCGGCATATTCCGGGGCGCCCTGGACGTGCGGGCCCGGGGCATCGACGAGGACATGAAGCTCGCGGCGGCGAACGCGATAGCCGACGTCATCCCCGAAGAGAGCGTCTCGGAGGACTACATAATTCCCTCCGTCTTCGATGAGCGGGTCGCGCCGGCCGTGGCCGAAGCCGTCGCCGAGGCGGCCCGGGAGAGCGGCATGGCCCGCAAGTCCCGCCCGGAGCGCGAGGAGGTCGGCCTCTCCGCCACCGGGTTCTAGGCTTTCCGGGCATCCCGAACGTCGCCGCTGGAATTATCCGCGGCCCATCATAAAATGTCGGCATGAGCACACCCTGCCAAATTTTCGTTTGCGCCACGCCGGGGGAGGGCCGCTGCGGTGAGAAGGGCGGCGGCGAGCTTTTGGAACGTTTTCGGGAAGAGGTTGGCCGCCGGGGGTTCTCCGCGTCGGCGGTCTTGCGCAACGCCTGCGCCCGTCGGCACCACGAGGGTCCGGTCGTCTTCGTGTACCCCGACGACGTTTGGTATACGGAGGTAACGCCGGACGAGGTGCCGGAGATAGTAGATCGGCACCTCGTCCGCGAGAGGGTCGAGACTTAACCCGCTTCTCGCTGACGGGGCTTCCCGAAACCGACCCTTCCAACGGTCCGCTCCATCGCCCAGTCCGCCCCGGTGAGCACCCGGTCGCGGCTTCGTTTGAGGTAGTAGAGGAAGATGCTCCGGTAGAGGGCCTGGGCTGCGGGACCGCGCAGTTTCACGCCGACGGCCTCTCCGACGGCGCTCTCCGGTCCCAGGCTCACGACGTAGCCCCGGTTGAAGTAATCGAAGGCGGGCCGTCGCCTGCCGGAGACCCTGCGTCCCAGGTCCCGGGCCGCCCACGGCCCCTGCTGCACGGCGACCGACGCGGTGGGTGGCAAGGGACCATATCGCGGGTCTTCGTAAACCCCGGCATCACCGAGCACGTAGACCTCCGGGTGGCCGGGTAGGTTGAGGTGCGCGTCAACCTTCACGCGGCCCGCGGGGTCGTGCTCCCCGGGCAGATCCCGGATCAAACCAGGGACCGAGATGCCCGTTGTCCAGACCCGAATTCCCGCCGGTATCTGCTCACCCTCGACGTAAACGCCGCCCCGGTACGCCTCTTTCACGGGGCTGTTCAGCCGAACTTCGACGCCGAGCTTCGCCAGCTCTTCCAAAGCTACTTCGTGGAAGTACGGGTCGAGCCACCCGAGCAGCCGGCCTGTGGCCTCTAGCAAAACGATTCTCGGTTCCGCCTTTGGCGCCCGGTGGCTACGCTTGCCGAGGTACCGGAAGAGCGCCGCCGCCTCCGCAGCCAACTCTACGCCGGTCGCGCCGCCACCCACTATGACGACGGTCAAGGCGCCGTCGGCGGGTTGGGCGCCGGGACCGGTCGTTTCGTGCCACGCCCCGGCGAGAGATTCCCTCATCCGCAGGGCGTCGTCGAGGGTCCAGAAGAGTTGGAAGTGTTCCGCCAACTCTTTGGGGGGCTTTGCGGCCCCGCTTCCGGCCGCGAAGACCAGGTATTCGTACCCGACCGTGCCGGAGTCGGTCTCTAGCGTCTTATTTTCGAGGTCCACGCCCGTAACCTCGCTTTTTAGGACTCCACGACCGTCCTGACGGAGTTCGGCGACCGGAAAGCGGACGCTGTTTGGGTGAATTCGGCCAACCGCGACCTCGTGGATCAGGGGTATAAAAGGGTATTCGGTGGCGCGGTCGATCAGGAGCGTCTCGCCGGGACGTTGCAGAAAAGGCGGAAGTCCCCGTAGCAGAGAAGACCCTGCGAAACCGGCTCCTACAACCACGACGCGGCTCTTGCGATCGGCCATGCCAGGACTCCTTCTCCAAGTATCCGTCAGTACGACAGGAGTATACCTTTGGGATATCGGCTATTTGGGTGGGACTTTACAAAGTATCTGGATATTCGTACACTCTCGGTAAGGGCGACCGGCAAGTGGGCCGGCGTCAGGGGAAGTAGGACAATCTAGGCTCGCATAGGGCCTTTAGAAAGGGGTCGATGTGTCCAAGGAATCAGCCTTGGCCTCGGAAATCGCGCCGGGGATCATCGTAAGGCACACCAACCGCCGCCTCGGCAAGCTATCCACGTACGAGGCTTGTGAACGTTTGATCTCCGGTCACATATCTTTCTCGGAGTTCGTGGACCAGGTCGGAGAAGGCTACAGGGAATTGCTCGATTTTATGATGGAACACGACTTGCATCCCGGTCGTCCCAAGGACGTACTCTACTGTATAGACTTCCATGCCGACACCCGCGACCGCAACACCCTTCAGTCCCAGTTGGGCTCGCTCTACAACCAGCAAGGCCAGGCGGCCGGCTAGAGAAGTGCGTCGGCCGGGCTTTAGGGGTGTAGAATTGCTCCCACCGGTTCCCGGCGGTCGTGGATCAGAGGTCCCAGAGAAGGAGTGTTCGTGGACGAAGATACGCAGAAGTGGATGATAACCGTTGTCGCGGCGCTGCTTGCGCACTTCGTGGCGGATAAGGTCGCCGACCGGTACCTGGACGAGCCCGAGGAGCGAGGTATTCGCGACGATGTGAAAGAAGCCGTGATAAAGGGCAGCTTCCGGGCCGCCTCGACGATTCTGGCCTCGATCATCGTCCGCAAACTTTTCAGCCGGTGGAGCCGCTAGTCTAACCTCCGAAACCATAGCGATACATACGCTTAAAAAGGTATGTATCGGCGCCGCCGGTGGGTTATTATTGGGGTTATGAGCGTTGTAATTATTCTCGTGATCGCGGTAATCTTCGTCGTGGTCGCGGCCTCCCTGATGTTGGGCCGCACGACCCACGAAGTCGAGAGCGTCAGCGACATGGAATTCGTGGAGATCGAAGGACGCTGGATCCGCTACAACGTAATCGGTGGCGGGCCGCCGGTGGTCCTGGTTCACGGCTGGCTTCTCTCGTCCCGGATATGGGATCAAATCGCCCGCCGGCTCGCCCAGCGGTTCACCGTGTACACCCTGGATCTCACAGGTTTCGGAGAGTCGGACAAGCCCGTATCCGGGTACGGGGTGCGTTATGGAAGCCGGTTGCTCTACGCATTTTGCGCCCATTTCGGCATCTCCCGCGCCGGCGTTATCGCCCACGACCTCGGCGGCAACATGGCGGTCAAGCTCGCCGCCGACCACCCGGACCTCGTGGGCCGGCTTGTGCTCGTATCGGTGCCGGCCGACGAGAACCAGATAGACCTGCCGACCATGCTGTGGTTGACGACCGTGCCCGTAGTGGGACCGCTCTTCTTCATGTTGGGACGGCTCTTGCGTCCTCTCCGGAAGCTCTGGATGCGGCATTTCGTGGCGGACCCCGCCGACCTTCCAGAAGAAGCCGTCGAAGATCCGGCACAGAGCACCCCGGCCGCGGCGGGCAAGACGCTGACCGTCACGCGAACCGAGATCTCCGGCTCGCGGCTCCTGCGTCAGGCGGGCATAATCAAGGTCCCCGTGCTGCTCGTGGCCGGGGAGCGGGACCTGATCGTGGACCCCCACTCCGTAAGCGACTGGGGCCAAAGCATCAGCCAGGCCGAGATAGCCTTGTTGAACGATTGCGGACACCTTCCCATGGTAGAGCGGCCCGACGAACTCGGGGCCAGAATCCTGGCTTTCCTAACCGGCGACGACCGTTACCTGGACTACGCCCGCGAAGTCCCGGCCCCGGTCCCCGAACCTCCGGCGGAGCAAGAGGCCCGCGCGCCCGACGAAAGACCCGGAGAAGACCCGGCCGAACCCCTCGAAGAACCCGCCGGAAAACCCGGGAAGCCCACTACTCCGGGAGACCTGCGCTGGGAATTCGACGTCGGAGATAAGGCCAGGCCCAGAAAGGCCAGCCGGCCGCCCAGCCCTTCGCAGGCCCGCGAGGAGCCCGCCCCCGGAGAAGATGTCGGCAAGGAACCCCTGCAAAAAGAAAACGTCTCGAACGAAAACGTCTCGAACGAAAACGTCTCGGACGAAGGCGACCGGAAGCCGTTTAATTTTCCTACCCGAGGGGAGGATGAAGGCCAGGAAAGCAAAAGCCAGGAGAACTTCCCGGAAGAGGACCGCCCAGGTTACGGGAACCGTTCGCGGCCGCCGGAAGAAAAGGACAGGCCCCGTCCTTCCAGAGAGGATTCCGGTTCGGGGCGCATCCCGGAGTTCCCTGGAGATTTGTTCCAGTGGTCAGACAAACCCCGTCCGCGAGTTCGGCGGACTTCGAGAAACCGTCCGGAGGAGCCCGACGACTCCTCGGCGGGGGGCTCTTCCTAAGCGCGGTTTGTCTTCGTGGCGCGGCTAGAGCTTCTTCTTCATGTACAGCCAATTTCGGACTCCGAGAAAGTACCCGGTCAGTAGAGAGCGTTGCCGGGAGGCCTCGGTGTAGCTTTCGTCTTCGTACAGTTTCATGGCGGCCTCGTTGTTGCCGCTAACGTGGAGGCCCACGGTCTCTTTGCCGGTCTGGCGGGCCAGTTCTTCGGCGGAGTGCAGGAGGCTTCGGGCCATTCCCCGGTTCCGGTGCCCGGGCGCGACCACGAGCCGCTCGACGTAGGCCTCCGAAGAGCGGGCCGAGTAGCTGGGATACGAGAGTAAGGTGGTGGCCCAGAGCGTGCGCAGGGTTCCAAGCGCCCGCCGCAAGGTTTTCCAAAGACCCCGGGCCACGAGGTCCTCGTCAGATTCCTCCAACCGGACGCCGACGCTCGCCACGACCTCCCCGTCCGATTCGATCACCAAAGACCGGACGCCGCCGGCGGAGTGCTCTAGTTCCACCCACTTCTCCATGATCCCGACCGAAAGCTCCCGCCGGTCACCGAATACGGGGCGAAATTTATCCACGAAACCCTCAACCACTAGCTCCGCGATCCTGGGGCCATCCTCGGGGAGCGCGGGACGTACGGTGAACGGCTGGATATCAGGCATCGGTAAAAAGGAATATTAACAGAGCCCCCGAGACCGCCGCGCGTCCGGGCTATTTATCGCAGGAAAACCTGACCTGTTTGTGGATGTATGCTACTATTTGATGCGTTTGGAGCGTAGTTGATCTTTCTTATTAGCTTCGGAGGAACATGAAGAGTTATATGGCCCGGCCCCAAGAGGTCGAACGAAATTGGTATGTCATAGACGCGGAAGGACAGACGCTGGGCCGACTGGCGTCGGAGATCGCACGCCTTCTGCGGGGCAAGTCCAAGCCGCAGTACACCCCGCACGTCGATACCGGCGATTTCGTGATCGTCGTGAACGCGGAACAGGTCAACGTAACGGGCCGGAAGGCGGAGCAGAAGCTCTACCGGCGGCACACGGGATATCCGGGTGGCCTGAAAGAGGTTACTTACGGGCAGATGATGGATCGCAAGCCGGCGGATATCCTCCGCAAGGCGGTCTACGGCATGATGCCCAAGACCCGGCTCGCCCGTCAGCAGTTCAGGAAGTTGAAGATATACACGGGCCCCGAGCATCCCCACGAGGCTCAGAGCCCCAAGCCCTACGAGGTGAGGTAGAAGATGGCACAGGCGCTATATATTGGAACGGGACGGCGCAAGACCTCCGTGGCCCGGGTCCGGTTGCTGCCGGGCGATGGCAAGATAACGGTCAACGGTCGGGATTACGCGGAGTTCTTCCCCCGCCAAGCCTACCAGATAGCCGTCAGGTCGCCCCTGGAGCTACTCGGCGTGGCCGGCAGCTACGACGTGGTCGTCCGGGTCGAAGGCGGAGGACCGACCGGCCAGGCGGAGTCCGTCCGGCACGGGATAGCGCGGGCCCTGTCCGAGGAGTCTCAGGAGTCGCGGGCGGAGCTCAAGAACGCCGGGCTGCTAACCCGGGATTCCCGCGCCGTCGAGCGCAAAAAGTACGGTCTCAAAAAGGCCCGCAAGCGCCCGCAGTTCTCCAAGCGCTAGACGACACGGAACCATCGCGCGTTCTCCGGGCTCTTCCCCGCTGGGAAGGGCCTGGCGCGTTTTGAGGAGGACTTTGGAGGAAATAACTTTCGGAACCGACGGGGTCCGGGGCGTCGCAAACGGCGAGCTTACCCCCGAGATCGTCTTTGACTTGGGCCTGGCCGCCGCGCGGGCGTTCGGGGGGGCGGTCTTGATCGGCCACGATACCCGACTCTCCGGCGGCATGCTCTCCGCTTCGCTATCGGCCGGGCTCGCGTCCGGTGGCGCGGACGTGGTGGATCTCGGTGTGCTGCCGAC
>JBARZM010000127.1:0-2115 GCA_049650095.1 Rubrobacteraceae bacterium | reverse complement strand
TTGTTGGCGTTGACCCAGGCGAAGCTGGCCGACGTCGTGCCGGATGCCGGTTCGGCCTTGTCTACCAGCCAGACCCTCGCGCCACCCTGCGAGAGCCGGAACGCCACCGAAGCACCGACTATCCCGGCGCCGATCACCGCTACCCTCAAAGTCCGCCTACCAAGACTTGCCTGTCCATCACGGTTGTCCAACCGGTCCATCGAGGTCTACGGCCACCGGCAACGCGGAACCTCGCCAGCGCGTCAGGTCGCCACCGGTGCGCGGCTGATACTTTTCGAAGAGCAGCCGCCGGGCCACCTCGTCTTCCGATCCATCCACAAAACGTCCCCGACCTTCAAACGTCGAACTGTCGATTCTCACTGTAACCTCCCGGTTATTGCGGATATTCTTTACCCAATCGGCGCGGTCACCGCCGCCGGAGAGCATGTAGAGGGTGGAACCTTCGAGGGCGAACCAGATCTCTATCTTGTGCGGCCGCCCCGTAACCCGGCCCGTCGTGGTCAGGTAGCAGTAGTCCTCGTCCACGAGACCTTCCGGACGCATTGGTGGCTATCTCTCCTGGAGGTACGATAGCTCCGTCGCCGCTTCCGCGTCCTCCATGCTGCGGACGACGTAGCCACTTGGCTCGTCCCGGTCGGCGATGCGGAAGATTCTGTCTTGCAACGCGTCCGGCTCTATCTCCTCGCCCTTCTCGGTTACCACCTTCAGTCCCAACTCTTCTAACGCCGCGTGGGTGAGGTGGTCGTTGTCGTAGTAATCGCCGAGGAGCCTTTGTCCTTCTCCTGCCATGTTGGTTCTCCTTTTCTACCTGCCCTTACAGCGGGACGATTTCGTCTTGCGCCCGGATAGTCCCGCCCTCGACTACGCGGGCGCAGTGGCCGCCGCGGTTCTTCAGGGCGCGGGTCATGCCCGGCTCGGTCATGTCCTGCACATGCTTGCAGGGCGGCCGGGAGCGATCATATTCCAGGACTACTTCTCCGACCTGGAACCTTTTCTTGCGCAACTCCCCCAGCCGAATGCCCCGGGTGATGATGTTACGCCGGTGCTGGCCGTCGGCGACGTGGAGACCCAGCTCCGACTCGATCTCCTCCAGGTCTTCGGCTTCTATGAGCGTTACCTGGCACACGTCACCATACTGCGTCCAGAAGCCGGTCCCCTCGCAGTAGCGGTCGCCTTCCAGGCCGCAGCCTTCGATGGCCCGGATCTCCTCTACCCGGCTCATCTCCACGCTGCCTTCCGGCGCCACGTAGATCCCCTCGACCGTGCCGGTCATTACCTCCGTCATGCGTTCCCTCCCTGATCTACGCCCAATACGACCTTGCCCCGGGTATGCCTCTCTTCAACAATATCGTGCGCCCGCGCCGCCTCTTCCAACGGCACGACCTCCTGCAAGTTCATCCGAAGCTGCCCCGCATCGAACATGCTCGCCAGCGCCGCAAGTCTTCCACCGTCCGGCTGCGCGCTAAAAAAGTGGGCGATAATTCCACGTGGCGGCTCCGGCTCCTCCTCGACCGGCACGATATACGCCGCCCGACCCCCGTCCTTGAGCGTCTCGAAGCTGCGTTCCAGGGTATCCCCTCCGGCGCAGTCCAGCACCGCGTCCACGCCGTCCGGCGCGACCTCCCGCACGACCGTCACCCAGTCGCCGTTATAGTCGATAGCTTCTTCAGCACCTAACTCCCGCAGGTACTCGTGGTTGCGGGTGCTGGCGGTGCCAATCACCCGCGCCCCCAGGATGTTCGCCGCGATCTGGACCGCCATCGTCCCAACACCCCCGGAAGCCCCGGTAACGAGCACCGTCTCCCCCTCCTGCACGCCCAACTCATCCACAAGCCCCTGATGCGCCGTCGTCCCCGCAACCGGAACGCCCGCCGTCTCCTCGAACGACAGAGAAGCGGGCTTGCGGGCGGTAATACCCTCCGCAGCTGTCACGTACTCCGCATACCCGCCGCCGGGAAAGCGGTAAGCAAAGACCTCATCGCCTTCGCTGAAATCCTCGACCTCCGCACCGACAGCCTCCACGACCCCGGCTGGCTCGAAGCCCGGCACGAACGGGAACTCCCGGTCGCCGAAGACGCCTTGCCGGGACATAACGTCCCACGGCCCGACGCCCGC
>JBARZM010000126.1:0-21010 GCA_049650095.1 Rubrobacteraceae bacterium | reverse complement strand
CCCGCACCCGTCACCAATACAGACTTCCCTGAAAGATCCATCAAAAAATTCCTTTCTCACAACTCACAAATTCCGAAAAATTCAAAACAAAGCGCCCAAAAACCGGTTCGCCCTGGCGTCGCCCTGGCGTCACCTCGGTGTCACCTCGGTGTCACCTTACTCTCTATCCTCCAAACTCGCCTCCTAAACGTGGTCGTGTACTGTCGTATCTGAAAAATCGTATCAGTGCGTCAAGTAAAGTAAAGCTGGTTGGTTGTGGGGGTCTTGTGTGGGGTTCGGGAGCTTGAGGGGTGCAAAGCTGCTAGAGTTTTGTCCGGTATGGAGCGAGTGGACATAGAGCTTTTGATCCTCCGGTCCAGGGGCCTGGCGTTGTTTCGGGGGGTTCTGGATTCGGCGGTGGCGCGAGACTTTCTGGGATTGCTCGACCTGTTGGGGGCGGAACGCCCGGATGCGGGTTCCATCGCCGAAGTTTTCGGGCGGTTGTGGGAGGGGCTTGCCCTGGACTCCGGGACTCTTTTGCCCGACGCCTGGCAGTCGTATTTGGTGGAACGCATCCTGGACGATGAGAACCCGTTTAGCCTGGGCGCCGAGAGGGGGACGCTGACGCCCGTACTCCTGGAGCAGGCCCGTCGGGACTTGGGGACGCTGCGGGCGCTCTTCGAGTTGGAGGCCCAAACCGTGCTCGGGATGGTCGAGGATGCCGTGCCGGGGCTCGGGATCTGGGTCCCCTGGACCACGCCGGAGGGTGATGAGGAGGGTTCGCACCGGGGCGCCGGGGCCCGCAAGCTCCTGGCTAGCGAGGACTGGGCAAGTTGCGCGGAGCTTCTGGCGGACCATTATGCCCGTCATGGGGCTGGTTTGTTCGGACGCCACCGGGCATTCCGTTGGGAAAAAGGCAGCCTGCATCCGGTCCCCGAACCGGACCCGGTGAGTCTCACGCGGCTCGTCGGTTACGAAAAAGAGCGCGGGCCGCTCTTGAAGAACACCGGGCATTTCCTGGCTGGGTCTCCGGCCCACCATGTACTGCTCTACGGGTTGCCGGGTACCGGTAAGTCCTCGACCGTGAAAGCACTGCTCAACGAGTACGCCGGGGCCGGCCTCCGGCTGGTCGAAGTAGCCAAAGAAGACCTGCGGGAGTTGCCGCGGGTGCTTGCGGAGCTTCGGGGGCGTGGCCTTCGCTTCGTGCTCTTCGTGGACGACCTGTCTTTCGAAGAGCACGAAGTAGAGTACAAGTCGCTCAAAGCCCTGCTGGAGGGGAGCGTAGAAGAGCCGCCGGAGAACGTGCGGTTGTACGCCACCTCCAACCGGCGCAACGTAGTCCGCGAGAGTTTCTCCGACCGGGGCGAGCTAGACGATGACGTACACGCCGGGGACACGATGCAGGAAAAACTCTCCCTCGTCGCCCGGTTCGGGTTGCGCCTGACCTTCCCTGCACCGGATCAGGACCGGTACCTTCAGATAGTGCGCGGTCTGGTACGGGAGCGGGGGATCGAGGTTCCAGACGAGGAGTTGACCGAACGCGCCCTGCTCTGGGACCGCTGGCACGCCGGAAGGTCCGGAAGAACCGCCCGGCAGTTCGTGGACGACCTCGAAGCCGAGACCACCGGCGCCTCGGCGTAGTCGATCAGCCAGGACCGTTCACCGGTGACCGGACAAGCCCCGGTTCACTGCTTTAGATCAGCAACTCCCCCTCGCACACGTACTCGGCCGGACCCGTCATATACACCGGCTCTCCCTCACCGGCCCATCCGACCTCGACCACGCCCCCGTCCAAACGAACGCTGACCGGGCTATTCGCCGATCCTCGCGCAACCGCCGCAACCGCCACGGCGCAGGATCCCGTACCAGAGGCCAGGGTCTCGCCCGCTCCCCGTTCCCAGATCCTCATCCGCACGTTGTGGGCGTCCCGAACGAAGGCGAACTCCACGTTCGTACCCCCGGGAAAGATAGGGTCCCGCTCGACCGGCGGTCCGACGGCAGGGAGGTTCAGGGTCTCCACCTCCGCCTCCGACTCCAGGAAAGCGACGGCGTGAGGGTTTCCCATGGACACCCTTAGAAACGAGAAACCATCCACGACGACCTCGGTTCCGAAAGCCGGTAGACCCATGTCAACCCGCGAGGAGCCGTCTTCGTAGAGGAGTAGCTTCTTTATGCCGGCTGCCGTATCTATGGTAAGCGCGGCGCCGTCCGCCAGCTCGTAGTCGCGGGCGTAGCGGGCGAGACAGCGGATGCCGTTGCCGCACATTTCAGAGGGAGAGCCGTCGGAGTTGTAGTAGATCATCTCCAAGTCCGCGACCTCCGAAGTGGCCGGAACGAGTATCCCGTCAGCCCCGACGCCGAAGTGCCGGTCGCAGGCGCGCCGGGCGAGCCCGGGCAGGTTGACGTCCTCGACCTCGCCGGGGTCCAGGATCAGGAAATCATTGCCGCAGCCGTGCATCTTCGTAAACCTCATGCTGGTATGGATTGTAGCCTCGGTAGGCGTCAGAGGCTATCCGGTGAAGATCAACAAGGCAAACGAGCTCAGGTACAGGACTATGACGAGAAAGCTCTCGAAGCCAATGTTTGCGATACCGCGTTCCTCCCGGCGCAGCAGTCCGAGGAGCAGGATACCGGTAAGCACGACGGTCAGAGAGATCAGGTAAACCTGCTGCCCGGTGATGGCGTGGTAGATGGAGCCCTCCCGGTACGCGATGTCGGAGAAAGCTATGAATATGGTGTCGAACGCGTTGCCGCCGATAATGCCCCCGACGGCCAGGGTCAAAGCACCGCGTCTTACGGCCGCTATGGAGGTCACGAGTTCCGGCAGAGAGGTGACGACGGCCGTCAGGATACCCCCGACAAACGTCTCTGTGAGCCCGGTCTCGTCGGCGATGTTTACCCCGGTCTTTGCCACCACCCAACCGGCGATCCCGATAACGAGCGCAAACACCACGAAACGTATCCACAACCCGGAAAGGCTCAGCCGGCTCGTGGTGCCGTCTTCGGAGTCGTCTTCCCCCTCGCTCTGCGTCTCCTGGGTCGGCTCCGGACCCCACATAGGCGCCGTTTGCGTCTGGGAGACTATCCGCAACCCGAAGAGATAGCCTGCAAGTATCAATACCGTAGCCGGATGTATTCCCCACAGGGTTACATCCGGGCCGCCAAACGCCATGAGCGGTATGCCCAAGAGTCCTACCAGCAGGGTACCCTGCGCCAGGTTGGCGGTGGAGGCCGCGGCGTGTTCCAGGTTCGCCCGCCGGTAGACGGCGTCTGCGACGGCGAGAAAAACCGTCTGGGCGGCGATGCCTCCCACGGCGTTGCTTATGGCGAGTTCAGCCCGCCCGTCCGCCGCGGCCGTCACCGAAGTCACGATCCCCGAAAGGGAGGTACTCGCTCCCAGCAACACTGCCCCTACCAGCGCTTCGCCAAGGCCGGTACGGTCCGCCAACGCGTCCGCCACCCCGGTCAGCCGGGTGCCGGCGAGCAGGATCGCCAGCGCCGCCACCACGAACAGAACGACCGACAGCGTCAAAGATGCGCCGCTGAGGTCAGGCAAGCGCGTACACCGGGGATAATCTCGTTTTACTTTTCGGAATGAACACCGGAGGAGGGTACCCTGGAAGACGGCTTTCGAACCGGATGCCAGGTCTGCGCGGGTGGAAAAGATCACACATCAAACGAAAAAGACCGTTGGGACGGCTACTGTGGCGCCGTATATTTCTCTAGTGAGCGTTGACCGTGCCATATATCGCCGGAGGCGTCTGGGAGCCTTATTTGCCGTGGCTATTCTGGCTTTCATCTTGTACGCGGCCGGCAACGCCGGGGCCGAAGCGCCGCCGATCCACCACACCGTACAGCCTGGCGAGACGTTGTGGGAGATAACGGCGGAATACTATTCGCCTTCGGAGGATCCGCGCCCGATAATAGAGGAGATCCGCGAGGTCAACAGCCTCGCAGGGTATCGGGTATATCCAGGCATGCCACTCGAAATACCCTCGCCCGAGTAGATAGGCAGAGAAGAAGCCGCATGCCCTGTTCTCGTACCCCTAGATAGGCTGGACAAAGTACGGTTCGCTAGGTTTTGTTGTAGTTGCCGCGTCTGGGCATGACCCGGGCGGCGCGGCAAGGTGGCGGCGCTGGCCCTCTTGTTATCGTCTTTGCCCAAAACCTCCTGGACGAGTTGGACGAATCGTCCTACTCTATCCATGCTTTAGACTAACTGGAAACCTCAAGCCCGTAGGACGTTCTTCATCGAGTAGAGGCCCGGTTCCGCCCCGGCGGCGAACTTTGCGGCGCGTAGGGCCCCGTCGGCGAAGGTGCGGCGGGAGAGGGCGCGGTGGATCACCTCTACCTCCTCGCCCTCGGAGTAGAAGATCAGGCGATGTTCGCCCACGACGGCCCCGCCCCTCAGCGCATGAACCCCGATCTCCCCCTCCTCCCGGGGCTGATACCCCTCTCGCCCGTAGACCGCCACCTCTTCGAGGCTCGCGTCCCGGCCTTCGGCGGCGGCTTCTCCCAAGAACAACGCCGTCCCGGATGGCGCGTCCACTTTGTTCCTGTGATGGGTTTCGACGACCTCGATATCGTACCCGCTACCGAGCTTTGCCGAGAGTTCCCGGACCACTTCGCGCAGCAGGTTGACCCCGACGCTCATGTTTGGGGCGAGCACTATGGGCACGGTTCGGGCCGCTTCCTCGATCCGCGCGCGGTGCTCCTCCGAGAGACCCGTGGTGCCGATGACGAGCGGTTTTCCGTAGGCGAGGTGATCTACGGTGGCCTCGGGGCCCGTAAACTCGATCAGGGCTTCGGCGTTTTCCGGAGGCTCTTCCGTGGCCAGTACTCCGACTTCACCCCGGCCGCACAGCGCGCCGAGGTCCGAGCCCAGTTCCGGCGCACCGGGTTCGACGGTTCCTCCGACAAGCTCGACGGCGCTCTCCTCCAGGACGGCTCGACAGAGCTCGCGGCCCATGCGGCCCGCCGCCCCAATAATTGCTACGCGGGTAGCTTCGCCGGTCAAACTTCTTCGGGGGTGGGGAGGAGATGGTTCATGCCGTCGAGGGTCTCTTGCAATATCGCCAGGTTCTCGCCCTCCATCGGGATCATCGGTAGGCGCATCTCGTCGGAGCAGAGGCCCAGAAGCGAGGCGGCGGTCTTTACCGGGATCGGGTTGGTCTCGACGAAGAGCGCCCGGAAAAGGGGCAGCAACTCGTAATGGAGTTCGCGCGCCCTCTCCCAGTTCCCTTCCAGAGCGGCGCTTACCATGTCTGAGACGGCGCCGGGGGCGATGTTCGAGGTAACGGCTATAGTGCCCGTTCCACCCAGGGCCATGAGCGGTAGGATCATCGGGTCGTCGCCGGAGAAGATGATGAATTCCTCGCCGCACAGGCGCCGGATGTCGCTGACCATGTTCATTGAGAGCGTGGATTCCTTTACCCCGACGATGTTTGGTATCTCCGCGAGCCGCGCCATGGTCGCCGCCTCGATGGTAACGGCGGTACGTCCGGGGATGTTGTAGAGGAGGATCGACAGGTCGGTGCTCTCCGCGACCGCGGCGAAGTGGCGGTAAAGTCCTTCCTGGGTCGGTTTGTTGTAGTAGGGGGCGACCTGGAGCGAGCCGTCGGCGCCGGCTTCCTGGGCCATCTTAGTGTATTTGATCGCCATCTCCGTGCTGTTCGAGCCGCTACCGGCGATCACGGGCACCCGTCCATCGGCGACCCTTGAGACGGTCTCTATAACGAGCCGGTCTTCGGCCTCGCTCATGGCCGGCGTCTCGCCGGTGGTGCCGCACGGGACCAGGCCGTGGATGCCCTGTTTTATCTGAAGTTCCACCAGGTTCTCCAGGGCCTCGACGTCTATCTCGCCGTTCCTGAATGGGGTTATGAGGGCCGTGAAAGCGCCGCTAAACATTTCTCTCCTCCAACTCGAAGCTCTCGTGGAGGCGCCGGACCGCCTCCTCTACGCTATCTTCCTGCAACACGCATGTTACCTGAATCTCCGAGGTAGAGACCATCCTTATGGGAATCCCCGCCTCGCCCAGGGTATCGAAGACCTTCGCGGCATAGCCGGGCCGGTTGAGCATCCCCGTCCCGACGACCGAGACCTTGCCCAGATCCATCTCGCCTTCGACTTCGCCGCCGAGAGATTCGGCCACCCCGCCCACGAGCCGCCGCGCCTCCTCGAAGCTCGCCCGGTTCACGGTAAAGGCCACGTCCGCCGTTCCCTCGCGGGTCCCGCTCTCGACGATCACGTCCACCGAGATGCCACGCTCGGCGAGGGGGCTGAAGATTTTGCTGAGTGTCCCCGACCCGGTCCGGATGCCGCCTAGGGCGAGACGCGCCACGTCCAGGTCGTGGACGATGCCGGCGACGGTCTCGCGGGTCTCCATTCGTTCCAATTTTCTACCTCCCGCTATAACGGTTCCGGGCTCCTCGTCGAAGGAGGAGCGTACGTGTATCTCGACCCCGTAGAGCGCGCCCAGTTCGACCGCCCGGGGATGCATCACCTTGGCCCCCCGCCAGGCCATCTCCGCCATCTCTTCTGATGAGATGAGCGGTATGCGCCGGGCTTCGGGGACTATCCGCGGATCCGCCGTGTAGATGCCGTCCACGTCGGTGTAGATTTCGCACCGCTCCGCCTTCAGGGCCGCCGCGAGCGCCACGGCGGTCGTGTCCGAGCCCCCGCGCCCGAGGGTCATCACGTCGCCCATGGCGTTCATGCCCTGGAAGCCGGCGACGATCACGACGTGTTCTTCGGAGAGGAGCTTGTGGATTCGGTCGGGCTTTATCTCGGAGATCACACCGGAGCCGTAGCGGCCGGTGATCCTGAACCCCGCCTGCGGTCCGGTCAGTGAGATCGCCGGCAGACCCCGATCGTGGAGCGCCATCGCCAAAAGCGCCACCGACTGCTCCTCGCCGGTCGCTAGAAGCTGATCTATCTCTCGGGGCGAAGGGCTACTGCTGACCTCAGAAGCCTGCCGCAATAGCCGGTCGGTGCTTTTGCCCATCGCCGAGGCGACCACGACGAGATCCCGCCCGGTTTCCCGGGCGCGGGAGATGCGCCCGGCGACGGCTTTTATGTGCTCCGGCGTGGCGACCGAGCTTCCGCCATACTTCTGGACTACGATGCCCAAAGCCACACCTTTGCAGAGGTACTCATGCCCCTAGCCTAGCGCATAGATCGCTGATCCGCAGCGCACGAGAAGCGTCAGGATGTGCCTGACGCTTGTGGGTTGTGGCGCTGCCGGTACGTCCGCATCTTTGCCCGGGAACCACAGATCTCCATGACGCACCAATTGCCCGAGCGGTTCTTGGAATGATCGTAGAAGATCCAGCGGCAATCCTCGTTCGCGCAGGCTTTGAGCCTTTTCCAGATACCCGTGTGCTGGGCCCAGATCGCCGCAGCGAGCAAGTCCTCGACGGATTGCTCGCTGCCTCCGGAAACCGCTACCAGCCGGGGCCTTCCTTCCAGGTCAAAGCCGGGCCGCAGGGTCACCGAAGCGCACAGCTCGTCCAACTGCGCCGCGTCGGACCTCAATTGCTCGGAAGTCCCCAACGTGTGGATTGTAAGGATGGCCCGGAGGCTTTCTCGCAACGCGTGCAGACGCTTCAGTTCCTCTTCTCCGACCGCCATATCTGCCTGGTATCCGGCTTCGAATAACCACCGCCCGGCCTCCTCCGCATTCCCGAGCAGGTCGTAGCCGCGCATCCGGTTTCGGGTGTTTACGAACCGCCGTACGAGATCCAGGCTCCCGGGAGCCTGCTTTGTAGAAGCTTTACGCCCAGCCTCTCCCGACATGGTTCGGTCGAACCTCCCTTCAACTGGATCGAAAATACAATGTTACCACCCATGCGTCTTGACTGGTTCACAACTCGCGTGTAGATTACCGTCATAAACATTTTGACAGTAACTAAAACTGTGGAGGTGGAGCGTGCGGAGTACTACCCGGTTGGCGCTGTCGGGCTTGTCGGCGATTGCGGTGGCCTACGGGTTCGCCCGCTACGGCTACGGTTTGTTCGTACCGGCTTTCAGGGAGGAGTTTGGGCTTTCCACGGAGGCTGTGGGTTATATCTCTAGCGGCGCCTACGCTGCTTACCTCTTTGCGATGGTCTTGACCGGCTTTCTGGTGGGACGGACGGGGCCGAGATTTCCGGTCGTAGTCGGGGCTTTGGCTGCGGGGGTGGGTATGTTGCTGATCTCTTTTTCCTGGGGGGTGGTGCCGCTGGCGGTGGGGGCCGCATTGGCGGGAACGAGTCCGGGTTTCTGCTGGGCGCCGTTCTCGGACGCGGTGGCGATGCTCGTCGAGAAAGAGCGCCGCAATAGGGTCCTCTCGGTAGTCAGCACGGGGACGACCTTCGGGCTCATCCTGGTGGGTCCGGTAGTGGTCCTGGTTTCCCGTATTGGAGGAGGCTCCGGGTGGCGCTACGCCCTGGCCCTTTTCGCGGTGGCGGCTTTCGGTTCGGCGTTGTGGAACCTGAAGCTACTGCCGAACGAGCCGTACCGTGATTCCGGCGCGCGGACCGACGAGAAGTTGGGAATCGGATGGTTTTTGGGATGGAAGTCGGCGCCGCTGTTGGGACAGGCTTTCTGCTACGGGTTGGTCGCAGCCTTCTACTACACCTACGCCGTTGACCTCGTCCGACGCTTCGGGTTCTCCGAAGAGTGGGGACCTATCTTGTGGAGTCTGGTCGGGGTAGCCGGGGTCACTGGCGTTCTGAGCGGGGACGCCGTTTCACGCTTTGGCCTCGGACACTGCCTCGCAGCGTGCTTGCTGGTTCTCGCGGCTTCCATCGGCGCCCTGAGTGTAGCGGCTGGGTCCGGACTGCTAGTTGCCGGGAGCGCCCTCGCTTTTGGCGCCAGCTACATGCCCATCGCGGCCTTCCTGGCGCTCTGGAGCGGGAACGTCTTTCACGAAAGACCTGCGATGGGCTTCAGCGCGGTGCTGTTTGCGCTCGCGTTAGGCTCGATCTCTGGTCCGGCGGTGCTGGGAGCGGTGGCCGGCGCCATCAGCTTGAAAGCAGCTTTCTGGTTCGCAGCGTCACTGACGGTATTCAGCGTGGTGCTAAAACCAACGTCAGAGATAAGAAACACTACACCCGACGGACCAAAGCCAGCCTCTTAGGCGCGGCCCAAGGATGGCCGACCGAGAAACAGCCTGCCATCCTGTCGACCATTACGGCATGGGTTTGCCGCCGGTTACGCCGAGTGTTTCTCCGTTCACGAAGCTGGCTTCCTGGGAGGCCAGGAACACGTAGGCGGGCGCGAGTTCTGCGGGTTGGGCGGGACGTCCCATCGGGGAGGTGCCGCCGAATTGGGATACCGTATCGCCGGGCATGGAGGCCGGGATGATCGGGGTCCACACCGGACCGGGCGCCACGGTGTTGGCCCGGAGCCCGTACTGGGCGACCTCAAGGGCGAGTCCTTTCGTGAAGGATATGATGGCGCCTTTTGTGGCGGAGTATGGCAGTAGCACGGGCGAAGGCTGGTAGGCCTGGATGGAGCTCGTGTTTATGAAGGAGCCGCCTTCTTGCATGTGCGGCAGCGCCGCCTGGGACAGCCAGAACATGGCGTAGACGTTGGTCTTGAACGTGCGGTCGAACAGCCCGGTCGAGACGTCGGCTATGCCGTCCACCGTCATCTGGTGGGCGGCGTTGTTTACGAGCACGTCTATTTGGCCGAACTCTTCGACGGCTTTGTCTATGATGCTCTTGCAGTGCTCCTCCTCGATGATGTCGCCGGGAACTTTGACGGCTTTTCGGCCGGCCTCTTCGACGACCTGAACCGTTTCGTCAGCGTCGGATTCCTCTTCTTCGAGGTAGGAGATCAGGACGTCCGCTCCCTCCCGCGCGAAAGCCAGCGCCACCGCCCGTCCGATGCCGGAATCTCCGCCGGTGATGATTGTCTTCTTGCCTTCGAGTCTTCCGGAGCCCTTGTAGGTTTCGTATCCATAGTCGGGCTTCGGGCCCATCTCGGACTCGAAGCCGGGGTGCTGGTCGCGTTGGTCCTGCTCGCCGAACTCCGGCTGCGGGTACTGCTCTCTGGGGTCTTGTTGGCGGGTCTGGTCTTCGGGCATACCGGCTTTCCTCCATCATGGGCGGGTGACACGAGCGTTCCCGCCCCTTTGCCCGTTTTACGAACCGGCCAAACGCCGGGCGCAAGGCGCCACAGGTAAACGGAGTCCCTCTTTCCGGTCTAGTGTTCGGCGTTGGTGATGAGGTCGGCCAGCGCTTCGGCCGCCGCCTTCTCGTCCTCCCCCTCGGCCCGGATGGTGAGCTTGTCGCCCTGCTTGGCCCCGAGGCTCATAAGGCTTAGTGAGCTCTTGGCGTTGGCTTCTTTGCCGTCTTTGACCACTTTTATATCCGAGCTATATCCTTTGGCCTCTTTTACGAACTCCGCCGCCGGACGGGCGTGCAGCCCCTCTTCGGGGACTATGGTCACCTCTTTCTCCACCATGAACTTGCCTCCTTTTCTCTCGTGAGCTTGGCCGAAACCCGGCCTCGGGTTCCAGGCCTTCCCGTGGGGGGACCGGAACCCGAGGCGTTGGGTGGGATCATCTACGCGGCGGAGGACGATGCCGTCTCTTTGTCCGACCCGCCGGTAAACTCCTTGATCGCGATCACCAGCGCCGCGCTAATGAGCGTACCGATGGCGATAGCGAGCAGGTAGAGCGGCCAGTTGCCGATCAGCCCGATCACGAAGATGCCGCCGTGGGGCGCCCGCAGCGTCGCGCCGAACGCCAGCGACAGCGAGGCCGTTACGGCGGAGCCGACCATCATCGAAGGGATTACACGAAGGGGATCGGCGGCGGCGAAGGGTATGGCGCCCTCGGTTATGAAGGAGGCTCCCATTACCCAGTTCGCCTGGCCGGCGCGCTGCTCGGCAGGGGTGAAGAGCTTGCCCCGGACGGCGGTGGCGAGCGCGAGCGCCAGGGGCGGGACCATGCCAGCCGCCATCACCGCCGCCATCGGGGCGAACGCGCCCCCGGCGAGCCCGGCTATGGCGAAGGCGTACGCGGCCTTGTTTACCGGGCCGCCCATGTCGAAAGCCATCATCGAACCGAGGATGACGCCCAGCAGAATCGCGTTGGCTCCTTCCAGGCTTCCCAGCCAGTTCTCCAGCCCGGTGGTCGCCGTGGCGATTGGCTGTCCCAGGACGACTATCATGAGCGCCCCCACCACAAGGACCCCGACGAGCGGGTAGACCAGGATCGGCATGAGCCGGCCGAAACCGCCGGGCAGTTTGATCTTTTTGAGCAGCATTATGACGGCCCCGGCCAAAAGACCGGCGACGATACCGCCGAGGAAACCGGCCCCGATCTCGTTGGCTATGAGGCCACCCACGACGCCCGGCGCTATCCCGGGACGGTCGGCCATCGCGTAGGCGATAAAACCGGCGAGAATCGGCACGAGCATCCCGAAAGCGGTAGAGCCGATCGTGAAGATCATGGCCGGTATGGTGAAGTCTTCGTAGACGTTGATCTCGGTTACCGCGACCGCGCCGCCCAGGGCGAAGGCCAGGGCTATAAGGATGCCGCCGGCCACGACGAACGGGATCATGTAGCTGACGCCGGTCATGAGCCAGCGCCGTACCTCCGCGCCCCAGCCGGAACCTCCCATGTCGGTAGGCACGCCCTCGTCTTCATCGTCTTGCGCCGCCGCCCCGGCGCTTTCTTGGCTTTCGCCCTGTTCGACGGCCTTTACGGCCCGCTCGACTACTTCGCCGGGTTTGTCTATGGCTTCCCGGAGCCGTACCTCGACCTGTGGCTTTCCGTCGAAGCGGTTTCGTTCGGCGACGGTGGCATCTGCCGCGATGATAATCGCGTCGGCGTCCTTTATTGTCTGCCGGTCCACGAACTCCGCGCCGGAAGCGCCGTGGATTTCGACCTCTATATCGTGGCCTTTTTCTTTCGCCGTGGTTTCGAGCGCCTCGGCGGCCATCGCGCTGTGGGCGATACCCGTCGGGCATGCCGTGACCCCTATGAACTTCACGTTGCTACTCCTCCTATTCCCAGTTCAGCCTGGTTTTACGTCGAGATTTGCTCTCGCATTAGCTCTACCGCTTTCTCCGGGGTGGACGCTTCGCGCAGCGAGGTGCGGAAGTTCTCGTGGACGAGCCGGCGGGCGAGCTGCTGGAGCACCGTGATGTGCAGGTTGTTCTCGCCTTCGGGGGCGGCGATCAGGAAGATGAGATCCACTTCCTCCTCCCCATAATCGAGCGGCGAGGAGGTCCGTCCGAAGGCGACCCCGGCGGTCTCCACTCCGGATGACTTGGCGTGCGGTATGGCTATACCCATCTCCATCGCCGTGCCGCCGGTCTCTTTTTCCCTCGCGTAGACCGCTTCTGCATAAGCGTCGCGGTCGCTGAGCCGGCCGTCTTTATCTAGCAGGTCGACGAGCGCGTCGATCACTCCCCACTGGTCATCGACCTCGAGATCGAGGGCCACCAGGTTCGCGCTGGTTATGTCGTCTATCGTCGGGCTCATACTGGCACTTCTCCTTTCAGTTGACGTTCTTTGTCGAATCTTTCGTGGAGGCGCACGGCCTCCCGGTCCAGGTCTTCGGGCCTGGGGCCTCGCGAGCCGGGTAATCGCGTGGCCGCCGCGCCCCAGGCTACCGCCTCGATGATGCTTGCCTCCCTATCCCCCGCCGCGAACAGAAAGCCCGAGAGCAGCGCGTCCCCGGCGCCGACCGTGCTGCGCGGGGTGAACGGGGGAGTCTCGGCGTGGAGCGCGCCCTCCTCGTCGGAGAGGACCGCCCCGTCCGCCCCGAGCGATACGAGCACGGTGCGGGCCCCCCGGCTCCTGACTTCTTCGATGGCGGCGAGGATGTCGGCGATGGTGGCGAGTTGCCTCCCCGCGAGTTCGGAGAGTTCTTCGAGGTTCGGCTTTATGAGGTCCGGGCCCGCCTGGAGGGCCGCCTGGAGCGGTGGTCCGCTGCTGTCCACCGCCACCCGGCAACCGGCGTTCCGGCCGAGGGCTACGACCCGGGCGTAGAGGTCTTCTGGCGCCCCGGGCGGCAGGCTGCCGCAGACGGCGAGCCACTCCGCGTCGTGGGCGGCGGTATCTACTTCTTCCAAAACGCGTTCCAGCTCATCCTCGTTGAGCTTTGGTCCCGGGGCGTTTATCTTGGTTCCTACTCCTCCCTTCTCGACCATGCCGACGTTCATGCGGACCGCCCCGGATACCGGCACGCGGATAAGCTCTATCCCGGATTCTTCGAGCAGCGACAGAAACTGCTCCCCGCTCGGGCCGCCGACCGGCGCTATCGCCCGGGAGTCCAGGCCGTTCGCCACCAGGTTCCGGGAGACGTTTATGCCCTTGCCCCCGGCCTCCACCGAGAAAGAGCTGGAACGCTGAACCTCTCCACGGGACAAGGCGTCGAGTTCGTAAGCAAGGTCCAGGCTCGGGTTCGGTGTCAGGGTCAGGATCATGCGCGCACCACCTCTACTCCGGCGGCCTCTAACTCCCGTGTGGGTTCGTCGCCGAGGCCGCTGTCGGTGACGAATACGTCTACGGCGTCGAGCCCGGCGAAGCGCACGAAGTGCTCCTGCCCGACTTTGGAGTGGTCCGCCAACAGGATTACCCGCTGGCCGCTCTTCACCATGGCCCGCTTTACCGCGGCCTCGGCCGGGTTGGGCGTCGTTAGCCCTTGCCCGGTCGTGACGCCGTTGGCCGCCACGAACGCTACGTCGGGGGAGAGGTTCTCTAGAAAACCCGTGGCGAAGTCATCCACCGCCGCCAGCGTCCGGGCCCGAACCCTTCCGCCGGAGATCATGACCGTAACCGACGGGTGCGCGACTAGCAGGCTCGCTATAGGCAGACAGTTCGTTACGACGGTTAGCTCTCTACCCGCCGGCAGCAACCTGGCGAGCGCCCCGGTCGTGGTCCCGGAATCCAATAGGATAGTGCCCCGCGAAGGGACGAACCTCATGGCGGACTCGGCGATCCGGGCCTTTTCCTCCGACATCCTCGAAAGCCGCTCCGCAACCTCGGACTCGAACCGGACTTGTTCGACGGGCACCGCCCCGCCGTGGGTCCTGCGCAAAATCCCCTGCCGCTCCAACATCGAGAGATCCCGCCGGATCGTCTCCGGCGAGACGCCAAATGATTCAGACAGCGCGGAGACCTCGATCCGACGCTCGTTGCGAGCCCTATCGGCGATCACCCTATGCCGCTCCTCAGCGTACATCAAAATCTTTCACCCATTCCCCGTTTGTTAGGTTATTTGCCCAACTGTTTTTATTTATACCCGTTTATGTTGGATAAAGCAAGAGGTTTTACAAAAAACTTTCTGCAAAACGCGCTCTGGGACTCCCTTTTTGCAAGGTGCATTTTGCAAGGTGCGGGTTGTGGGATGCTTATGCGGGGACTTGGTTTGTGGGGAGTGTTTCGGTTTTGGCTTGAGTTTTGGCTTAAGTTTTCACGCGGCGTAGCTTGATGTCGTTGAGGGCTGCGCGGGCTGACGCGTCGCCGGGGACGCCGTGGACCGCGCCGCCGGGAAATGTTGCCGCGCTGCCGATGTACAGGCCGCGCAGGGGGGTGCGGTATGGGGAGAGGGAGGGGAGGGGACGGAAGAAAAGTTGGTCGGGGGCCTGGCTACCGTCGTTGACGTCACCCCCGATCAGGTTCCGGTTCCGTCCTTCGAGGTCCGTCGGCGTCATTACGTGGCGGCCGATGACCAAATCCCGGAAGCCCGGCGCGAAACGCTCTACCTGCGCTTCCATGCGTTCGACGTGCTCTTCGGTCTTGGCCCCCCAGTCCATGCCGTGAGGCACGTGGGTGTAGGCCCAAAGGGTGTGTTGGCCCTCCGGCGCCCGGGTAGGGTCGGGGACCGAAGGCTGGGCGGCGAGCATAAAGGGTTTCTCTGGCAGATGACCGAGCTTCTCCTGGGAGATGCCTTCTTCTATTTCCCGGGTACCGCCACCGATGTGGAGGGTTCCGGCTTCCCGGGCCGCTTCGTACTCCCACGGCGCCGGGCCTGAGAGGGCCCAGTCGATCTTCAGGGAGCCGGGGCCGTACCGGTAGCGGGCCAGCTTCTTCTTGTACGATTCCGGGAGGCTGGCGCCGGCCAGGCCCAGAAGCCCTCTCGGGGTCACGTCGCAGAGTGCCAAACTCGTCCGGATCTCCTCTCCGCCCGCGACGACGCCCCGCACCCGGCCGTTGCTGGAGACGACGCGTTCGACCGGGGAGCCGGTACGGATCTCCCCGCCCAACTCTTCGAAATATCCGGCGAGCGCCCCCGAGAGCCTGCCGGAGCCGCCTTCGGCGACCGGCCATCCCGCCACGTGCCCGAGGAGGTTGAGGTAGAACCCGAATACGGTGCTTCCGGCCGCGGTCGGCGCCACGTCCCCGTGCAGCGCGGAGCCGTAGAGCCAGGCCCTCGACCCGTCGCCCGAGAAAAGCTCGGCGGCGGTCGCGGCTGCGGGCTGCAGGATCATGCGCGCCGCCTCCAGAGAACCCGTAAACCCGAGCCCGAGCGCGGCCCGCAACCCGCCCCAAACCGGCGGGAAACCTTCGAGCATCGCCCGGCTCAGGTTGTCCCAGTTATCCAGGTACGGCGTGATGAATTCTCGCCAGCCCTCGCCGTCGCCCCGGTGCAAGCCGTCCAGGGATTCGGCGGTCCGGTCCAGGTCTTTGCACAGAGAGGCTCCTTGTCCTCCGTCCAAAACGTGGGCCATCGCAACGCTGGGGTGGGCGAACCGGAGCCCGTGTTTTTCGAGCGGCATCCGGGCGAAGACGGGAGACGCGGCGGCCGCCGGGTAGACGGATGAGAAAGTGTCGTGCAGAAAGCCGGGGAGGGTGAGCTCGTCGGTCTTGACCGCACCGCCGACCCGGTCCTCCGCTTCGACAAGCAGCGTGGAGAGTCCTGACTCGGCTAGACGGATCGCCGCCGAGAGGCCATTTGGCCCGGCGCCGACAATCACGGCGTCGTAAGCGTCATTCATTGCCTTCGGATACCTCCGTCTAGCAGGATACAGAGTATAAACGCCCGGATGACCACCGGGATGTAAGCGGTCACCCTTCGGAACCCCTGGAAGAGGCGGACACCTGTTTTGGATACTCGGCCATGGGAGTGTGTACTGAGACCCGCCCGTGACGCAGCCGCACCCAGAGCGCCGTGAGCAAGATGCCGGCGAGGGTTGCGAAGGTTACCAGGAGACCGCCTTCGGGGCCGAAGACGCCGCCGGTCCAGATCTCCGGCCCGGCCTGCTCCGTGGAAATAAAGGTCGCGCCCACGGGGTTCAGACCGCTAACCGGAAGACCGAAGACGGTACCTTGAAAGAAGTTCCAGGCGATGTGCAGCCCGATGGGCGCGGCCAGCTCTCCGGTCAGCACGTAGGCGGTCCCGAGCATGAGGCCCGCGAGGACGATGTTGAAGGTGCTCACCAGGCTGGCGTTCGGGTTTAGCGCGTGCAGGACGCCGAAGAAGACCGAGGAGAGCGTCCAGGCCGCCAGTACGGCCCAGCGGGGGTCGAGGGCCGGATGGTTGAGTCCCTCGGCTATGTTGCGCAGCTGGTAGCCCCGATACATGAGTTCCTCGTAGATGCCCACGAACAGGAACGCCGCGAGCGGCAACAGAATGACGGGCACGAACGGCACACCGGGGACCAGCGAGCGGAACGAACCCGTTACCGTTACCCAGCCGGACGCCAGCTCGACCAGGAAGATCACCGTCATCAGCGCCGCTCCGAGGAGTAGGCCGAACAGGAGGTCGAGCCACCAACCGCCGTCGAGATGGAAGCCGAAGTCCCTGAAGGGCCGCCGGTCCATGAAGCGGCCCGCCAGCCATACGCTGAGGAACACGGCCGCCATGGAAGCCGCGATGCCGATTAAAAAGATGGGTGGCTGGCCGCCGGACCCCGGGGCGCCTCCGGGTCCGGCCAGAGTCCATGCCAGGGCGAGAGGGGTGGCGAAGAGTACGGTAGCGAGTTGGAAGAGCACGAACTGGGCTAGCAGACGCCACAGCGCCCGCGGACGCCCTTCGTTCTTCTCGATGAAAAGATTCAATCTCTATCCTTTCTTCCATGCGTACGGCTGCGCGCCGGTCCAACTATACTATCCGCCCGGAAGTTCGGTCTTTGCGAGGCCGGATGCGGCGATCCCGGCGACGGAGAAGGGTAGAGATGGAAGCTAACGAAGGTTCTTCTTGGCGAGCGAGGCTCACCGTCCGGACCGGGAGATGGCTGCGGTCGGGCGTACTCCGCCTGCGGGGTGGGTGGTTGCAGATCCTCCAGACGGTGGTGGCGGCCTCCATCTCGTGGTTTCTGGCGGTTCTGCTGCTCGGGCTCGACCGGCCAACCTTCGCCCCGATAGCGGCGGTCATATCGCTCGGGCTGGCGGTCGGCGAGCGCGGGCGCCGGGCCCTGGAGCTGACGATAGGGGTGGCGTTCGGGGTCGTGCTCGCCACTTTGCTCGTCTCCTTTCTCGGCGTCGGGGCGGTTCAGGGCGGTGTCCTGGTGGCCCTGGCGATGGTGCTGGCGGTCTTTCTGGGACGGGGAGACCTCGGCGTAAACGAGGCGGCTATAACGGCCATGATCATCATGATCACCTTCCCCGCGGCCCCCGGCGGTTTCACCCCGCTCGACCGATTTTTGGAGGCCCTGATTGGGGGTGGCACGGCCCTGCTCATAAACGCCTTGCTCCCGGTGAACCCCGAGCGCATGGTCGAGAACGCCGCCCACCCGGTATTTATTGAGTCTGTCGCCGTGCTCGAAGAGGTCGCCGCTTCGCTCGAAGAAGGCGACCTCGAACGGGCGCAGCATGCGTACGTAAGAGCCCGGGAGATCGACGGCCGGGTCAGCGGGCTGAAGGAGGCGCTCGCCGCCGGTCGCGAGACCGCCCAACTCGCTCCTCCCCGGCGCAGGAGCCTCGAACACCTGGACCTCTACGCCGGGGCGGCCGACCAGATAGACATGACCGTCCGTGACGTGCGGGCGGTGGCCCGGGCCGCGCTCCCGGTGGTGCATCCCGAAAGCCCCGCCCCCGAGCAACTCCCGGAAGCCCTCCGAAGCCTGGCCCGGGCGACAGAAGCCCTGGGCATCTACCTGAAAATCTCGGGCGACCCGGCGGAAGCCCGCGACTACGCTTTGGAAGCCGTTACGAACGCGAAGGCGCTGCTCAGCGAGCGCGAAGACCTATCCAGAAACCTCGACTTCAACGCGCTGGTACACCAGATCCACTCGGCGACGATAGATTTGCTCGGCGGCACGGGCCTGGACCGGGCGGAGATCCTGCAGGCCATGGGAGAGTCCGCCGAACGCGCCGCCGAACCCGAGTAGCGGCGCCCCGCAAGATACCTTAGTCTTTCCGACCCATCTCGCGGCGGCGCATCGGCATGGCGTCTATGAGATCAAAGACCTCGCGGGCGCGGACCGGCTCGTGGGCGCGAAACTTCTCTCCACCGTCCTTTCCGACGAGTACCAGGGCGAAACCCCCCTCCGGTACGTCGAACGCTTCCCGCAACCCGGCTGTCTCTTCCAGGGAGACTGGGGCCTCGCCCAACTCACCCGCCGCATCCTCGAAGAACTTGCCGATTAGTAGGTCCCGGTCCTCCAACTCCGCCTCCGGGCCCCCGAGCAAGCGTAGCTGTTCCCTGTACTCCGCTCCGGATGCGGAAGGGGCGAACACCAGCAGTAGCCGGTTAGTCCATTTGTAGGTCGAGAGGTTCGAGGCTATTTACCTTTTCTGGCTGGTAGTATCGGGGTGAAGATAACCTACCTGCAAGGAGCTTTCTGTGAGTGATCCCGTACGTTTCACCGTCTATTCCGACTACTTATGACCCTGGTGCCTTAACGGGGCCGTGCGTCTCGAAAAGATAGAAGCCGAGTACGGCGACGAGGTCGAGGTGGTCTGGAAGAGCTTTATGCTGCGTCCTACGCCCCAGCCGCGCAGCATCGAACAACACCGCGAATACACCCGAAGCTGGCTGACCCCGGCCTCCCAGAAGGAGTCGGGCGAGTTCAACGTGTGGGCGACGGAGAACGAGCCGCCGACCCACAGCGTGCCGGCGCTCGTGGCCGGAAAGGCCGCCGCCACCTTCGGGGACGAGGCGTTTCACCGGTTCCACAAAGAGGTCATGCACGCCTACTTTGCGGAGAACCGGACCATCTCGGACCTCGAAGTTTTGGTCGACGTCGCCGGGCGCTCGGAGATTCCGCAGGACGAGTTTCGCTCCAGCCTCGAAGACAACTGGCAAGACTTCGAGAACCAGGTATTCGCCGAGCACGCGGAGGCGGTAAACATCGGGGTTACTGGCATACCCTCCGTCGTGGTTGACGACGCGCTCCTGATCCCTGGAGCCGTGGATGCGGATGTGTACCGGCGGGTGATCCAGGAGCGTCAGGAGCTTAGAGAGTAGATAGGCTTCAGGCATCAGACTTCAGCAAAAAAACCTGATGGCTGATACCTGAAACCGGACGGCTCGTGCCGGAGGTTCCTGGCCTCTGTTCAAACCAAGCGCCGGGCTAGCAGTCCTGCTCGCGCTTGGTTTCTTCCATGATTGCCTTGAAGACGTTCATGGCGTTGATCGCCGTTGGGAACCCGGCGTATGGCACGGTCTGAAGGATGACTTCTTCTATCTCCTCCTCCGTCAGCCCGACGTTCAGCGCGGCGCCGATGTGGACCTTGAGTTGCGGTTCGCGTCCGCCCATCGCCGTTAGCGCGGCGACCGTGGCGAGCTCCCGATCTCGCAGGCTAAGGCCGTCGCGGCTGTAGATGTCGCCGAAGGCGAACTCTACGATGTAGCGGCCGAGGTCGCCCAAAGGCTCCACCACGTCCGCGCCCGCCTTGCCGTCCACCTCGGCGAGCCTAGCCGACCCTCGCTCGAATCGCGTCTGGTCCGTCTGTTCCTTTGGGTGCGTCATCCTTCGACTCCATTTCCTTGTAGAGGTCGACCTTTCCGTCGATCTCCGTGAGGTCTCTCTCCAACTCGGTTATGCGTTGGCGCACTTCGGTCCGGTGTTCCTCGAGAAGCGTTCGCCGGGCGGCGATAGTGGAGTCGCCCGCGAGCCTGAGGTCCGCGAACCGCTTCATCTTGCGGATCGGCATTCCCGTGGCCCGAAGCCTGCCCAAAAACTCTATCCAGGCTATATCTTGCTTCGAGTAGCGGCGATGGCCGCTTTGGACGCGGCGAATCGAACCTATGAGATCAACCCGCTCGTAGTAGCGTAGCGTGTGGGCCGATAGCCCGGTCAACGCGGCAACCTCCTTGACGGTGAGACCTGAATCTTCCATGACGCAGCCTTTCTACACCTTCGAGCGCGCTCTAAGTCAAGGAGATTCTACGAGAAATCACGAAGCGGCCAGCTTTCAGCGAAACAAGAAACTGTTGGCCGCCCGCGCAGCAAGTTTCGAACTTCCTATACCTTCGCCCTAAACGCTTTTGAGCTTCCGGGTTTCCCGGAGAGCCTCGCTGTAGCCATTCGTTAGCTTCTGGTAGGCATCGACTTCTTCCAGGGCTTCCTTATCTCGTCCATCGCCGAACCGCTTTTTGAAGGCCACGGTGGTGAAATAGACGCCCCGGTAGTAGGGGACGAGCTGCTCCAGGGTGATCGCCGGCCGCTCCGGACGGACGCTCTCTGCTTCGGCCTCCTCCGCGGAGACGGAGACTTGCGGCTCTCCTCCCTCGTATTCTCCAGAGTCTTCGAGGCCGTCGAGTACCTCGAATATCTCCGAATCACCGGGCCGGTCGGCGAAATCGCTGCCGGAGTAGAGGTGCTGAATCTTGCCGGATTCGTCCACCACGATGATGGACGGGACCTCGACTCCTTCGTCATCGTTCCATACGCCGTAGAGTTTGCCCAACTCACCTTTGGCGTCGCTCAAAAGCGGGAACGGAAGCTCCAGCTTCTCGGCCATCGCCCTGCTGTGGCTCGGCGGGTCGACGCTGATGCCGGCGATCCGGACGCCACGCTTCTCGAACTCTTCGTACTCCCTGGCAAAGCTACCTAGCTGCCCGTTGCAGTACGGTCACCAGTCGCCCCGGTAAAAGACCAGCATCACCGGGCCGGACTCCAGTTGCTCGGCCAGGTTCCAATT
>JBARZM010000125.1:0-6363 GCA_049650095.1 Rubrobacteraceae bacterium | reverse complement strand
CGAACACGAAGTCCATGTAAGCGTCAACCGACTCCTCGACCACGGTCTGGAAAGCCTCGCGCTGGTTCTCGGCCCGCTCCACGAACTGCTGGGTGAGGGCGCGATTGGCCTCGGCCTGCTGGCGAAGCTCCTTGGCGGAGCTATCCACGACGCCCTGGGCGAAACGGACGTTGCGCTCCCCGAGCCCGATCGTGTGGTCCACCAACGTCTGGTAGGAGTCCCGCGTGGTCTCGGCGAACCGCTATACGGCCTTGTTGGTCTTATCCGTGCTTGCCATCATCTCGATTACCTCCATGTAGCTTGATTACCTGTATGTGCAGTTTACACATATATTCTGACGTGTCAAGGATGGGTTGGGATTTTTCTATTTTTGGGTAAGTTGTATGTATTGTCGGGGTCAGAGGAGGATGGATGGATCGGGACCGGTTACAGGCTTTGGGAACGTCGGAGTTGGAGAAGCTCAGGTCGGAGATCGAGCACCTGCTAACCCGACGCCGGATGTCCGGCGAAGACGCCCAAGACGATGAACGCGATAGCGAGCGCGATAGCGAGCGCGATAGCGAACTGGATATAGATTTTGGCAACGTTGGTGTTGGCTTTAGCGGACGCGAAGTTTTGGAGGAGCGAAGCTCGGATCAGGGTATTCTACGCCGCGAAGTCGCCACCGACCCGGATGAACCCGGCGGTACTCCCGGAGAGCCTCGCTGGTATCTCTACTACTACGTCGACACCAAGACCGGCAAGCGGCGTTTGATCTCCGAGAACCTGGGCGCCGAGTTGCCGGAAGAATACCGTCGCTAAACCGGTTGAGGGTCGGCTCCCGCATTCCTTTCCCCTTACCACCTATCATCTAATGCGAGTACCGACCCTCAATGCAAGAGTTTAGACGATACCCTACAGACCCTGCACTAGGATATTTGTCCCGAAACTAACCTTGCAAACAAGTGGATGAGAGACGTTTTTTGGAGGTTGGATTTTGCTTCCGCCTCGGTAGCGGGTCTTTGAGTTCTTACTGGGATGTTGGTCGTTGCTGTTAGTTATCGGGGGATTCGCTTGCCCGAGCAGAGAAGCTCCCTAATGCGCCGGCCCTCCCGGTGGCCCCGATAGTAAGACAGCCGGTCCAACTCCGACCATTCGGCGAGACTATCGTTGGCGGCAAAGCTCCCCAACTGTCCAAAACGCCCGTCTTTCCAGCCACTCCGGAAAGCGAGGCTCTCCTGGTGAACCCCGGCATGTTCAGTAGTCCGTTCACGGATCACGTCGTTCCTCCCGAGACGTCTTTATGGTCAAACCGTATATATCACAAACGTTTCACGATTTGAAGAAGTTTTTAACGTATTTTTAATAAAACTAACAAACCCGCTACATTGGACGTTTACGAATCTTCAGGACGGCTCCGTGTAGCGGGGCCTGAAAAGGCCGAAGGAGGAGGTGTAGCCGTGGAGGAAGGTGGTGTTTCCTACCGGCCCGATCTCCCCGTTGCAGAAGAAGCCGCCTACCGGGACGTCCCCGAGGTGGTCCTGGAAGACTTCGGTGTCGAAGTTGGGCTGTTGGTAGAGGCCTTCGCCGCGTCCGAGACAGGAGAATAGCAGGGCGCCCGCGACGCCGGGGCCGTCGGGGGCCGCCGCGTTATATCCGGCGAGCATGGCGTTCAGGTCATCGGCCGAGGTTTCGGCGTCGCGGAGGTGAAAGCGGAGGCGCATACCCTCCTGGAGATTCTCGCCGACGGCGATGGCGCCGCGCCGGGGGTCCACACCGATGAGGTTCCGGATCAGGAACTCCCCCACGCCCGGCGTCTCGCTGAATTCGTCCATCAGCACCCCGACGAAAAGGGCCGTCTGTGCCAGGTTCCGGTCGCGGTCGTCGAGCGTCGAGAAAAGCTCCTGCACCGCCTTGATGGCGGGCAGGTCGTCCAGCTCGTAGAGCAGGTTTCCCTTGCAGCCCGTCACCCGCATCGTCTCGCCGATGGGCCGGCAGCCCTGGGCGACTACCGTGTCGATGGCCACGTTGCCCTCCAGGGAAACCCCAACGGCGCCGTCCGTAAAGACCTCGTCGCCGAGAAACAGGGCGTTCATGCCGGGAGAGAGGCCGCCGCTGGCGAGACCGCCGACCTTGGGAGAGCCGGGGAAAGCGTAGTCCAGGCCGGTGAGCAGGGCCTCCGTCGGCACGCTAAACGGGTCGGCGATCATCACGAGTTGCGGATCTCCTTCCGGGGGGCCTCCGGACGGAACCCCGATCAGACGCCTCCAGGCGTCCGGCGGGCCGTCGAGGTCCGGAAGTTCCCCCACGATGCGAAATGGTCTAACCTCGACCCCTGGGAGCCGCGCCGCGATCAGGGTAACGGCCGGGGCCTGTTCGACCTCTTCCCCGCCCCCGATCACACCGCCTCCCGAACATCCGGCCAGAACTTCCGGCCCCAGATATCGCGCCACGAGACCCGGAACCCGGGGGTAATAGGCGGCGAAGTGCGGCGTTACGAAGATGAACGCCAGCGAAACATCCCCGGGGCCGAGGTCTTCCCGCGCCGTCTCCGCGCATTCCCGAACCGCGTCCTCGAAAGAAGCCCTGCGAGATATGGCCGTCGCCCACTTCATAAGTACCGTCCCGTTAGCCTGCCTAAAAACCTGCGCCAAGTTTATACCCGCCCGCCCGGCCCGTAGTGTGCGAGATCCGACGGCGGAGGTGGGACCGGCGGCGGAGCAGGTATACGAACAGGACCGCCCCGAGCAGCGCCGGGATCGGCAGCAGGGAAAACACCGAGATCCCGGTCCAGAAGGCGATGGCTATTATGGAGCTGTCGAGCAGGCCCGGCAACGGCGCGGCGTTCCACCGCCCGGCGGCGAGCAGCAGGCCGGATGCCAGGGCTCCGGAGAAAATCCACCCGAGGTAGTTGCTTACGGGGACGCCGTAGTACGGTCCCCCATCCGGCCAGATCCAGAACCCCAAAGAGGCGGCGCCCGGGTCAAGGACGCCGTCCATCAGGGTAAGGAGCAAAGCGGACTTCAGGACCCAGGCCACCAAACTCCGGCTCCCGGTGGCCGCGACCGCCCCGATCACCAACGGCACGTAGGAAACGGGCAGGATGTACGGCGCGAGCCCCAGTAGCTTCGGTCCCAGGGCTTCGCCGTAGTAGAAAGTCCCGTAGGGAAACCCGGTGGCGACCCCGAGGCCCTCGATCCCGTACCCGAAAACAGAGAGGACGAGCAGCGCCAACGCCCCACGCCCCACGCCGAGATACCGGAACAGCGCCACAAAGGCCGGCAGGGCTATCGCGACGGTGGCGGCGTAGGAGGCCACGCTCGCGCCCGGCACATCCGGGAAGCGGACGGTGAAGTACGACACCCCGAAGAAAATAGCCGAGACCGCGAGCAGTAGGGTGGGTAGTCTTCGTTGGTCTCGGTACGTCACCCGTATATATTATCCCAGCGTATGGGCGTCCGGCTGCTATATTAGCTTCGTGCCCGATTTGTCCTCACGGCTCTTCCACATCTCGCGGCCGGTGCTCTGGATCAACACCGTCGGCCCCGCCGTGGTCGGCGTGTGGCTCTCGGGCTATCTCTGGCGCTGGGAGGCCCTGCCCGTGCTGCTCTGGCTCACGCTCCCGTTCAACCTCCTGATCTACGGTACAAACGATATCTTCGATCAGGAGACCGACGCCAAAAACCCCCGCAAAGGGACCCTGGAAGGCGCCCGCATCCGTCCTGGAGAAGTGCGGCCTATCTGGCGGGCGGTGCTGCTTGCGAACCTGCCGTTTCTCGTCTACTTTTTACTGTTCCTGCCGCCCTCCGCGACGCTCTGGATGTTGCTCTACGCCGTCGTCTTCGTCGGTTACTCGGTCCCTCCTCCGCGGTTTAAGGCCCGCCCCTACCTGGATTCCCTCTCGAACGCGGCCTACGCCTTTCCGCTGGTCTTCGCGCCGCTGGCGCTTTCGGAGCCGGTGGTCTGGCCCGCCGCGCTGGGGCTCATGGCCTGGAGCGCGGCCAAACACACCTTCGACGCCGTCCAGGACATCGTCGAAGACCGGCGGGCGGGCATCGAGACGACGGCGGTCCGGCTCGGGGCGCGGGGCGTCGTAACCTGGAGCGGGTTCTGGTGGCTCCTCGCCACGATCTGCTTCGCGCTGGTGAACCTGCCCGTGGCGCTGGTAAACGCCGCCATAGCCGGCGGTCTTCTCTACGTTCTTCGCCGCGACCCGAAACCCCGCACCGGCCACCGGCTCTACCGCTACTCCATAGCTTTCCCCTACGTCGCCGGCACGGTCGCCGGGGTGCAGCTAGTCGCCGCCTTGAGCATGGGGATATACCCGTGAGCCAGGTCGTCGTCGTGGGCGGTGGCATCGGGGGGCTCGCCTCGGCGGCGCTGCTGGGCCGGGCCGGGCACCGGGTTACGCTACTTGAGGCAAACCCCTGGCTCGGCGGCAAGAGCCGGCGCGTGGAGGTCGACGGCCAGCGCATAGACACGGGTCCCTCCCTATTCACCTTCCCCGGCGTCTGGGAGGAGTTGCTGCGCCGCTGGGACGCCCTGGATACCGGGGACGAAGCGGAAGCGGTGGCCGGCCTCGAACTGAGGCGCATGAGTGAGGTCGGAAGGTATTTTTACCGGGGCGAAGAGGTATCGTTGCCGGTCCCCGAGAGCCATCCGTGGCACGCGGCCTGGGAGCGGTTCGTCGGCCTCCACGGCGGGCTCGGGCCGGAAGTGACGCGGCTACTCACCGCCGACCCTACAGACCGCCGGACGCTACCGGCTCTGGGACGGCTGCTCCGGGTTTACGGGCCGAAGCTGACGACCCGGAGCTATCTGGATGGGCTGAAATGGCTGCCGGACGGCTTGAGGGAGGTAATCGCCATTCACACCCTGAACGCGGGCGTCAGCCCCTCACGCACCCCGGCGCTGTACGCGAGCATGCCGGCGATCATGGCCTCCGACGGCGTCTGGGCGCCGGAGGGCGGCGTCTACGAGGTGATCCGGTCGCTCGAACGACTCGCCCGGCGCGCCGGCGTGGAGCTCCGGCCGGGCGAGCCGGCGGTCGGTATCGGACCGGGCGAAGTAACCACCCCGGCGGCCAGGTACCGGGCGGACGCGGTCGTAAGCGGCCTCGACGCCGGACGCCTCGAAGAACTTCTGGGCCAGAAGGCCGCCGCCGGCCGGCTCTCGTGTTCGGGCGTGGCGGTCTACGCGGCGATGCGGGAAGACCTCGGCCTCCCCACCCACTCCGTCGTTTTGCCTTCGGAGCCCGGAGAGCTTTACGAGAGCCTGGAGGCGCGGCGAGAGCCCTCCGAAACCATGGCCTTCGCCAACTACTACCGGCCCGGTGAGATCTACCCGAACGATAAACCTACCCTGGCGCTGCTCTTCACGGCGCCGGCCAACGACGAGGAGTACGACCTGGAGGATGTTTTCGTGGCGCGCGAGATAGAACGGGTGTCGCGCGAGATCGGTCTGGACCGGCCGGCCGGCGAATACTTCACGGACCATACGGTCCTCCACCCCCGGTACTTCAGTGGCTGGGGCGCGGCGGGCGGCGCGCTATATGGGGCGGCGCGGCCCTTCTGGCAGAGCGGCCCGCTCCACCGGCCACGCTACTCGGACCGGCATCGTCCCTGGTTGTGGCGGGTCGGGGCTTCGGTCCATCCGGGCGGCGGCATACCGGCCGTGTTGGGTGGGGCCATGATCTCCACGGATCGGCTGCTCGGCCATCTCGCCAAGGGTGGAAGATGACGCTGCCGGCCCAGCGTCACCTGTTCGACCTCCCGGAGGACATCACCTACCTCAACTGCGCCTACATGTCGCCCCAACTCCGCGGCGTGCGGGAGGCCGGCAACAAAGCGCTGACGCTCAAATCCGAGCCCTGGAAAGTCGCTCCCCGGGACTTCTTCGAAGAATCCGAGAGGGCGCGAGACCTGTTCGCCCGCATCTCCGGCGGTGACCCCGACGGCGTCGCCATAATCCCGTCCGTCAGCTACGGCATCGCCGTCGCCGCCGCGAACTTGCCCGTGCGGAAAGGCCAAAACGTCCTCGTCCTGGGCGAACAGTTCCCCTCGAACGTCTACCCGTGGCGCGAGCTCGCCCGAGGGCGCGGGGCGAAACTCGTGACCGTGCCCCGACCCAAAACCGGTGACTGGACCGCCGCCCTGCTGGACCATATAGACGAAGACACCGCCGTCGTCGCCGCGCCCAACTGTCACTGGACGGACGGGTCGCTGGTGGACCTCATCCGCGTCGGGTCGGCCGCCCGCGAAGCCGGGGCCGCGCTCGTCGTGGACGCCACCCAGTCGCTCGGGGCGCACCCGCTCGACGTGTCGGAGGTGAAGCCGGACTTCCTCGTTTCGGCGGGCTACAAGTGGCTACTCGGTCCTTACAGCC
>JBARZM010000124.1:0-25427 GCA_049650095.1 Rubrobacteraceae bacterium | reverse complement strand
GAACTGAATGGTTCGTCGCGGGCCCGCTCGGTTTTTCTAACTGCCGGGCTTGAGGCGCTTCTCGTGCAAGTCTTCGTAGTAGGGGAGGCACCTTTCGTAGGTTTTTTGCAGCCCTTCGGGCAAGTCGATTTCTTTCTGAGGAAGCTCCTCTATGCCGGTGCTGTCCTGGGCGTCGGTGTGCCACTCGTCCCACATCTTCCATTCGGGGACTTCGCGGGGTTTCCAGGAGAGGGCTTCGGGTTTGAAGGGGATGTTTAGCTTCTCGCAGTACGCGGAGATCACACCCTCGGTATTCGATGCGAGGTCGGCGGCGTCTACGACCACCGGCTCCTGCCCGATGCTTACCGTCTCTTCGTGAACGCGGTGGAGGTGTTCGTATCCGGCTTCCTCGAAGGTGAAATCCGGCCACATCTTGTAGAACGAAGAGAGGACTTGTTTCGGTTCCCGGATGAGGAAAGTGTTCTCGAAGTTCGCCACGAACTCGGGATCCAGGAAGCCGGCCGTGTGGTAGGCCATGTCCTTGAAGAATACGGGCTTGTCGTCTACTTCCGTTAATTGGGCCAGCACGGCCTCGGGCTTGTGCTCGTCTTTGGGTTTTTCGTCGGTGTAGCGGTCGCTGCGGCGTTCGTCACTGAAATAGTACGAGACCGCGAACGGTTCGTGGAAGACCTTGAAGTCGTCTCGTTCGACGAAGATTCGCTCGAAAGCCGTCGAGATGGAGCGGGGGGTGGCCCACAGCGCGATGGGCTTGCCGTTGGTCGGGGTGCTCATGAATCGCCTTTCTACCGGAGGGTTTATCCGGAGATCAAGTTTTGTAGACGGCTCCGGACGGCTTCTAGTGGGATGCGTTCTTGCTGCATCGTGTCCCGGTCCCGGATGGTTACCTGATCGTCGTCTATCGTGTCGAAGTCGACCGTTACGCAGAACGGCGTGCCGGCCTCGTCCTGGCGCCGGTAGCGGCGGCCGATGGAGCCCGAGTCGTCGTAGGAGATCCGGTAATCTCCCTTCAGGTCATCGTAGAGCTTGCGGGCGACGGTCGAGACGGGTTCTTTCTTCGAGAGCGGGAAGACGGCGGCCTTTACCGGGGCGATGCGGGGATGAAGTTTGAGCACGGTCCGCTCCTCGCCTTCTACTTCTTCTTCGGTGTAGGCGTCCATCAGGAAGGCCAGCATGATCCTGTCCGGGCCGACGGCGGGCTCTATGACGTACGGGTAGTAGCGGTTGTTGGTGGCTTGGTCTATGTACTCCAGGTTCTCGCCCGAGTGTTCGGCGTGTTGCCTCAGGTCGTAGTCGGTGCGGTTGGCGATGCCTTCGAGCTCCGACCACCCGACGGACGGGTAGTTGTACTCGATGTCCACCGTGCGCTTGGCGTAGTGGGAAAGTTTCTCCTCGGGATGTTCGTAGCGGCGCAGGTTCTCCGGGTTCAGGCCGAGCGCGGTGTACCAATCAAAGCGCTCTTCGATCCAGAACTCGTGCCAATCTTCGTCCGTGCCGGGTTCGACGAAGAACTCCATCTCCATCTGCTCGAACTCCCGGGTCCGGAAGATAAAGTTGCCCGGTGTGATCTCATTCCGAAAACTCTTGCCTTGCTGGGCGATCCCGAACGGCACTTTTACCCGGCTGGTCTGCACCACGTTTTTGAAGTTTACGAAGATCCCCTGCGCCGTCTCCGGACGCAGGTAAGCTACGTTCTCCGGCCCTTTGACCGGGCCCGTGTACGTCTCGAACATCAGGTTGAAAGGCCGGACCGGCGCGAAATCCCGGCCACCGTCCATGGGGTCTTTGATCCGGTCGTCGGATTGGATGATTTCGGTTAATTCTTCGGCGCTTTTGCCCTCGGCGTCTATGTCCGTGGCGCCTTCGATGAGGTGGTCCGCGCGGTAACGTCGGCCGCTGGTGCGGCTCTCGACGAGCATGTCGTTGAAAGTCTCGGTGTGCCCGGAAGCTTCCCAGACCTTCGGGTGCATGATGATCGCGGCGTCGAGGCCGACTACGTCGTCCCGCATGTGGACGATGCGGCGCCACCACTCTTCCTTTACGTTACGCTTCATCTCCACGCCCAGGGGACCGTAGTCGTACGAGGATCGGAAACCGCCGTAAATCTCCGAACTCTGGTAGACAAAGCCTTTCCGTTTGCAGAACGAGACGATCTTCTCCATGCTAACCGTTTGTGACAAAAGAGCCCTCCGAGCCTCCGGAAATTCGTTGCGATTGAAGTAAGAGAGTATAGCCCAGGTGGGGGTGAGTTTTGACGGACGGAGGACCTCTCTGGGTTATAATGTTCGGATGGAAATTTTACTCGCCACCGGCACCGGCGTCGGCCTATCCTCCATAGCGGGGGTGCGGGCCTACCTGCCTCTCGCCTTGGTCGGGCTCTTCGCCCGACTTGGTCTTTTCGAGCTGCCGCAGCCGTTCGGGCTGCTGGACGATTGGCTTCTCGTGGGCGTTCTGTTCGCGCTGGCGTTCGTGGAAGGGGTGCTGGATAAGGTCCCCGCGCTCGATACCGTGGTGGATGTGATCCAAACTCCGGTCCGGGTCGTGGCCGGGGCGGTGCTTTTCTCCGCGGCGCTCGAAGCCGGCCTCAATGTCGGTGCTATCCCGGAGCTTGCGGCGGGCGGCGGCATCGCCGGCGCGGTGTCCGTGTTCAAGTCGCTGCTGCGCCCGCCGGCCAACGTTTCCACGGCCGGGGTTTCGGCCCCCTTCCTAAGCGGCGCCGAGGATGTGGTCGCGTTTCTTGGGGGCGTGGTTGCGATCCTGGTTCCGCTGATACCGTTGCTGTTCGTCGCGTTTCTGCTCTACGCCTTCTACCGGATACGCAAACGCCGGGGCAGGAAGTACGGCGGGCTCCGCATCCTCGGTGACTAGGCTGATTCCCAACACTCCTGGGAGGTGTTATGGACGAGCGGGAGATCATCATCGTCAAAGACGGCCGGGAGACGCCGTTCTCGCGGGGCGTCCTGGCCCAGACTCTGACCCAGGCCGGCGCGGAGATGGAGATAGCCTACCGGATCGCCAGCGAAGTCCGGTCGGAGTTGCTGGCTGAAGAGCGTTTTACGGTCGAAGAAGAAGAGGTCATGGCCCGGGTCCGGGCGAAGCTCCAGATCACCGACACGGTCGCCGTTGCCCGGCTGGACAAGTGGCGGATACTGCGCGAGTCGAGCGAGCCGGTGGTGGTTTTGATCGGGGGCGCAACGGGCGTCGGCACGAGCACGCTGGCCGCCGACGTCGCCCGCAGGCTGAACATCCAGAGCGTCATCGGCACCGACTCGATACGGGAGGTGCTGCGCCGGGCCATAAGCCCGGATCTCCTGCCGATACTTCACAAGAGCTCTT
The DNA here is from genome assembly GCA_049650095.1 of Rubrobacteraceae bacterium. Classification (GTDB taxonomy): domain Bacteria; phylum Actinomycetota; class Rubrobacteria; order Rubrobacterales; family Rubrobacteraceae; genus SIRX01. The sequence continues at coordinate 22,094 of JBARZM010000124.1, read as the reverse complement.
ACGGCATAAAGCGCGAGGACATCCGGGTGCCGGTCGCCGAGGAAGAGCGGGTGCTCTACGGCTACCGGGCGCAGGCCTCCCAGGTCTCCGTGGGGGTGGAGGCGATCGTGGAGCGCGGCCTGCAAGAAGGCACGAACCTGGTTATAGAGGGGGTGCATCTCGCCCCGGAGATACTGCTGCACCGTTATCTGGACCATCCGAATGTCTGTTCGCTGGTCGTCTACCTCTCGGACGAGGAGATGCACCAGGACCGTTTTCAAGTCCGGGCCATGGGCACCTCGATGCGCCGCCCGGCCGAGGAATACATCCGGCACTTCGGCGAGATACGCCAGATCCACGACTACATCCACGAGAGCGCCGCGAGGCTCGGGGTTCAGACGGTGGAGAACCTGGCTATCGAGAATACCTCCGATGCTGCTGTCGAGATCGTGGCGAGCCGCGTCTCCGGGATAGCCGCGAGGGCCCGCGGTCAAGGTATACACCAGGGTTCCTCGTTCCTGCTGGATGGCGGCGTCCGCTTTTAGTTTGCGTGCCCGGGCCGCCTAGGGGGTAGAATAGCCACTATAGGCTCAGGAGGTAAGAGCAGTGATAGATAAACAGCGTGTGAGCACGTTCGTGCTGGGCGGGGCGGTAGGCGCCCTCGTGGGAATACTCCTCACGCCCCGCACCGGCCGGGAACTTCGGGGTTCCATAGCGGACAGGGCCGGCGAAGCCCGGGACCGGGGCCGGGAAAGCTACTTCGAGACCCAAGAAAGACTCCGGGAGCGGCTCGCCGAGATGGGAGAGCCGGCAATGCGTGGTCCCGCCGATACGGAAGAAGCAACCATCGGTCCGGATGCCGGACCGGACGCCAGACTCGACCAAGAACCTCCGCCCGAAACCGGCCCCGCCAACCCGCGCCTGCGAGGGCTAAGGGACGTGTCCCGGGACGTATCCGGAGATGCGTCCGGAGACGTTTCCAGGGATAGCGCCCCGAGAGAGGCGGCTGACGAGACGCCGGGGGCTGGGCAAGCGCCGGACGCCCAGTCCGCCGGCGATCGTTCCGAAGAGTTGCGGCGAAAAGTCCAGGAGAATAGAGAAAGATTGCGGCGGCGAACCGAAGGTCCCGGTGGAGAAGGCTAGGAGACCGGATGTCTTTTGTCCCGACGATCGAGAGGATCTCCGCCGAGGAAATCGGTGAGATACCAGGTTTGGAGGGTGTGATCCAATACTGGGCCGAGTCCCCGGTATCGGCCGAAGCCTGGTTCCGTAAAGCGGGCGAACGTTGGGGGTGCGGGCTTGCGATGCGCCGGGACGGTGAGATTCTGGGCTTCTTGCTCTACGGTCCCCCGGAGTATCTACCGCGGGCGGCGCACTGTTCCGTAGGTGTCCCAGATCCGGAGGAACCGTTGCTGGCGTATTTGGGTGGAGATCCCAAGACACAGCGGCGCCTTCTTTTGCGGATGCTCGGGGAGATGCGGCAGCGGAGGGTCGCGGGTGTCGGCGCCGTTTCTAGCGATGTTGGGCGCCCGAACCACCCGCCGACGGATTTTTTGCTGGCTTGCGGCTGGCAGCCGGTGCGGCAGGGCTGGAGCCAGCCTTACACGCTAATGCGGGCGGATCTCGGTTCCGCCATCGAGGTCGGGGAGTTGGCGCGGGGTTTGATCGGGAAGGTCCGTTTGCCGAAGCTAAGGCCCGCGACGCCCTCCGCCGGCGCTTTCGCCCGAAAAGAGAGTCCGGCTGTATTCTATGAGGAGAGTCTCAAAGCGGGAGCACCGCAGTCCTGAGCGCCGAAACCCCCTCCGGGGTAGTCGCCTGAACCTCCAGGATGGTTCGGGGCTCCGGAGACTCGGCCGGCGGTGAGGGTCCCCCGGAGCTTCCGGGGGAAGAGAGATCCAGCCTGAACCTCGCGGTCTTCGAGTTCCCTGGTTCGAGGTCTCTTATCGTGGCCCGGTAGTAGCGGTTATCCGGCCGGGCGGTATCCTCCGAAGTTACCCGCATCGTCAGGCTAATGTCCGATAGCGCCGATTCGCCGGTGTTGTTGACCCGGAGTGGCAGGATCTGCCCCGGACCTTGCTGAAGCTCGTCCAGGCGATTCTCGTCGAACCGCAGCCGGATCGGGGGTGTAGAGCTGGACGGGGCTGGTTCTGGCTCGATGCTGCGCGCTGAGAAGGAGCCCGAGAGGTTTGCCAGCAGGATGAAAGCCCCGGCCGCCACGACAAAAGCCAGCAAGGCTCCGAGAAACCAGATCAGAAGTCCTCTAACCCCGCTCACCCGGCGCTTCCCTCTCCGACGGTGGCTTCTACAGGCGCCTCGTAGACGTTGTAGAAATCCGAGACCAGGGCATCGGCTGGAACGTCGTAGACCCTTGGCACGGAGAGCATGGTGCGCGCGACGATAGCCACGCGGCTTCCGTCAGCGGACCACGCGAGGTTGTCGGCTTCGGTTTTTATCTCCATGTTCTCGTTGTTGGTCACGGCCACGATGTCGCCGATACCCGGACGCAGGACGTAGAGGTTCACGGGGGAGCTAGCGTTCCTCCGGCCGACCACGGCGAGGAGGCCCCCGTCCGGGCTTCGTTTGAGGCCGGAGACCACGAAACCTTCGCCGACCCCCGGGGCCAGGGCTGGCCGGCCAGAGTTGGGGGGCAGCCGGTAGAGGTTGTAGTCGATGGAAATCTCATCTCCAGTTTCGGGTTCCTCGCCCGCCACGTAGTAGATCCCGTCGCTGGTCCACTGCGGCGCGCCTAATATCCTCAAGCCTTCTCGCAGGTTCGTTAGCGTCTCATAGCGGCCCTCCTCGAACGAGAACGAGAGTACCTCGAAGTTTCCCTCGGAGCCTGGCTTTCGGAGCGCAACCGTGGCCCCGCTTCCGTCCGGAACCACCGAGAGGGCCGTGATCTCGCCCTCCAAGACATTGCCGAACGCTTGAATCGCGCCTTCCGAAGAGACGATGGCGAGCTGACTCTTTGAGGCCCCGGTACGCAATGCCACCAGTAGGCCACCGTCCGTGGTGGGGGCGACCGCGGATACGTCATCGGCCAGCTTGTTCACGTTCAAAGACTCGTCGGGGATCTTGCCGTAAACGCTCCCCGGTGGCCCATCCTCCGGGGTCGAGGGGTTTCCAGAGGCTTTGGGGTCTCGGACCAAAATTCTCAAACGGTCGGACGACGTCCAGGCCACTTTCTCCGCCCCGAGGTCCCGGGTAGTTTGCCGGCGGACCGTGGCATCGCCGGGTTGCTTTTCGACGACGTAGCCGTCTACCACGAACGCGAGGCGGCCCGAGGGACTCCAGCCCGGCGAGCCCTTGTCGCCCGGTCCGGAGCTAAGCGGCCGTATGCCGGGACCGAGGCCAAAATCCGCCGGACGTTGCCCGGCCGGAGAGGGCGATATCTGCGTAACTTCATCGCGGTTGGCACAACCCGCGATCACCAGCGCGCCCATCAGTAAGATCAAGGCCTTGAAATACGTGAAGCCCCCCGGTGTTTTGTGGAATCTACAACGCATAATTGGCGGAGCGCGAGAGCGGGGCTTTGGGCAGCCGGATCACGAACGTAGAGCCCACCCCAACCTCGCTCTCGACGTGGATCTCACCCCCGTGCAGCGCGACGATCTCGCGGGAGATCGCCAGCCCCAGGCCGCTTCCGCCGGTGGAGCGGGACCGGTCCTTGTTGACCCGGTAGAAGCGCTCGAAGAGTTGACCCAGGTCTTCCTCGGGGATGCCCACGCCGGTATCGCTTATCCGGACCGTGAGGAAGGATTCGTCCCCTTCGTCCTCTTTTAGGGAAATATCCACGCGCGCCCCGGGGTCCGAGTACTTCACCGCGTTGTCCAGGATGTTGAGAAATACCTGGTAGAGCTTTTGGGCGTCGCACACGCACTCCAGGGTCCCGGCGTCGTGGAAGTTGACCTCTATGCCGAACCGCTCGGCCTTGGCCTGCATGCTTTCGACGGAGTTTCTAAGGACCGCCCCGAGGTCCGTGGGGGCAACCTCAAGGGAGTACTGCCAGGAGTCTACCTGCGCCAGCACCAGCAGTTCCTCCACCATGCCCCTTATCCGCTTTAGCTCCTGGTTCGCGAGCTCCAGGGCCCGGTGCTCCAGAGGCTCCATCCTGTCCCGGGCCCGCTCCACGAGGTCCACGGCGCTTTGGATCGTCGTCAGCGGTGTCCGCAATTCGTGGGAGACATCCGAGACGAAGTTGGTCTTGGACCGTTCCAGGGCCCGGTGCTCGGTTATGTCCCTCACGGCCAGGATGACGCCCGTGCTGCCGCCATTTTGGTCGGGGTCGTCCCGGTTCATCTGCGCCGCGTAGGTCCAGTAACTCTTGTCGTCCAGCTCGACCTCCCGAACCGCGACCCCGGTGGATGAAGATGCCCGGACGCAGTGCATTATCTCCGGGGGGATGCTGGTATTCTCGATTTTCGTACCGTAGTTTGCGGCCTGGATGCCGAGCATCCTGCCGGCCGCCGGGTTCGCCATCGTAACCCGTTCCTCGGGGTCTATGGCTACCACCGCTTCCGGGGAGGCTTCGAGCACGGCCTCCAGGCGGCTTTTTTGCTCCTGAATTTCCCCGACGTAATGCTCGACTTCCGCGACCATGTAGTTGAATGCCCGGGCCACTTCGCCGAGTTCGTCTTCCCGCTCGACGGGCACCGGGGCGTAGTTTCCGGAGGCGACCCTTATCGCCGCGTCCCGGGTCTTGGAGAGGGGCCGGGTTATCTCCCGGGCCAGAATAAGGCTCGCGATCCCGGCGAGCAATATGCTGGCCCCTATGGAACCGATAATCCCGTACCGCAGGTAACCCAGCGTCTGATTGAGAGCTTCCTGGGAGGTGTTGTAGATCATGATGCCCTGCGCTTCACCGTTCGCCCCCGTGAGGGGCCAGACGGCGACGTAGCGGGACCTTCCTTCACGGGTCACCAACTGACCGTTGTTATCCTCCAGGGTACGCGCGAGGGTTTCCTGATCCAACCGCAGCCTTTCGTAGGCTCGCTGGGGCGGCACCGTTTCCCCCTCGGTGTCGCGGGCGGCCAGCGGCTCGCCGCCGGTCGTGGTGTAGAGCACGCCGAGCCCGGTGAAATCCGCCACCGAGCGCACGAGCTCTTCCGAGTAAGTATCGGCCGCGGGGAGGGTACGGTCCCCGGGGTCTCTCAAGCCGTTGAGGAACTCTTCGGCGCCGGCGTTCGCCGTCCGGGAGCGCTGGATAAGCAGGCTACCCTCTACTTCGATCAGGCGTTCTCCGGCGAAGTAGTAGAGCACGAGACCGATGATGAGGCTGGTAACGGCCGATATCCCGACGAGCGCCACGAAGATCCGGGCCCGAAACGAGAGCGCGGGGAGAAGATTTTTTTTACTATTTTTCTCTATCTTATCTCCCCAACGCTACTACTTACGCTACCGCAGGTTCCTCGAGGCCCGGTACCCGACGCTCGGGACGGTCTGGATGATCTCCGGCCGGGAAGGGTTTTGCTCTATTTTATGCCGGAGCCTGGAGATGTGTACGTCTATGTAACGGCTCGCCAGGTAGTGCGAGCTCGTGGAGACCGCCTCGGATATCTGGGCCCGCGTAAACGCCTGCCCGGGACGCCGGATGAGGAGCGCGAGTATCTTGAACTCGGTTGGGGTGAGATCCAGGGGCTCGCCGTCCCGGGTGACGGTGTAACCATCCGGATCCAGCTCCAGCGGTCCTAACTTCAACGTCCGGCCTTGCCCGTCTTCCTGCCGGAAGCGACGGAGTATGGCCCGAATTCGGGCCAGCAACTCTTTTGTGTCGAAGGGCTTGGTGATGTAATCGTCGGCCCCGAGCTCCAGCCCGACCACCTTGTCTACCGACTGGCTCTTAGCCGTTAACATCACCACCGGTACGTCGGTCTGGTCCCGGATTTTCTTCAAGACCTCGAACCCGCTAGTCTTGGGAAGCATCACGTCGAGGACTACGAGATCCAACCTCTCAGAACCAACGGCTTTTAGAGCCCCCGCCCCGTCCTCGGCCGTTAGCACCTTGTAACCTTCCGAACCTAACACTATAGAAGTGACTTCGAGCAACGCGGCATCGTCGTCCACCAACAGAATCGTCTCTTCCAAAACCCCGGAAGCCACCTTTCACAAATTCGACTCCGGTAATCCTACCTCATACCCGGCCCTCGAAGCTAATATAGAGATCCCAAATTTATTTTCGTAGAAAGTTGAATGTCTCACACTTAGATTTTATACTCTTGTCAGTTGAGATAAAGATATCCTTTCAGGAGGCACTTGATGGGCAAGAGCATTGGTATAGACCTTGGAACCACCAACAGTTGCGTCGCGGTGTTGGAGGGTGGCGAGCCTGTAGTAATTACCAACTCCGAGGGTGAGCGCACGACGCCTTCGGTCGTGGCGTTTGACAGGAAGAGTGGGGAGCGGCTCGTGGGGCAACTTGCCCGGCGTCAGGCCGTAACGAACCCGGAGCGGACGATCTACTCGATAAAGCGTTTTATGGGTCGGCGTTACAACGACGTAAAGAACGAGGCCGAGCGCGTCGGTTACGAGTTGGGGTCTGGTAGCGGCGGGGAACTAAAGGCGAAGGTGGACGACAAAGAGTATTCGCCGCCGGAAATCTCGGCGATGACCCTACAGAAGTTGAAGCGGGACGCTGAAGAGTATCTGGGTGAAGAGGTAACCGAGGCTGTAGTCACGGTGCCGGCGTACTTCGAGGACGCCCAGCGTCAGGCGACCAAGGACGCGGGCAAGATCGCCGGGCTCGACGTCAAGCGGATCATCAACGAGCCAACCGCCGCCGCCCTGGCCTACGGCATGGACAAGGAGCAGGACCAGACGATCCTGGTCTTCGACCTGGGGGGCGGTACGTTCGACGTCTCCATACTGGAGCTCGGTGACGGGGTCTTCGAGGTCAAGGCGACCAACGGCAACAACCACCTCGGCGGCGACGACTTCGACGGGAAAATAGTCGACTGGATGATCTCCGAGTTCAAAAAGGCCGAGGGGATAGACCTTTCCAAGGACAAGATGGCGACCCAGCGTCTCGTGGAGGCGGCGGAGAAGGCCAAGCGCGAGCTGTCCTCAACGACGAGCACCTCCATAAACCTGCCGTTCATCACGGCGGACGCCAACGGCCCCAAGCACATGGACCTCACGCTCTCGCGGGCGCAGTTCAACAACCTGAGCGCCGACCTCGTCGAGGGCACGGCCGGGCCGGTTCGCCAGGCGATGGAAGACGCCGGGCTCAAGGCCGGAGAACTAGACCAGATCATCCTGGTCGGCGGCTCCACCCGGATTCCGGCGGTGCAGGAGAAGATCAAGGAGATCGCGGGCAAGGAGCCCCACAAGGGCATCAACCCGGACGAGGTCGTCGCCATCGGCGCCGCCATACAGGCCGGCGTGCTGGCGGGCGAGGTAAAGGATGTCCTTCTCTTGGACGTTACGCCGCTTTCGCTCGGCATCGAGACCAAGGGCGGGGTAATGACCAAGCTCATCGAGCGGAACACGACTATACCTACACGTAAGGCCGAGACCTTCACCACCGCCGACGACAACCAGAACTCGGTAGAGATCAAGGTGTACCAGGGCGAGCGCGAGATGGCCGCCTACAACAAGCTGATCGGCAACTTCCAGCTCGTCGGCATCCCACCGGCGCCCCGGGGCGTGCCCCAGATCGAGGTAGCTTTCGACATCGACGCCAACGGCATCGTCAACGTCGGGGCCAAAGACCTCGGGACCGGCAAGGAGCAGCGGATCACGATCACCGCCTCCGGCGGCCTCTCCGATCAAGATATCGAGCAGATGGTCCGCGACGCCGAGTCTCACGCGGAGGATGACCAGCGCCGCAAGGAGGAGGCGGACGTTCGCAACAACGCCGATAACCTCGTCTATACCGTCGAGCGTTCCCTAAAGGATGTGGACGGCAAGGTGGATATAGCCACGAAGAACGAGGTGGAAGACGCCATAAAAGAGGCGAAAGAGGCGCTCGCCGGGCAGGACGTCGAGGAGATCCGTCAGAAGCAGGAGACCCTCATGACCGCCTCGCACAAGCTATCGGAGATCCTCTATCAGCAGGCCCAGCAGGAGCAAGAGTCCGCGAGCGCCGGGGCCGAACCCGACGAAGACCTCGTCGAGGACGCCGAGATAATCGACGAAGAAGACGAGAACGACAATAACGACAACAAGCAGTAGCGTCTCGAATCTGGCAGGCCGGGAGGCTTTGCGCGCCCGGCCTGCCGGAGACCACCATAGGGAGGGCTGAAGAGCTTGAGCAACGAAGGACACAGCCGCGAGCCGGATCCAATGAAGCCCCAGGACGGCAATGGCGACGAAGAACCCGAACTCGTAGAAGAGGCGCAGGGCACCCCGGCGGACCCCGGCGCCGTGGATGAGGACGAAGCAGTAGAAGAAGCTGAGATCGTGGAAGAGTCCGAGGATCCATCCACGATAGAGGATGACTCGGTCGAAGAAGAGCCGGGTGTAGCGGAAGACCTCGCCTCGATAGCCGCCGAGCTCGAGCTGACGCGCAAAGAACGGGACGAATACCTCGATTCCCTGCGCCGTCTAAAGGCGGAGTTCGAGAACTCGCGTAAACGCCAGGAGCGAGAGTTGGCCCGAATGCGCGACCAGGCATCAGAGCGTCTCGTCACCGGGCTGCTGCCCGTCCTGGACAACCTGGACCGGGCCCTCGAGTCCGACGGGGATATTCGGGGCGGCGTGCAGGCCACCCGGGGACAACTCGCCGAAGTACTGGAGCAAGAAGGCCTCGCCCTCGTGGCCTCCGACGGCCAGCATTTCGACCCCAACGTGCACGAAGCGGTCATGGGCCAGCCCTCCGAAGAACACGAGGAAGGCACGATACTCCAAACCTTCGAGAGAGGATACGTCCTGAACGGTAAATCGATCCGCCCGGCAAAGGTTGTAGTTGCCCGTCAGGTTTAGTTATGGAGACCAAAGACCTTTACAAAATCCTGGGAGTAGAGAAGGGCGCCTCGCAAGAGGATGTCAGGCGCTCCTACCGTAAGCTGGCGCGCAAACACCACCCCGACGCCAACCGGGACGACCCCAACTCCGAAGACCGCTTCAAGGAGATACAGCACGCCTACGAGATACTCTCGAACCCCGAGAAACGCCGGGAGTACGACGAAGGGCCGAGGACTTTCTTTGGCGGGGCGCAACAGCAGCCGGGCCCCCAGAGAACCGCCGGCAACTTCTCGGACCTCTCGGACCTGTTCGGCAACTTCGGAAACCTCGATGACGTACTAGGTCGCTCCGGCAAAAGGGCCGCCGCCCCCGAAAAAGGCGAAGACGTAACAGTAAGCGTGAACCTCAAGTTTAGAGACTCTCTGGCCGGGGTGACCACGCGGGTCAAGGTTCCCGTAGAGGAGGGGTGCGAGGTGTGCCGGGGCACCGGCGCGGCGCCCGGCACGACGCCCAAGACCTGCCCGGACTGCGGGGGTCGGGGGATGAAGAGCCGGGACCAGGGCTTTTTCGCGTTCTCGGAGCCTTGCCCGGGATGTGGGGGCCGGGGCCGTATAATCGAGAAGCCCTGCGCGGCTTGTAGCGGCGCCGGGCGGGTACGGAAAGCCCGTCAGGTTACGGTCAAGATACCGGCCGGGGTGAAAGACGGGATGAAAATCCGGATTCCAGGTCGGGGGAGCGCCGCAAAGATGGGTGGTCCTCCGGGAGATTTGTATGTCGTGAACAGGGTAGAAGAGCATCCCGTATTCAAGCGGCATGGCGACGATTTTGCTATAGAGGCGCCGGTTAGCTTCGCCGAGGCCGCGTTGGGCGCGGAGATAGAAGTTCCCCGCCCGGAAGGCGGCACGGTAAAATTGCGGCTGCCCGCCGGTACCCAAGACGGCAAGCAGTTCAGGGTTACCGGGGCCGGCGCGCCGCGTCCCCGGGGCACGGGCAACGGCAATTTGATCGTCGGCATCTCGGTAGTGGTCCCCGACAAGCTCAAGAAACGGGAACGCGAGATACTCGAAGCGTTCGCCGAAGAGCGAAACGAGCAGGTTCGGGAAGACCTCTTCCGCAAGGCGGGTCCCTGATGGATATCAGAAAGCGGCCGGTTTACATGATCGGTATAGCCGCCGAGCTTATAGGAGTACACCCTCAAACGTTGCGGATGTACGAACAGAAAGAGTTGCTCCGCCCGCGCAAGAGCATAAAAAACACCCGCTTGTATTCTCAGGACGACGTAGAGCTCGGCCGCTACATCCAGAAACTAACCCAGGAAATGGGCATGAACCTTGCTGGTGTCCGCAAGGTCTTGGACCTCGAAAAGCAGATATCACGCCTTCGGGCCGAAAATCGAGACATGAAAAAGGAGTTTGAGAGGCAAATTTTGGAAAATAGACGCGTCGTCGAGGAGGTACACCGAAGCTACAAGCGGGAAATCGTGCTGATGCCCCGCAATGAGATCATCCGCAGGGACGTCTGATGGCCCAGACGATGTACTGCTACCGTCACCCAAAGCGGGAAACCCGGGTCTCTTGCGCCACGTGCGGGCGTCCGATCTGCACGGAATGCATGCGCCAGACCGATGTCGGAATAAAATGTCCGGACGACGCCCGGCTTCCGAGAGGAGCCCGGGCCGGGGTCATGAAGCCGGACCAGATCCTGAAGAGCTTCTTGGCCGGGGCGGCTGTCGCGATCGTCGGCGTTCCTGCAGTGTTTCTGTTGCTACAGCTACCCTTCTCCTGGCTGCTCTCCGTCCTCGCCGGCTACGGGGCCGGAACCCTGATTCACCGCGTGGGAGGACGAAACGGTGGCCCGCTCGCCATGTCCATAGCCGCCGTCGCCGTTTCGATAGCCTTTGCCACCCGACTGGTCCCATTGTTCCTCGCCGGCGCCTTCCCCGTGTTTATCCTGATACCGGCCATACTCGCAGCCGTGGCGGCGGTCGTCGGAGCCCGGGGCGGACTGTAAGACCAAGCGATAGTCGGCTCGACCTTTTGCCTCCGGCGTTGTACGGTTGCTTAAAGGTTTTCGTGCGCCAGTCCACCGGTAGACCGCCTGTGGATAACCAGCTAACACCCATTGGTAAAGCTGAAATACGCCGCCTCGGAAGGCCAATAGGCCGCGGTCTCTGGAGTATGTACGAGTACACTTGACCTTGAGATAAAATTAAACCTAAGGTTGACGTGTAGTTGCGGAAAATACTTTGAAAAAGCCTAGCGCAGCCTCAACAAGCGTGCTAGGGTTCTTAGGCATGAGAGAGGATATGGAGTACATCAAGGGAGTATTGGACGAGCTAGACGCCATCGTCCACAGTGCATCTCCGGTTCCGATGCGCAAGGGGCGCGCCTTGGTAGACCGGTCGGACCTTTTGGTTATTCTGGACGAGCTCAGGGGGTCTTTGCCCAAGGAGCTATCCGACGCCGAAACCGTGCGGCGGGAATCCAGCGCCATGGTGGCGGCGGCCGAGGAAGAGGCTGGCCGTATTCTCGAGAAGGCCCGCGAACGGACCGAGTCTCAGGTCGAGCACACGGACATTTACTTGCGCGCCGAGCGTCGGGCCGCGGAGATCGTGGAGGAGGCGGAGCGGTACTCTGACGAGGTGTCCAGCGGCTCGGAGGCTTACCGGGACCGCATTATGGGAGACCTGGCCGGTTGGTGCGAGGGGTCGCTCTCCGCAGTGCAAGATTCTCGCCGGGAGCTAAACGAGGCCCCCGTGAGGCGGGCTCCCCACCAGGACACCGCGGGAGACGACCAGGAACGGGGATGGCGGGCCAACTCGGCCTGATCTCGGGTCCGGACCCGAGGAGGTCCGGTCTTTTTGCCTTGTTTGTTAGTCGCTTCGCGGCGGGTCGTCGTCGCGGGAATCGGCGTATATCTCACCGAGCGCTTCCAGACGGAAGTTTAGTTCCTTCAACGAGTTGTCGAGCTCCGAAGCTGCGGCGCGATTCTCCGCCAGGCTGTTGAGGGACACCCCGACCATCCTGGCCCGCAGGGTAAGAAGCCGGTCACGGGTCTCGGAGATCTCCTCGTCAGACCGTGCTATTGCTTCTTCCAGGTCTCGCAGCATGGTATTCCGCTCCTCGTTCGGGTTCTCGGCCGCTTGGGGGCTTATTTCTTGGATAGCCTTGGCGGCCCGCTCCCTTTCTTGGGCGACGTCCACGAGCCGCTCGGCCGCCGAGTGCAACCTTGGGATCGTATCGTCCAGCACGGAGCGTGCCACGTCCCCGGAACCTTCGATAGCGGCGACTAGCTTGCGGTAATTCTCCAGCGCCTCTTCCACTTTACGGCGGGTCTCACCCCGGGGTAGCCAGCGGGCCCGGCGTTCGGGGGGGATGCCGGACGTATCCGTTGCCCGGTTCGCCAGGGACGGTGAGTCCGCCTCTCCGAGTACCCTGCGCTGAAACAACGGGTCCCGGGCCGCCAGCAGGACCAGCAGGGTATAGGTGACTAGTGTCAGTGGGATCACCCACCAGTACGTGGTGATCGCGAAGAAAACCCCGCCGATGATCAGCATCGCGAGGTTGGTCGGCCTCAAGAAAGCCGCCCGGGTCACGTTCCGCCGATCCTCCGGGGTGCGCTCCTTTTGGGAGGCGGGACGCCCCGGTGGACCCGCGGATGATTCCGGGAGTTGGTCCCGTCCTTCAGGTCCCATGGTCCTCCTCTTTCTCTACCGAGGTTAGACGGACGCAGGCCCCAATTTCGAGGCCCAGGGCGTGCCGGGCGCTACCCATATTGATCGCAAGGCTCATGCGCCAGTGCGAGTCGGGAACTAGTATGAGCTCCCCGGCTTTGGCCGAGCCGAACGTCTCGATGTACCTGACGGGCATGTCGCCGTCGCCGGTATCCACGCGTAACGGAGCGTCGTAATTCAAACCCAACTCCTCTTCCATCATAGACAGCCGGGCGTTTCCGTAACGGTCTATAGAGATAACCTGGGCCGAGAACCCCCCGTCTTCGACCTCCACCCCCGGCAAGTTGGAGCTTTCGAGGCCGGCGGGGTCAATAGGGTCTCCCAGGTCGGACAGGACGGCGCCGAAGGCCAGATGCGCCGCCACCGGCGCGAATATATCGCGGCCGTGGAAGGTGCTGGAGACCGGATGCACGTGGTAGTGAGGGTTTGTCAGGGACACGGCCTCCGAGACGCCGCCCAACGAGCTTGCCGCTGGGGCCAGCAAGCCGTTGTCCGGGCCGACGAGGTAGGCGTCGCCCGCCTGCAGCGCCAAACCTCGCCGCCCGGTCCCCACCCCGGGGTCCACGACCGCCAGGTATACTGTATCTTTCGGCATGTACCGGACGGCGTGCTTCAAAATTTCGGCGCCCGTTGCCGGATCGAAGCCAGGCACGTCGTGGGTCAAATCTATAATGTTGGCCCCCGGCGCGATGCGGGCCATGACCCCTTTACAAGTACCTACGAAGTCATCGACGAGCCCAAAGTCCGAGAGAAAGCATATTGGCTTCATGGTGACAGTATATATTTAGTAGCCGTCGCCGATCCAGCGTCGCTTGGGAGCGTCGCTTGAGAGCCCCGTCAAGACCCTTTGCCTTACCCGAGTTCACCTACCCAGGGAACGCACCATCAGCTTGAAGTCTTGCGGCCGGCTGGCGTACTTCAGGGCCTCTTCGTACTCGATCTTGTCTTCTTCGACCAGCTTGAGCAGCGCCTGATCGAAGGTCTGCATGCCGTAATATCCGCCCTCGGCGATCGCCTCCTGTATCTGTCCCGTCTGTGCCGGGTCCAGGATGAAGTCCCGGATGCGCCCGGTGGCGACCATGACCTCGCAGGCCGCGGCCCGTCCGCCGTCTTTCGCGCGGATGAGGCGTTGCCCGACGATGCCTCTCAACGTCCCCGCGAGCATAGTGCGGACCTGGCCCCGCTCGTGGGGAGGAAACAAATCTATGACGCGGTTGATCGTCTCGGTCGCGTCCACGGTGTGTAGTGTCGAGAGAACCAAATGCCCGGTCTCGGCCGCCGAGAGGGCGATCTGGGCGCTCTCGGCGTCCCGGATCTCACCGACGAGGATTATGTCCGGGTCTTGCCGTAAAACCCTCTTCAGCGCCCGGGCGAACGAGATCGTGTCGAGGCCGACCTCCCGCTGGTTTATGAGGCTCTTATCGTCCTTGTGGAGGAACTCGATCGGGTCTTCGATAGTTACGATGTGCTTCTGCTCCGACCGGTTGACCAGGTTTATCATCGAGGCGAGCGTCGTGGATTTTCCGCTCCCGGTAGTGCCGGTTACCAGGACGATCCCACGCTCTTCCAAGGCCAGCCGGCTTATTACTTCCGGTAGGTTCAGGTCCTCGAATTTCGGCACCCCAAACGGTACAAACCGCATTACCAGTGACACCGAACCTCGCTGCCGGAAAGCGTTGACACGGAACCTTCCGACACCCGACACCGAGTACGAAAAGTCCGCCTCCCCCTCCCGGTCGAACTCTTCGGATAGGTTCTCCGGGATCATTTCCCGGAGTATTTGCTCCGTGTCTTCGGATTGTAGACCGTCGTAACCGTCCAGGGGACCGAGCAAGCCATTCGTCCGCGCCGAGGGGGGAGACCCCGCTTTTAGATGAAGGTCACTACCATCCACCTCGACCATCTTCCCGACTAATTCATCTACTTTGTTGGTTTCGATCACTCTTGCTCCCGAACGTGGCCATGTCTCACCCCCGGTTATCGGATTCTTCCCACGAGTCTTTAGACTACCCTAACCATCAATCCTCGGTAGGCCCGCCAGAATAAATGTAAACTTTATGTACAAGGTTGAATAAACTCGTCGTAGGTCGTTTAAACCACGGATTCTACGCAGGCCCAACTTGTTGTGGGCGGGTCGTTGCCGCCATGAACATGTCGTGTGTCGGACCACGTGTATAAGCCCCGAAGCGCGTCTTTGAGCCGAGAGAACTGTTGTGGCGCCGGCCGAGTGATGGTAATTATTCCGGCCAGGGAAGTCCATGCACCGAAGGTTAAGGTTTAACTTTTGGTTGAGGCATGGGGGTGGAAAACCTGCCCACCGGGAGGGGGAGGGTAGGTTTTTCAAGGTTCCTTCGTTGGGCGGGGAATCAGGCCCCTGGGGTTTTTTGGTCCCGGGGGCTTTATCTCTCGAAGAACTGCGCGGCCGTGCTGGTGTAAGCGGTGAGCCAGTGTAGTTCTTCTTCGGTAAAAGGCTCTGTCGAGGTTCGGGTTGCGTAGACTACCCCGACTACCTTTTCTTCACTGAGCACCGGTACCGCCAGAGAGTTAGTCCAGCGGGCGTTGGTCCGGGCTTGGGGTAGGCGGCGGGGTCCGGTGACCGTGAGGGTTGGGTGCCCGGTGGTCGTGACCATCTCCACGACGCTTTGGTCGTCCGGCGTGAGGGTGTTTGGGGGGCTTCGAAGGTCGCTTCCTACTTTCGTTGGGCCTATGAGGGCGACCCGGTCCGCCCGGAGTTCGCCGCGTATTTCTTCTTCTATTTCGCCCGGAGAGGCTTTGGGGTCTAGTTCCTTTGGGGCGGAGGGACGGAAGACGAAACGAGAGCTGAGGACGAAGTTTACGCCGGTTGCCGCAATGATCCCGAAGATGTTGAAGATCAAGTGGTAAGGAAAAGCGTCGGTTACGTACTTCGTCAGCGGGTAGTAAACGGCGAAGTTGGCGCCGATCCCCATGACCGCGACCGGATAAGCTATGGCGCCGCGCTGAAAGAAGTGGATGCGGCTCGAATGCCGCACGTCCCGCCAGGTAAAGGCGTTGTTCAGGAGAAAGTTACTCAGGATGCTGACCCCGACGCCGAACATCCAGGCGATCACCAGGGCCGCGTTATAGACCTCGGCCAGGTAGGTGTAGATCAGGAGGTTCACCAGAGTACCCGAGGCGCCGACCAGGGCGAATTTCCAGAAACGGCCCGCTGAGGGCACGTACCAGAACAGGCTCAGGATGTGCATCAGGTACTCGCGGCCCTGGTTCATGCTGGCTTTCGAGACGCCGGCGTTGCGGGCCTGGAAGTTGAAGGGGGCTTCGATGACCTTCAGATCCGGGGCGCATACCAGTATCTCCAGGAGTATCTTGAACCCCGTCGGCCGGAATTGAATCCCCGAGATCGCCTGGTTCCGGACCAGGAAGAAGCCCGTTAGCGGGTCTGTGGTCTTACGGGCCTCTTTGAAGGCCACCTGCGCCAGGTACTTGGTACCGACCGAGACCGCCCGGCGGACGGGGCCGGATAGTCCGGCGTAGTCGCCGCCCGGCGCGTACCGGCTCGCGACCACCACGTCGGCGTCTTTGCCGCGGGCGATCTCTAGCATCTCGCGCACCTTCTCGGGCGGATGCTGAAGGTCCGCGTCCATGACGCACGTGTAAATGCTATCGTTGACCACCGCGTCCATCCCGGTGGTTACCGCCGTCGAGAGGCCACCTTCACGCTCGGCCTCGACGCGATGGATCAGGGTGATGCGACCGTCTTCCTTCCGGAGATCCCGGATCACCTGCGGCGTCTCGTCCGTGGAATCGTCGACGAATACCAGCCGGTAATCTATACCGGAGAGCGCCTCCCGGATCTCCCGCGCCAGCACGGGAACGTTGTCCGCCTCGTTGCGGGTAGGCACCACGAGCGTCAGTAACGCTTTCTCCGTACCCCGAACGCTTCCAACCATCTGCCGCTCTGCTCCCATGACCGCAATACCCTAGCATATCCGGTTAACGAGCCCAAAACTAAAATGTAAACTTACCCCGAAGGTAGATAACCATCTTGGAGGTAAGCCATGACTACCGGCGACAAAGATCGGGCCCACGTCTACATCTCCGGCAATGTCCAGGGGGTGTTTTTTAGAGACTCCACCCGTCAGAAAGCCGAGGAGCTGGGCCTCAACGGGTGGGTCGAGAATACTCCCGACGGCCGGGTGGAGGCGCTTTTCGAAGGGCCCGCCGACAAAGTCCGGGAGATGCTCGGCTGGTGCGAGGAAGGTCCCACCCAGGCCACCGTGGAGGACGTGGAAGCTGAACGCGAGCAGCCCGAGGAAGACCTGCAAGGCTTCGAGGTTCGTTGAGCGCCCCGAAGCACGATATACCGCCGGGCCTCTCACGCTCCCTGGAAAGCTCCGGAACCAAGACCACCGGGCACCGTGAGATAAACCATGCCACCCAATACCGCCTCGCCCGCGGCTCCCAAACCGCGAACTTGAACGTCTACCATACCGGGAAAATCTCCGTGGACGGTAAGGATTCGGACCTGAAACGCCTGCTGGAAGCCTGGCGGTTGTCCAAAGAACCAACCCGCAGGAAAAAAGGCGCCTCCAAAGGTAGAACAAAAGGGGGAATAAACAACACCTCGAAGAGGCCCCTCGCGAACTCCAAACCACGCGTCGGGACCGACGAAGCCGGTAAGGGAGAGTACTTCGGGCCGCTGGTGGTGGCCGGTGTGCGGGTTCTGAACGAAGCCCGGGACCGGGAACTGCGTGAGGCCGGGGTCCGGGATTCTAAGGACCTGAATACCACCCAGGCGCGGAGCATCGCGGCCCGCGTGGAAGAGATAGTGGGTCCCGAGAACCTCCGCGTCCTGGCGCTTGAACCATCCGAGTACGAGCGACGCCGGGAGGCGGCGGATCGCAACGTCAACCGGCTGCTCGGAGAGCTTAACGTGGAGATCATAGACGAACTTAAAGCTGAAGTAGAGGTTGCGGTTGTCGACGAGTTTGGAAAAAAAGCCCGCTCGTACATAGGGCCGCACATGCCCGAAGGTATCGAGCTGGACGTTCGGCCCAGGGCCGAGGACGATACGGCGGTCGCGGCGGCGTCCATCCTCGCCCGGGCACGGTATTTGGAGGAGATGGATCGCTTGTCCGAGGAGGTTGGGGTGCGGCTGCCGCGAGGGTCCACGCACGTCGAGGCGGCCGCCCGGCGGGTGGTGGACGAATCGGGGGAGGAGGGGCTGCGGAGGGTGGCGAAGACGCACTTCTCGATCACCGAGAAGGTCTTGAAGGGTAGGGGGTAGGAAAGGATGATGGACTTCCGTAGCGACACGGTTACGAGGCCAACGGAGGGCATGCGCCGGGCCATGGCGGAGGCTCCGGTCGGGGACGACGTTTTCGGGGAAGACCCCACGATAAACCGGCTCGAAGAGCACGTGGCCGGGTTGCTCGGCAAAGAAGCCGCCATCTACGCGCCATCGGGGACGATGACCAACCAGATCGGGGTTTTCGTCGGCACCCGGCGCGGTGACGAGGCTTTGATGCACGAGGAATCGCACATCTTCAACTACGAAGCGGGCGCGCCGGCCCTGCTCTCCGGGGTGCAGATACGGCCCCTACCCGGAAGAAACGGGACGATATCTTCCGACGCCTTTCGGAAAGCCATCCGGCCCGCGAACGTCCATTTTCCCCGGCAAAGCCTCTTGTGCCTGGAAAACACCCACAACGTATCCGGGGGTAGGATCTACCCGCTGGAAGATTTCGCCGAAGTGGCCGGCGCGGCCCGGGAGCTCGGCATAAGGGTTCACCTCGACGGCGCCCGACTCTTCAACGCGCAGGCGGCCACGGGGATACCGGCCCGGGAGTGGTGCGCGCACGCCGACACGGTCTCGGTCTGTTCTTCGAAAGGACTCGGGGCGCCTGTGGGCTCCCTGCTGGCCGGGGACACCGAGGTTATCCACGAAGCCCGGCACGCGCGAAAGGCGTTCGGGGGCGGCATGCGCCAAGCCGGCGTTATAGCCGCCGCCGCGCTCTACGCCTTCGAGCATCACGTCGAACGGCTCGCCGAAGACAACGAACGGGCCGCCACGCTCGCCGCCGGGTTGCGCGATGCCGGGTACGAGGTTCGGCAGCCGGAGACGAATATCGTCCTGATCCAGACCGGAGAACCTTCACGGCTACTCGAAGAATTGGCCCGCGAAGGCGTACTCGCTACGCCCGGGGGAGCCGGGGCCGTCCGCCTCTGTACCCACCTCGACATCACCGAAGAAGACGTAGAGGGCGCGATACAGGCCGCGGCAAAGATAAGATTCAAAACCCCGGAACAGATACCGGATGAGGCCAAAACCGGAATAGGATAACCGTGATAGAAGTAAGTTCCGCCACCGGTGACGACTTCGCGGAAGCCCTGAAACTGCTGGAAGAATCTTCACGGGACGGCGAGCCATTACCTCCGGAGTTTGTCAGTTCGATCAGCGAAGGGCAGGAACGCGGCGTCGTCGAGTTGCTCCTCGCCCGCCTGGAAGGCTCCTCCGCCGGCGGGGCGTTTATCGTCTTCAGACCCAACATATCCGCCGGGAGCGCGTTCGCCAGCATCGAAGAACTGTACGTGAAGCCGGAAGCCCGCCGCCGGGGAGTGGGCCAAGCCTTGCTCGACGCCGTCGAAGCAAGGTGTGCCCGCAAAGATATATCTTATGTAGAGGTTCAGGCTGTGGAAGACGAAGCGGCGGCATTCTACCGGGCCTCGGGGTACGAGCCGGAGTTTGACGTGCGGGTCTTCTCCGGGTCGGTCCCGCTCCGGGAGGGCGAGGGTTAGTCCGGAAGTTCCAGGATTTCGTAGACGGAGACCTCCCGGAAGCCGATCTCCCGGTAGAAATTGCGCCCTCGCACGTTGGCGGCGGCGACCTGCAGGGAGATGCCGTTTGCTCCCTTCTCCGTGGACCAGCTTTTGACCCGTTCTAGAAGGTCTTTGCCGACGCCCCGGCTGCGGTGCTCCGGGGTCACGTACACGTCGTCGACTGAGGCCCAGGTCTTCGGGTCGAAGGTCGGGGAGCCCTCCCGGAGTTCGCCGGATATAAAGCCGATGGTCTCCTCTTCCGGGCCGTCGCCGGAGGTTGCGATGAAGAGAAAGGTGTGGCTGCTGCTTGTAAGGTCCGCCAGAAAACGCCTCATGGTCTTCTCGGCCTCGTCGGATACCCTGTAAACCGAATCGTAGGACGCGTGTTCCTCGGCGCTTAGGACCCAAAGGCGGGCCGCCTCCGTCGCGTCCTCGCGGCGTCCGGGGCGGACATTGTAGTTCGAAGTGTCCATGCCTGAATCCTAGCCGATATGCCGCGCTTCGTGGAGTGATTCCAAATACGTGAGGCGTGCCGGTGGTTTGGGTATCCGGTTTGGGCTTCCATTTTTCCTGCCCGGTAGGTAGAGTTATGGGTGTAGGACGTTGCTGGGTGAGTTGAGGGGAGGCTTTCTGGTAGGATCTTCGAGACGACAAGTTTGATAAACGAGTCGGCAAGACAGTTGCGGCTTGCGAGATCGGTAAAAAAGAAAGCGCCAGGACTCCTCCAAGTGGAGTTGACGAGGTAGACGTTGATCGAAGTATTCGGCGGGTGCGTCTCGGCTTTCGGGAAGTCGTAAGGACGGCGGCAAAGCCCGGTGGTGACACCGGGGACAGAGCGTCGTTCGGTCCCGGGTAACGACCACCGATCTTTTGCGCCAGCACGATTTTGCCGCGTGAGACGAGCGGGAGGTGCGCGTATGTGCGGCATCGTGGGTTATGTTGGAAAAGAGCGGTGCGTCGAGGTTCTGATGGACGGTCTCCGGAATCTGGAGTACCGGGGCTACGATTCCGCGGGGCTCGCCCTGCAGTCATCGGCCGGCATCGAGACCGTCAAAGAAGTAGGGCCGCTGGATAACCTTGCGGGGGCCATCGGAGAGCGTAACGGGGAATTTTCGAAGGTTAGCGCCGGCGTCGGGCACACCCGCTGGGCGACGCACGGCAAGCCCACCGAGGCAAACGCCCACCCGCACCTGGGCGGGGACGGACGGGTCGCCGTGGTCCACAACGGGATCATCGAGAACCACGCGGAGATAAAAGAGGAACTTCTCGGAAGAGGTCACGGCTTCGTCTCCGACACGGACACGGAAGTCATGGCCCACCTGTTGGCCGATAGGATGGAGGCCGAGGGCGAGTCCTTACGCGAGGCCCTGATGTGGTCGCTCGGGCGGCTGCAGGGCTCCTTCGCGGTTGCGGCGGTGGCCGCCAGTGAGCCCGAAACCCTCGTTGCGGCGCGGCGCCAGAGCCCGCTCGTCGTGGGGCTAGGTTCCGGGGAAAACTTTCTGGCGAGCTCGGTTCAGGCGCTGCTTGGAGAGACGCACGAGTTCCTGCTCGTCGAGAACGGCGAGATCGTCGAGGTTACGGAGGAATCTGTCGAGATTTTCACCCTCGAAGGCGAGAAAGTCGAGCGTGAGGTCTTCGAGGTCGACTGGGACGCCGAAGCCGTGGATCTCGGCGGTTTCGAAGACTACATGCTAAAGGAGATCCATGATCAGCCCGCCGCCCTCGGGGCGACGCTTTCGGGGCGATTGGATGCGGGCGGTGAGGTGGATCTCTCGGAGGTGGACCTGGATCTCTCCACGATAGAACGAGTCGTCGTCGTCGCGTGCGGGACGGCTTACCACGCGGGATTGCTCGGCAAAGGCGCGATAGAGCGGCTCGCCCGCGTTCCGGTGGAGGTGGCGATCTCCAGCGAGTATCGTTACTCGGAACCCATCGGGGACGAGAAAACCCTGGTCATCGCGATCTCCCAGAGCGGCGAGACGACCGACACGCTGGCGGCGCTTGAGACGGCCAAGGAGACCGGCGCCCGGGTTCTGGCCGTCACCAACACCCGGGGTTCGCTCATCACCCGGGAGGCCGACGCCGTGCTCCACACAAAAGCCGGTCCGGAGGTCGCGGTAGCTTCCACGAAAGCCTTCGTTACCCAGGTCGCGGTCCTGGACCTGCTCGCCCTCGAGATGGCCCGGGTTCAGCGCCCGGAATCGGTGGAGGCGTTGCGGGAAATCGGTCGCGGGCTCCGGCTGGCGCCCGAGAAAGTCGAGGCCGCCCTGGACCTTCTCCACGGCCGCGTCGAAGAGGCCTTAGGGGTGTTCGAGGATGCCCGGTGCGCGCTCTTCCTCGGACGGGGCTCGTCTTACCCGGCAGCCCTCGAAGGCGCATTGAAGCTCAAAGAGATCTCCTACATCCCCGCCGAAGGCTATCCTTCCGGCGAGATGAAACACGGCCCCATAGCCCTGGTGGACGAGTATTGCCCGGTAGTGGCGGTTCTAGGCGAAGGGCTGCTGCGCGAGAAAACCCTCTCCAACGTCGAGGAAACCGTGGCCCGTGGGGCGAACGTGCTGGCCGTCGCCCTGGAAAGCGACAAAGCCGCCAAAAAAATCGCCCGGTTCGTGCTCCCGGTGCCGGAGACCCCGGAGATACTGGCCCCGATCGTCGCCAGCGTTCCGCTCCAGCTTCTGGCTTA
>JBARZM010000123.1:0-2243 GCA_049650095.1 Rubrobacteraceae bacterium | reverse complement strand
GGGCCGAGGCGCGGTTGTAGTAGGCGATGCCGAGCTTCGGGTCGAGCTTTACGGCTCTCTCGGCCGCGTCCAGGGCGCTGTGAGGGTCGCCGGAGGTATCCAGACATGCCCCGAGCGCCGAGTAGTAGCGGGGGAGGGGCCGGTGTTCGACGAGATTTTCGTAGATGGAGATCGCCTTCTCGTACTCTTCGTTTCTGAAAGCCTTTCCGGCCCGACGTTCCTCGGGGGCCACGGCCCGGGCCATGAGGACCGTTAGGATCGCGGCGCCCCCCAGGTACACCAGCAGGACCACGCCGGCGTTATCCGCCGTGGCTATGCCCATTATGAACGGCAGGCCCGCTATGAAAACGCCGGTGGAGAGAGAGGGGATCAGACGCCACAGGTATTCTCTGTAGGCCTTTACGCGCAGTAGATCCCGGTTCTGACGCCCGATGAAATAGGTGAAGACCGCCAGGATGACGAGGGCGCCCAGCGCCGGGTACAGGAAGTTCACTTCTTTAGTTCCTCCAAAAGCCCCTGGGCGTTGCCCCGGAACCGGCGGGGGAGGTCCGCCTCCATGGCCCGCTTCAGGTCCTTCGCGGCCCGGCTCTTGCGGTTCATGCGGCGCAGTATGAGGGCGCGGTTGTAGTAGGCGATGCCGTACTGGGGGTCTTGCTCTATCGCTTCCGAGGAAGAGGCGAGGGCTTCTTCGTTGTGTCCGCCGGCGCCCAGGGCGGCGCCCAGGAACGCCTTGTGGCGGGCGAGAGGTTGTTCCTCGACCAGCTTGCGGTACTGGTCGGCCGCCTCGTCGTAGTCCCCCCGGCGGAAAGCCTTATTCGCCCGGCGTTCGGGGCCCGGCATGGAGAGTAGGTTAGAGGCGATCACCGCCACCGCGAAGACGGCCGCCCAGGCCGTGAGTATCCACTCCGTCCGGTAACTCTGGACCACGAACAGGCTCAACGCCATCAACGTCAGCACGATAAACGGCATCGCCCGACGGATCAGGGGTCCCCAGGCCTTGGACCTCATGAGGTCTTTGTTCGCGGAGAAGACTATCCTCCAACTCAAAAACACCAGCAGGAAGACCAGAACTATCGGTATCGCGGCGGCTCCCATGTCTATATTCCTCCCGTTTCCTTTCGCCCGGCTTCTCCCGCCGGGACGTTCTCATCCAGAAATTTCAGCAGCGCCCGGTTGAAGAAGTCCGGGTTGTCCTGGTTCGCGTTGTGTCCGGCGGCCGGGATCACGACGTAGCTACTGTTCGGGTCGCGGTCCGCCCACTCCGGTGAAATTTTCTTTACGTTACCGATGCCGTCGCTGTCGCCGTGGGTTATGAGCAGTGGATGCTCGATCCTGTACCCCGGCTCGTGGTGCAGGAGGTTCGCGACGGCGTTCCAAACTTTCATGAAGTCTTCTTTCGTTAGCTGCCGCATCGCCTCGTGGGCGTAAGCCTGGGCCTCGGGGGTTACGGCGATGTTCTTGGCCGTCTGTTGCCGGAGGTTATCCTCGGGCCAGAGCTTGAACGCCAGCGGCGAGAGGCTAAGGGCGAGCCGGCCTAGCTTTGGCTGTTCGATAGTGCTGCAAGAAGAGCCAACGGTAGCCAGTGCCGAAACTCGCTCCGGGTGGTAAAAGACTATGTCTTGCGCCAAATGTCCCCCGAGCGACTGCCCGACGAGGACGACTTGTTCGTACTCCAGGTGGTCTACCAGGGCTATAAGGTCTTCTATGAGGTCCCGTATCAGCAATCCCTCTCCAACGTCGCCGATTGGCCGGGAACGCCCGTGGCCTCTCATGTCCCAGGTTATGGCCCGGTAGCGTTCCGTGAAGGCGGAAACCTGGGCGTCGAACATCCGGTGGTCCATCATCGCGCCGTGCGAGAGTATTACCGGCGGCGCTTCTTTCGGGCCGGAGATCCAGTAGTGAAGCGGACATCCGGCTCTTTCCAGGACCCCCTCGATTGTGGCTGTCTCCGTCACGTATCCCTTACGAGCCGACCGGCGCGGGTTTCTGCTCTTCCAGCAGGCTCGCGACCGGCGAGATCATCCGCCCGAACTCTTTATCGTCCAGCGCCGGACGAGCCCCCTCCACGGATACCGGTTCCTCCAGGTGGATCCAGCTCTTGCACCCGCCGTAGCCTTCACGATAAGGAAGCTCGACGACCTCCGGGAGCAGGTAGGTCCGCAATACGAGCATCGTCAGCGGCTTTTTCGGACGCCACTTGAACCGGCTCTCGGCGTACTCCGGCGTCCAGATGTGGTGCGGAC
>JBARZM010000122.1:0-3609 GCA_049650095.1 Rubrobacteraceae bacterium | reverse complement strand
TCGGAGCGGCGGAGGCCAAAAGCGCCTCTCTCATGCCCGGCACGGCGAGTACGGGGCCGATGCTAACTACCGGGTTGGAGGGACAGAGAACCACGACCTCCGCCCCGGCCAGCGACTCCGAAAACCGTCCGGAGAGTCGGGCCGTCTCTATCCCCCGAAAGCTCACGCCCAGCACCTCATCCCTCTGGCGGCGGCGGACGAAGTATTCCTGGAACTCGAGTGTCCCGTCCGGGGTGTCGAGAAGCGTCGAGACCGGCTCGTCGCACATCGGAAGTATCTCGCTTTGTATCCCGAGCGCGGCCGAAAGGCCGGCCGTGATCTCCGTGAGCGGCTCCCCGGCTTTCAGGCGGGCGGTCCGCAGGATGTGCGTGGCGAGGTCCCGGTCGCCCAGCTTGAACCAGGTGTCTTCGCCGTACCGGGTGAGCATCTCCAGCGCGGCAAACGATTCTTCCGCCACCCCCCAGCCGGTCTCCGGGTTGGCGAGGCCGGCGAGGGTGTACATGACGGTGTCGAGGTCCGGGGAGATGTGAAGCCCCCAGAGGTCGAAGTCGTCCGCCGTATTGACCACGGTCGTCAGATATCCGGGCGGAAGCACGGCCTGAAGCCCGGCGGCAAGCTTCGCGCCGCCGACCCCGCCGGCCAGGGCGAGCGTTCTCGGGGTGGCTGTTCCGGCGCGGGCGTGGTCCATAACAGGGGCTATATTAGCACCGGCCGCCCATGCGCCGTAACGTCCGCACGCCGGAAACTGCTATCTTGAAGTGGTGGAGATACTGGTAGCGGGATATCTCGAAGACCCCGAGGATGGTTTCGGACTCCAACAAGCCGTGCTGGAAGAGGTGGCGTCCGGCGTCCGGGGGGCGACGGCCCTCTTATGGACCTCCGCGCCCTACCTCGGGGCGACGAGGCGCGAGACGCGGCTTCCGGGTTTTGGCGCGGCCGTGGCGGCCGCGGAGGAAGAGGGTTTTCCGGTGTTGGTCCGGAACTCGGGCGGCGGGGCGGTCGCGGCCAACGGAGGTTCGATCTCTTTCTCTCTAACGTACCCCGTGGGGGAGCTGGGACAGGGCCTCTACGAACGCTACGAGGAAGGCGTGGACCTCGTGGTGGCCGCGCTCCGGCGGGTGGGCGTGGCGGCCGAGGGTGGCGAGGTAGAAGGCGAATTCTGCCCCGGCGCTTACTCGGTGCGCTCCGGCGGCCGGCGCGGGATAAAACACGCCGGGCTGGCCCAGCGGGTCCGGCGCCGGGCGGCGCGGCTGGAAGCCCTGATCCTGGTCTCAGATACCCGGCGCCTCATCCGGGCGCTGGAACGCTTCCATAAAGCCCTCGGCTTACCTTTCAGGCCCGACAGCGTCGGAGACCTCGACGCGACCGTCCCCCAAGTGATCAAGGCGATCTCCGAAGAAGTCCGCACACGCTACGGCGCCACCAAGAGGCGCCTCGGAGAGAGCACCTGGGACCTGGCGCGGCGGCGCAAGGGGTGGCGGGCGTCGGACGGATAGAATTCTCCGGCGAGTTTGCCTCAGAGTAGTAATTTGCGTAACATACGGGCATCCGGGAGGCATGCGCCTTTCAGAGATAAAGAGAGGTAATCCGTGCGGATAGTCGTCGTTGGCGCAGGAGAAGTTGGGTTCAACGTGGCCCAGATGCTCTCGGTCGAGGGGCACGACGTGGTCGTCATCGATTGGAACGAAACGCGGGTAGATCGTATCTCCGGCCAGCTCGACGCCCTGGTGCGGCACGGGAACGGCGCGAGCCCGAAGATGCTCGAAGAAGCCGGCATAGGCAAGTCCACCTTGCTGGTGGCGGCGACCGGCAGCGACGAGTCGAACATCACCGCCTGCCTGACGGCCAAGCACCACGGGGTAGAGCGGACCGTCGCCCGGATACACAACTCAGACTACTATCCGCAAGAACCGTTCGCCAAAAACATACTCGGCATAGACTTCGTAATCCACACCGAAGAAGTGGCGGCCGAGGAGATCAAAGCCGCCCTCCTAACGCCTGGCGCCGTGAACGTGGAGAGCTTCGCCAACGGCGACATAAAAGTGGCCGAGGTCATCGTATCCGAAGACTCTCCGGCGGCCGGATGCCCGGTCAGGGACGTAAAGCTCCCGGAACGGAGCCTGATCCTGGGCGGCGTGCGTAAAGGCGAGGCGCTTATGTCGCGGGGCGATACCGTCCTCCAGGCCCGGGACCACATATTTCTCATCAGCGACGGGGACTGCATAGCGGATGCGGTTGCGGCGGTTGCGACGGATACGAAGCCGGTGAAGGAGGTCATGATCTTCGGTGGCGGGCGCATCGGGCTTCGGCTGGCGCAAGCCCTGGAAGACACGGATGTCTCGGTCAAGATTATCGAGCGGCACGAGGCCCGCGCCGAGCAACTACGCTCGCAACTCGAAAAGGCCACGGTGGTCCGGGCCAGTGACATATCCCAAGACCTATTATCGCGGGAGGGCATAGAGGACACCGATGCTTTTATCGCCGTGACCGGCGACGACCGGACAAACCTGCTCGGCTCGATGTACGCCAGGCAACTCGGCGTGGGCCGGACGGTCGCCGGCATCGGCCGCGGGGAGTTCGCGCCGCTGGCCGATGCCCTCGGGGTAGACATCACCATCTCCCCCCGGATGCTGGCCGCCGGTGCGATCAGCCGCTTCGTCCGGCGGGGCGACGTAGTGGCCGTAACCCTCCTGGAGAGCGGGGCGCAGATGATAGAGCTGCGCGTCCCCGACAAGTGCCCGGTAGCCGGACACCCGCTGTCCGAATTGGACTTCCCCAAAGAGGCGATCGTGGGTATGATGCTGCGCGACGGGGAGGCCATCATCCCGCACGGCAACGACGTCCTGCAAGCCGGCGACGACGTGGTGGTGTTTACGATGAACGAGACTTTGGAAAAAGTGGAACATCTTTTTTCAGCCTAGCGGCTGACCCTACTGCAGAGACTCCCAAAAAGGCGCCAGGGCTTTCCGGGCTTCGTGGGCGGCGGCTGAGTCCGCCAGACGCTTCCCGCCGGAGTCTAATTCGTGGCCGCGGGTTTCATCCTCGACGCCGGTTATAGTCGCGGCGACGCTTTCGGAAAGCGCTTCCAGATCGTACCCGCCCTCCAGTACCAGCGCCGGCGGCGCGGCGTCTATCTCTTGGGTTAGGGAGGAGATCCAGGCGGCGAAGCGTCCGAAAGACTCCGATGTAAGCCGCATACCCCCGATCGGGTCGGCGGCGTGGGCGTCGAAGCCGGCGGATATTATCACCAACCCCGGCCGGAACTCCCTCAATACCGGCAAGAATACGTCCTCGAAAGCCGACTCGTAATCTTGTTCGCCGGAGGCCCGGGGCAGTGGCGCGTTGACCGTATAGCCCCGTCCGGCGCCCTCCCCTACCTCACCGGCGGCGCCGGTCCCGGGATAGAAGGGGCTCTGGTGGGCGGAGAGATACAGCACGTCCCCACTGGCATAGAAAATGTCCTGGGTGCCGTTTCCGTGATGGACGTCCCAATCGAGGATGGCGACCCGCTCCGTGCCCCGCGACCGGGCATATTCGGCGGCGACGGCGGCGTGGTTTAAGAGGCAGAAGCCCATGGCGTAACCCGCGCCGGCGTGGTGGCCGGGCGGG
>JBARZM010000121.1:0-4165 GCA_049650095.1 Rubrobacteraceae bacterium | reverse complement strand
GCACAACCCCTACCCGGATAACGGCGTCAAGTTTTTCTCCGGCGCGGGCCGAAAGTTGCCCGCCGAGAAAGAGCGCGAGTTGGAGCTTTTGTTGAAGGGCGGCGCGCTGTCACCCGGCGAACGTCCCATTAAAGGCGACGTTGGTTCGGTCACGACCCTGGACGATGCGGCCGGTCGGTACGTCGACCGCTTGCTAGAGCGTCTCAAACCGCGTGGCGGCGGGGCGAAAGTACTGCTCGACTGCGCCAACGGCGCGGCTTACAAGTCGGCGCCGCTGGCTTTCGGTGGCCTGGACGTGGACCTTGCCGTAACCGGGGATCAACCGACGGGCACGAACATAAACGAGGGGTGTGGTTCGACCCACATCGCCGATCTGGAGGCGGACGGCTACGATGTCGCTTTCGCGTTCGATGGCGACGCCGACCGGGTTCTGGCCCTGGACGAGACGGGCACCGTGGTCGATGGGGATAGGATCATCGCCATCCTGGCCCAAGATTTGAAAGAACGCGGGGCGCTGGCCGGCGGCGCCGTGGTTACGGTTATGAGCAACCTGGGCTTCTTCAAAGCCATGGACTCTTTAGGCGTTCCTTACGAAGTCACCCCGGTCGGGGACCGGCACGTCGCGGCGGCGATGCTCCGGCGCGGGGCGTCGGTGGGGGGAGAGCAGTCCGGGCATGTTATCCTCCCGGAGTACGTGACGACCGGTGACGGCATGGTTACCGCGCTGGCGCTGCTGGACGTGATGGCCCGTAGCGGCAAGCCGCTCTCGGAGTTGGCCGGGGTGATGCAGGTGTATCCCCAGACCCTCATAAACGTCGGCGTCTCGGGCGCGAAGGCGAAGTCCGTGGCGGGCGCGGAGCCGGTTACGCGGGCCGTCGCGAGGGCCGAGGAGCGGCTCGGCGAGGAAGGCAGGATCCTTTTGAGGCCGAGCGGCACGGAGCCCATCGTAAGGGTGATGGTCGAGCACGCGGACGAAGAGGTCTGCCAGGAAGTTTGCGAGGAAGTCGCGGGCGTCGTGGCGGGCACTGGAGCGGAGGTAGAGGTTTGAGGTTTATAGGATGCGCCCTGGCGTGGAGGCCGGGCGAGGCGCGGGACAAGCTGTCTTGCCTGGTTGTAATCGACGAACGGGGCAGCATCATCGCCAACGCGTTCGTGGGCAGCATAGAAGAGCTCGCCGATGGCATAGAGGGCTACGGTTCGGAGCGGCGGGGAATACTGGTCGGCGTGGACGCCCCGCTCGCCGTGCCAAACGAGCGCGGTACCCGGAAGATAGAACGCATACTCTCGAAGGTTTCTCTGCCGGCCTATTCGGCGAACCGAAACATGTTCGGCGGCGAACCGTACGCGGAGAAACTTCTCGAAGCCCTGCAGGAGAAAGGCGTCGAGTACACGGATTATCCGCTTCGTAAAGGTCGCGGCCGGCATACCGTGGTGGAGGTGGATTCTACCGCGACGCTCAAGATCCTCGCCCTGGAACGTTCCCACAACGCTTCGGAGAACGGAGACCTGGCCCAGGAACTCCGGGGACTCGAAGACCCGAAGCTCCGCAAGGGCAACAAAGAAGCCCGGGCAACGGCCCTGAAAAACGCCGTCGACGTCCTCTGGAACGCGCCGGGCCTCCGGATGCGGACCGGGAACCTCTCGGCGAATTTGGACTCGCCGGAGAACGTGGACCTCTCGAAGATCGACATCAACCCCAGCCTCTCGCACGCGGAACTGGACCGGCTTTCAAGCCTCGTCGAGGGTACGCTCGCCGCCTACACCGTCCACCGGCACTGGAAGGGCCGGGGCGGTTCCATAGTGGTCGGCGCTGGGAACGAAGGCTCTGTTCTCCTGCCCGCGACCGAGGCCCTGCACGCCCGAATCGCCGAGGAGTGCCGCGGCTCCCAGGTGCCGTACGTCTAAAGTGGGCCTGTGTGTACGCATAATTCCCTGCCTGGACGTCAACGCGGGGCGCGTGGTAAAAGGGACGCAGTTCAAGCAACTCCGGGACGCCGGAGACCCGGTGGAGTTGGCCGCCTTCTACGACCGCGAAGGGGCCGATGAGATCGTCTTTTACGACATTACCGCCTCCCACGAGCAACGCGACACGGCCACCACCCTCGCCCGCCGGACGGCCGAGGAAGTCTTTATCCCGTACACCATCGGCGGGGGCGTGAGGACGCCCGAAGACATGCGGAACATGCTCCGGGCCGGGGCGGACAAAGTCTCGGTAAACAGCGCCGCCGTCCGCAACCCGGACCTCGTCAACGAGGGCGCGGAACGCTTCGGGAGCCAGTGCGTCGTGTTGAGCGTGGACGTAAAACGCCGGGAGTTCGCGCCGGGCTGGGAAGTCTACCTCAACGGCGGGCGGCTGAACACGGAGATAGACGCCATAGACTGGCTCGTGGAGGGCGAGCGTCGGGGGGCCGGAGAGTACGTGTTGAACAGCATGGACTCCGACGGCATGGAGGGCGGCTACGACCTGAACCTGATATCCACCGTGGCCGAGAAGACGACGCTCCCGATCGTCGCTTCCGGCGGCGCCGGCAGCCCGGAACACATGATCTCTGCTGTCAACGCCGGGGCCGGGGCGGTCCTCGCGGCGAGCATCTTCCACTTCGGTGAATGGAGCATTGCATCAGTAAAAGAACACATGCGACAGGCGGGGGTGCCGGTGCGATGAGCGCCGCAGAGAACGTTCGTTTCGATGACAACGGCCTGGTCCCGGTCGTGGCCCAAGACGCGGATACCGGTGAGGTACTAACGCTCGCCTACGCCAACCGGGAGGCCGTCGAGAAGACCCTGGAGAGCGGCGAGGCCCACTACTACTCGCGCTCGCGCGACGAGCTCTGGAGAAAAGGCGCCACCAGCGGCAATACCCAGCGGGTTTCGGAAGTGCGGCTAGACTGCGACGCCGACGCGCTGCTGTACAAGGTCGAGCCCAACGGGCCGGCCTGCCACACCGGAGAACGGAGTTGCTTCTTCACGACGCTCGCCGGAGAAGGTGTCGGGGTGTCGGTAGAGATGGATGACACGGACGGTGAAGGATTCGGCGAGACGGTCGAGCGTCTCGCCGCCACGATAGCGTTGCGTCATGAAGATATGCCGGACGAGTCGTACACCGCCGGGCTGCTGCGCCGGGGCACGGGGCGAATCTCTCAGAAGGTGGGGGAGGAGGCCGTAGAGGTCGTCGTTGCTGCCCTGCAAGACGACAAACTCGCGGAGGAAACGGCGGACCTCATGTACCACCTGCTCGTTTTGCTGGAAGAGCGGGGCGTTGGGATAGACGACGTGGCGCGGGTGCTCCGTGAGCGACACCGCTAGCTTCACCTCCGGCGAACTGACACCCTCGCTGGGCGAAGCCCGGAGGCTTGCGCGGTCCTACGACGTGGTGCCGGTCTACGCGGAATTTATTGGGGACCTCGAGACGCCGATCTCGGCCGTGCTCAAGTTCGCCGACGAGCAGAACGTGTTTCTTCTGGAGAGCGCGGAGGCCGCCGAGCGGTTCGGCCGGTACTCTTTTCTGGGCTTTGATCCCAAAAGGACGCTCTCGTACCGGAACGGGATCTACACTGTGGTGGACGCCGATGGGGTGCGTGAAATCCCCGCCAAGGACCCTTTTCGGGGGTTGGCGGAGATCCTGGGCAAGAAAAGCGTCGCCCCGCTACCGAACCTCCCAGCGTTCGTCGGCGGGGCGGTGGGATACTTCTCCTACGACGCAGTGCGGTACCTCGAACGGTTGCCGGACGCGCCGCCCGACGACCTGGACGTGCCGGAGGCGTACTTCGCCGTCACCGACACGCTCGTCGTCTTCGACCATCTACGGCACAAAGTGCTCGTGATCTCCCTGGTAGACGCGGCCCGCTTGCGGGATGTGGAAGGAGAAGGTTTCACGGCAGCTTACCGGCGGGCGGCGGACGACATCCGGCGGGTCACGGAGCGGCTTTCGGCCCCGCTCGCGCGCCAGGGCTCATCCCACGTGCAATCCCGGGAGATCGAGGTCTCGTCCAACTTCACCCGGACGGGCTACGAGGAGGCCGTGGAGGCCGCCAAAGAGTACATCCGGGCGGGAGACGCCTTTCAGGTCGTGCCGTCGCAGCGGTTTCAGTCGGAAGTTGGAGACCTGGATCCACTACTACTTTACCGGGGCCTTCGCACGGTCAACCCGTCGCCGTACATGACG
>JBARZM010000120.1:0-3776 GCA_049650095.1 Rubrobacteraceae bacterium | reverse complement strand
GCGATGACCAGGAGCAGCAGCCTCCGGGCTATGGAGAGGGCGAAGATGGCGACTATCGGGGAGAGGTCCAGCGCCACGCCGCCGAGGTTCAGGGCCGGCAGCACGCTCCTTATGGGACGCAGGATCGGGGCCACCACCCGGCCGACCACGTCGTAGACCGCCTGCAGAACGCCGTTCGAGGGATACGTCGGGAACCAGCCGATCACCACCCACGCGATGATGAACGCGAACAGTATGTAGTATGCGTAGTTCACCACCCCCGCGAGGAGTGCCCCTATCCCGAGTGTCATGCCGCCGCCTCCTGTAGGGTAGTAGTGGAAGCGACGCGGCTCTGCGCCAGTTCGAGCTGTTCCGAGACCACCGACGGCGGTATGGCGTAGGCCACGTCGCCGTGGCCGGCGCTGGCGAAGACGGTTCCGACCACCTCGCCTTGCCCGTTGACCGCAGGCCCGCCGGAATTTCCGGGGTTCGCCTCGCCGCGGATGCTGGTTATGTAGCGGTTTACGGGACCATTGCCGGTGGCGCCGCGGGTAATGGCCTGAGAAGTTCCCCCGATCCTTCCCGGCTCTGCGTCTAATGGACCGCCGTAGGGGTAGCCCAGGATCGCCACCGGCTCGCCGGGCTCGGGTTTGGCCGTCGGCAGGACCGGCAGGTCCAGCCCGTCTACCTGCAATACGGCCACGTCGTTGCGCTCGTCCACGGCGACGACCTCCGCCTCGTATCCCCGCCAGGCTCCGTCCTGGCGGATCGCGACCCGCTCGTTTCCGGCGACCACGTGGGCGTTGGTGACGACGAGCTCCGGGGCGGCTACCCACCCGGAACCGGAGGACCCGGAACCGGAGGACCCGGAACCCGAACCGCCGGTCGCGACGATCTGCACCACGCTCCGACCGGACTCTTCGGCTCCTGCACCGCCGGCATTGCCGGCCCCTTCCGGTAGCGCCGGCGCGGCCACCTCCGGCCTGGGACCTTCGATCTGGGGCATCAAGTCGAGGCTCGCGACCGTATCGAGCAAGTAACTCGTCGGGAGTCGGTCGTTCATAGCCAGAAGGATCCCGGACCCTTCCACCGATCCCCGGACGGATTGGGGCAGCGGTCCCTGTAGCGCAAAGACCCCCGCCACCCAGACAAAGATCAGCCCCACCGCAGCACCCAGGACAGCCCCTCCAACGCCGTCCAGCGCCCCGGCGCCGGGGACCCGCCGGGCCGAGGCCCCGATCCTGCCGCCGATAGCCCCGGCTAGAGCCCTTCCTATGCCCGCGAAGAACAGGGCAGATAGAAGAAGTACGAAAGAAGAATAAGCCGCGAAACCTGCCTCAGTCTGCACGAGATACTCCGCCAGCCGGCTCCCCAGGTAGGCCCCGACCCCGAGACCGGCCAAGGAGAAAGCGCCGGAGATAAAGCCAGCGGAGAATCCCCGGATAGCCAACAGCCCCACGAGCGCCACGATCAGCCAGTCGAGCAGGCTCATGACGGCTTACTCCTCGAACTGAAACTCCAGTTCCGATCTTTCTCTCTCAACTACGGTCCTTTTCTCTAAAGCTCTCTGCCGAAGGTTAGACTTCGGTCTCGGGGGAAGACTGCTGCCCGCCATCCTGTTGGGCGATTGCCGCGCCGCCGAAGACGGCCCGCCCGGCTACCGCTACGCCCGCTGGGATCCACTATCTCATCTGTTCCTTTCTCTCGTTCTCTGACTCCAGTTTCGCCCTCTGCTCTGTGAGCGACGTTTGAGGTTCATGAGAGTTTCCACAGAAACCCCTGCTATAGATGTAGCGTGGCGACGGAGGATGTATTCTGGGATCGGGCTAAAATGTAGCGGTAGGCGTAGTAAAGAGGGCGAACGGAGAAAGCGGAGAGATGAAGCGGGTCCTGATCGTAGAAGACGAGCAGAAGCTGGCACGCCTCGTTGCGCGGGTCCTCAGAGAAGAAGGCTACGCGCCGGAGGAAGCCTACGACGGCCGCGAGGGTCTCTCGCGGGCGCTCTCCGAAGACTTCGATCTGCTGGTGCTGGATTGGATGCTACCCGACCGGAGCGGGACCCAGATCGTGCGGGCTTTGCGGGCGGCGGAGATCGGGGTTCCGGTCCTGATGCTCACGGCGCGCGACCAGATCGAAGACCGCGTAGAAGGCCTCGACGCCGGCGCCGACGACTACCTACCCAAACCTTTCGCCTTCCCCGAACTCCTCGCCCGCGTCCGGGCACTGACCCGTAGGCCCTGGAAAGAGGAGGCAAACGTAAACACGCTCTCAGCCGGAGACGTGGTGCTCGACCCGGTACGCCACGAGGTCCGGCGCGCTGGAGAGCGCGTAGAGCTCACCGCCAAAGAGTTCGCGCTGCTCGCCACCCTGCTCCAGCGACCGGGCCAGGTCTTTACCCGCTCGGTCTTGCTGGATACTGTCTGGGATGGGTCGGCGGACGTTTACGCGAACGTCGTAGACCTCTACATCTCGTACCTCCGCAAAAAGCTCGACCAGAACGGCGAGACTTCCCGCATCCGCACCGTCCGCGGCGTAGGCTACACCTTCGAGCCCCGAGGCTAGATCACCGTGTTCGACCGCATCCGGCGCCGCCTCACGCTGGGATACGTGGGCATACTCGCCCTGATCCTGGCATTGTTCGTCGCCATTCTGGCGTTCAGCTTCTCACAGAGGCTCAACGCCCAGCAGGACGAGAAACTCAATCAGGCGGCTACGTCGGAAATCAATAAATATTTTACGAGCTCTGGTAAGTTCGTCGACGTGAAGAGCAACGATGAATCCGACATAGCCGTAGTGGCGCTTCCACCCGACGGCTCGACCGGCGGAGACGTCCGGGTTCTCGCCTCTTCTTCTACCGCTTTGGGCCTCCCCCACGCCGAATCGGCAGGAAAAGCGGTGCAGAAAAGGCAGCCGTTCCCCACGACGATCAACGGCCCGGAAGGCAAGGTGAGGGTCGTAAACCGGCTGCTGACAGATGGGTCTTCCGGCGAGATACTGGCCGTTGTCCAGGCGGCCCAGTCCCGTGAGGCGGTTACGAACAACATTCGCAACCTCCTACTGGTCCTGATACCCGTTGGTGTTGGGGCGCTGCTTCTCTCCGCCGTTGGCGGACTCTTCATGTCCCGCCGGGCGATGCGGCCGGTCCAGGACTCGTTCGCCCGGCAGCGCACCTTTATCGCCGACGCCTCCCACGAGCTAAAGACGCCGCTCACCCTCATCCGGGCCGACGCCGAAGTCCTCCAACGCGAGATGACCGACCCGGACCAGAGAGAGTTGGCCGATGACCTCCTCTCCGAGACCGACCGGATGGACGCCGTCCTCTCCGACCTGCTCCTGCTGACGCGCCTCGACGCCGGGAAGCTCTCTGTAGCCCAGGAAGCCTTCGACCTGTCCCGGATCATAGTCGAGACCGCCGACCGTTTCGGCGCCCGGGCCGAGGCTGGAGGAGTGGAGTTGGCGACCGACGTTCCCGGAAAGCTCGTCGCCCGCGGCGACGAAGCTCGTACCGGCCAGATCCTGGCCGCCCTCCTCGACAACGCCCTCCACTTCACCCCGAAAGGTGGGCGCATCACCGTCACCGGGACCCGGGAAGACGGAAGGATGCGGGCGGCCGTTACGGACACCGGCCCCGGCATCCCACCCGAACACCTGCCGCGCATCTTCGACCGCTTCTACCGGGCCGAGGAATCCCGGACCCGCTCCGGCGGCGGCACGGGCCTCGGCCTCTCAATCGCCCGCGACCTCGCCCGAGCCCAGGACGGCGAACTGGTAGCCGAGACTACGAAAGACGGTGGAGC
>JBARZM010000119.1:0-7930 GCA_049650095.1 Rubrobacteraceae bacterium | reverse complement strand
CCGCTACCGCCAAAGTCCTGGTCGGGGACTTGGAGATTGACCCGGATCAGATCGAGGTCCGTAAGGGGGGCCGGGAGGTCCTTCTCTCCCCGCGCGAGTTCAAACTTTTGCATACCCTGGCCCAGAGCCCGGGACGGGTTTTTCAGCGCTCGACGCTCTTGCGCCAGGTTTGGGGCGAGGACGAATACATCGATGAGCGGACGGTGAACGTCTACGTCCAGCGGCTACGCAACAAGCTCGGTGACAACCCCTCGCAACCGAAGCTAATAGAGACCGTGCGGGGGTTCGGCTACCGTTTCCTAAAACCCGACTAAAGCCTGACCCTGGCCCGTCTAGAACCGGACAGGGACTCAGGCGCCGGAGGCGCGCCGGATCAGGGCGCCGCCCCGTATAGTTTCGCCGGCCCGCACGTCGTAGCCGTGGCCCACGATGCAGTCTTCGAGGTACGCGCCGTCGCCCACGCTGGCGCCGGGCAGCAGGATGCTGCTCTTTATCGTGGCCCCGGGCCTTATCCAGCAGTCGCTGCCGACCGTAACATCCCCCGAAAGCCTCACGTCCCGGCCGATCACCGCGTCCCGGCCAACCACCACGTAGCCTTCCAGGTCGGCGGACGGGTGGATCTGGGCGTCCTCCCCAACCCAGAGGCTTTCGCCTCGCTTCTCGCCCGGCACTTTTACCCGAACCTTGCCCGAGAGCACGTCGTACTGGGCCTCCCGGTAAGCCTGCAGGGTCCCGATGTCCGACCAGTAAAATTCCCCCTGATACCCGACAAACCGCTCCCCGTTCTCCAAAAACTTCGGAAATACGTCCTTCGCGAAGTCGAAAAAAGTATCTTCCGGGATGTACTCGAGAACCCGGGGCTCGAAGACGTAGATGCCCGTGTTGGCTAGGGTGCTTACGGCCTCTTCCGGGTCCGGCTTCTCTTGAAAACCCTGGATGCTACTGTCTTCATCCACCTCGACCACCCCGAACTCGGAGGTATCGTAGACCCGGTGCAAGGCTATGGTCGCCAGGGCTTCCTTCTCTTTGTGAAAGGCGACCATCTCGCCAATATCCACGTCGGTTAGGGCGTCGCCCGAGACGATGACGAAAGTATCGTCGAACTCCTCCGCCAGCCGCCGGACGCCCCCGGCCGTGCCTAGCAGTTGATCTTCGCGTTTTAGGTGGACTTCCATGCCGTTTACCCGGTGCTCCTCCCCGTAGGCCTTCAACAAAGTGTCCGCCAGGTAATGGACGTTTACGTACACCTTCTCCGTGCCGTGGGAGGCCAGAAGATCGAAGATGTGCTCGATAATTGGCGTGTCCACGACCGGGGCCATCGGTTTGGGTACCTCGCCGGTCAGGGGGAAGAGCCGGGTACCCTTGCCGGCGGCCAGGGCCATCGCTTTCAAGAAAAGACCCCCGTAACCGGCTGCAAAATGCTCCCCCGTACTCTATATTCTTTCCCGTGCATCCGGATACTTTACAGCAACTATTTCCCGCCGCCAAACTCGACGAACCCCTGAAACGTTACACGGCGTGGAAGATAGGAGGCCCGGCGGACGCCCTCCTCGAACCCCGGAGCGTGGAAGGGCTGATCGAAGCCGTCCAAGTCGCCCGGGAGCACGACGTTCCGGTCACTGTCCTGGGCGGCGGAACCAACGTCCTGGTCCTCGACGGCGGCATCCGGGGACTGACGATCCGGCTGGCCAAATCCCTGACGAACGTGGAGGTCGAAGGAAACCGGGTAGTCGCCGACGCGGGGGTGCTCTATCCCGTGCTCGCCAACACCACCGCCGCCCAGGGCCTCGCCGGACTGGAGTTCGCAACCGGCATCCCCGGCACCGTAGGCGGGGCCGTCTACATGAACGCCGGGGCCTACGGCAGCGAGACGCGTGAGGTTCTGGATTGGGCCGATGTTTTCCGGGAGGGTGAGGTAGTCCGGATGGCGAACGCCGGGCTGGGGCTTTCGTACCGGCGGAGCATCCTCCACGAGAACCCGGGCTGGTTCGTCCTGCGGGCGGGCTATACGCTCGCGCCCGGAGACCCGGCGGAACTAAAAGCCCGCATAAAAGAGTTCCGGGCGCAGCGGATGAACGGCTCCCCCAACAAGCCTAGTTGCGGCTCCACCTTCAAGCGTCCCGCGAACGACTTCCCCGGGCGCGTCA
The DNA here is from genome assembly GCA_049650095.1 of Rubrobacteraceae bacterium. GTDB lineage: Bacteria > Actinomycetota > Rubrobacteria > Rubrobacterales > Rubrobacteraceae > SIRX01. The sequence continues at coordinate 5,783 of JBARZM010000119.1, read as the reverse complement.
TAGAGGCCGCCGGCCTCAAAGGGACCAGGGTGGGACAGATAGAAGTCTCGCCCGTCCACGCCAACTACCTCATCAACCACGGCGGCGGCACGGCGCACGACGCCCAGGAGCTTATAGGGCTCGTGCGGGACAAAGTCTTCCAGGAGACGGGGATAGATCTCGAGCCGGAGGTGTGGGTGGTGGGGGAGCCCCTGAATGCGGGAGCCCCCGAGCCTGGTGGTTTATCCGGCGGCTGAATGCTGCGGACCGGCGGCTTTCTGCCGGAACAGGTCCGGGATGTCTCCAAGGTCCGTGTGGTGGTCGCAGGCGTCGAGTAGGGACCGGGAGGTGCATTGGGTGGCGCTTACCGCCTCCACGCGGAGGCCCTTCTCGCTCTGGAGGTACTCTATAGCCTCGACGTAGTCCCCGTCTCCGGAGACCAGGACGTAAGTATCGGCGTGGTCCGCGAGACGCATCATGTCTACTATGATGCCGATATCCCAGTCGCCTTTGTGGGAGATGGTCTTGCCGCCCTCGGGGGTCAACGTCTCGTGTACTTCCAGCGGCTTGGAGCGCACCTTGTAGCCAAACTTGTTCAAGTTATAGACGAAGGACCGGGCGCCGGAGGTTTCGTCCTGTTCCTGCTTTTCGACGATGTAGAACGTGGCGCGGAGCAGCTTGCGGCCGCCGGTGGCCGCGGATAGGAGCCGCCCGTAATCCAGGACTCCTTTGTAGTAATTCTTTATTGAGTGGTACAGGTTCGCCCCGTCTACGAAGACCGCCACCCGATCTCTTTGCTCTAATGCTTCCATATGGCTGATATTACCAGAAGACGGGCTTGAACCTTTACAATAGCGGTGGTTTAACATCCGGCGCGACTGGGTTAGTATCTCCGGCGCTGACGGAAGAGTGCCTGGAGTTGCCAGGGACCAATATCGAGAGCGGAGCCGGACACTGTATGGACTTTGAGGTAAACATCGTCGAGCACGCCGAATCTTACTCCCTCGTCTCGGTTCGGGGAGAGATAGACCTGCACTCGGCCCCGAAAGTCCAGAACGCCGTGGAGCGCGGCGCGAACGGGGTAGAGGCCGTCATCGTCGACCTGCGGGAGATAACTTTCATGGATTCGACGGCCCTCTCGATGTTCATGCGCGCCAAGGATGAGCTGGGCGGGCGTGGGATCTCTCTGCGGCTCGCCAACCCGTCGGAGGCTGTCGAGCGGATCTTCGGGGTGACGGGCTTCGGGGAGTATTTCGAGGTCTTCCCGTCCCGCGAAGCCGCCATCGCCGACTAGCGCCGCGTCCTACAAGCCTTACGCCACAGAGAAGTTACAGGGAATAGAATCTGGTTACGATGATGGCCGACGTGAAAAGTGTTGAGATACCGGAGCCTTTGGGACGCCTCGGTGAGGCGTTTCGCTCCAAAGACCACGAACTGTACCTCGTGGGCGGCTACGTGCGGGACGCGCTGCTCGGTGAAGAGAGCCTGGACGCCGACGCGACCACCGGGGCGCGTCCGGAGGAGATCAAAAACGTCCTCCGTCGCCCGGCGGAGCATTTGTGGACCGTGGGCGAGCGTTTCGGGACCATCGGGGGCCGGGTCGGCGGCTACGACGTAGAGGTCACGACCTACCGGAGCGACCTCTATACGCAAGGAAGCCGGCACCCGGAGGTCGCCTTCGGGGAGAGCCTGGAGGAGGACCTGGCGCGGCGGGATTTCACTATCAACGCCATCGCCGCCGACGCGGTGACGGGCACGATACTGGACCCGTTCGAGGGGCGCAAAGACCTGGAATCCGGCATCATCCGGCCCGTGGGGGAACCGCTGGACCGGATGCGCGACGATCCCTTGAGGATGCTGCGGGCGGTGCGCTTCGAGACCGTTCTCTCGAAGCCGGAGAGGCCGTTCGCCATGACGCCGGACCTGGAAAAAGCCATCCAAGACAACTCGGGGTGGCTCCAGAGTATCTCCGCCGAACGCATCCGGGAAGAGTTCGAAAAGATACTGGTCTCGGAGAACGTCGCCGGGGGGCTGCGCGCCTTGGTCCGGCTTGGGCTCATGCGGCACATCGTGCCGGAGTTCATGGAGACGCTCTCCGTCGAGCAAGAGGCTGAATTCCATCACAAAGACGTCTTCGAGCATACTCTGATCGTGGTTTCGAGCGTGGAACCGGACCCAATCCTCCGGAAAGCCGCTTTTTTCCACGATATCGGCAAGCCGCGCACCCTGGTCTACGAGCACCGTTGCACGTTCTGCGGCGCGAAATCCACCCGGAAGACCACCGAGGAGGGCGAGTGCGAGAATTGCGGCGGCCGGACGGCGCCCAAGAAGATCCACTTCTACGGCCACGAGAACGTCGGGGCCGCCGTGGCCCGGCGCGCCATGAAACGCCTCGTCTACCCGAAAGACGACGTAGACGCCGTCGCCCACCTGGTGGCCCACCACATGCGCCCGATGGGTTACGCGATGGCCCGCGACCCGTGGAGCGATTCCGCCGTCCGACGCTTTATCCGGGACACGCACCTCGCCCGGGGCGACCGGGAGATCACCAACGTGGACGCCCTGCTAAAGCTCGCCCGCGCGGACATAACGGGCAGCGCGCCGCGTCGCCGGCAGGTCGCCGTGGAATCCTGGCGAAGCCTCAAGGACCGGGTCGAGGAAGTGCGGAGCCTGGACCGGATCGAGACGCTAAAAAGCCCGCTGGACGGCAACGACCTCATGGAGCTCTTCGGCCGGGGGCCGGGACCCTGGATCAAACCGGTAAAAGACTACCTGGAAGGTGAGGTTATAGAGGGACGACTCGGCCAGGACGACACCGCCAAAGCCCGCGAACTGGCTGAAGCCTACGCCACCGAACACGAACTTTTCGAGGAGGAGTAACGCCGTGAAAGTAAAAGACCCGGGACCGCTCGTGGAAACGGATTGGCTGCAAGAGAACCTCGGCGACCCCGGCCTGCGCGTCGTGGATATCCGGGGCTACGTCCGCAAGACCGACCTCGGCGGCGGCCACCAAAAAGCGGATTACCTGGCCGCCCGCGAAGAGTACGGCGAAGCCCACGTCCCCGGCGCCGTCTACGTGGACTGGACCAGCGACATAACCGACCCCGATGATCCCGTGCCCGCCCAGATAGCGCCCCCGGAACGTTTCGCCCGCCTGATGGGCCGTCTCGGTATCGGTGACGATACCCACGTGGTCGTCTACGACCATGCGGGCAGCCAGTTCGCCACCCGCCTGTGGTGGGCCTTCACCTACTACGGCCACGAAAAAGTCTCCGTCCTGAACGGCGGCTGGAAGAAATGGTCCAACGAAGGCCGACCGACGACCGACGAAGTACCTTACCCCGAACCTGCGGCGTTCACCCCGCGCCCGAAGCCGGAATGGCGGACGGACGCCGAGGGGGTCCTCGCCGCCAGCGAGACCGGTATCGTGCTCGACGCCCGCGACAGGGGCCAGTATACGGGTGAAGTCCGTCGGGGTGACGGGCGCGCCGGGCACGTACCTGGGGCCGTCCACCTCCACGCCGACAGCCTCCTGGACCCGGAGAAAGGGACTTTTCTACCCGACGAGGAGCTAGAAGAGAGGCTCCGCGCGGCGGGCGTGCCCGAAGACCGGGAAGAGCCCATAGTCGCTTACTGTAACGGTGGCGTCGCCGCCACCGTTCCGCTATTCGCCCTCAAGAAGCTTGGCTACGAGAACCTCGCCAACTACGACAGCTCGTGGAACGAGTGGGGTGTTAGGCGGGACCTCCCGGCCGAACGCTAAATCCCGCCAAGACGGGATGTTAAACTCCCGGGTGATGAAGAATAAACGTACGAGGGGTTTGATCTCCGGCATCCTCAGCCTGGTCATGGTGCTGTCCGGTGTCGCGCTCGTCGGGGTGTTCTTCTTCGGCAACAACCTCGACAACTCCGCCACCAACGACCCGAACCCCGGCGGCTTCAACGTCCCCGAGCTCGGCTCCGATCAGGCAGCGACAGCCGGCGGGCCCGAAGACAAGACCCTCAAGCTAACGGTGCCAAAAATGAACCGGATAAAGGACGACACCGTTCCCTACGCCGCGGGCAACGACAACGAAGCCCTGGGCGCGAACGCCGGCATACATCTACAGGGCACGGGGTTCCCCTGGGACGCGGAGGCAAACGTCTACGTCGCGGGACACCGGCTCGGGTATCCGAACACTGACAGTTTCCTCGCCTTCTGGGATCTCAACAAGCTAGAGAACGGGGATGAAATCTTCGTCACCGACGCCGACGGCGCCCGCTACACCTACGAGGTCTTCAAAGAGACCGTAGTAAGCCCCACCGATCTCTCCGTGACCGAGCCCATACCCGGCAAGAATATCATTACCCTACAGACCTGCACCCTTCCAGATTATTCCAACCGCCTCATAGTCCAGGCCGAGCAGGTAGCCGTAACGTAAGAGGCGGGGAGCCTCGCTTTTCGGTTGGACCCGGCTTTCTTTATCGGGGTCTTCTATCTGGCGGGGTGGAGACTCCGCCGAACGCCGGTAGTACGGAGACAGTGCCGCCTACCATTGTTCGCCCGTATCGGGGACCCGGCTGGTACACTCGGCATGAATCGCGCGCCGAATGGTTGGTAAACTTCTCCTTCGTGCTCCCCGTCGGCTGGCGGTGGAAATGGCTGGAGGAGTTGTAGATAAACGCAAACAAGAGCCTTCAAGAGTTGTTGGCCCATTGGAACTTATATAGGAGGTATCAGGTGAGTCGTTACCGTGTATGGTCGATCGCGACGGTCGCCCTGCTGCTCGGCGTCGTTGTCCCGCTTACCGCGGCCTGCTCCGGGCCGAGCGCCAGCGAGCAGCAGAACACGTCCCCGTCCACGGATGGCGCGGCACAGGCGACGAGCCTGGACGACGTGCTCAGCAGCCCCAACGATTTCTATGGCGAGACCTTGACCACCGAGGGAAAGGTGACCGAAGTCTTGTCTCCGATAATGTTCGACCTCGGGAACTCGGTCGGCGAGGCCTTCAACGACCCCGACCGCAACAACAGGGACCCCAGCGGTCTAACGATCGTGAACAACACTTCGGGGAGCCCCGAGCCCACGGTCGCCGTGGGGCAGACCGTCACGGTTACGGGCCGGGTCCGGGAGCTCAACGCCAAAGAGATCGAAGCCGATACCGGCCTGAACTTGTCGCTCAGCAAGTTCGCGAAACGAAGCGGGACGGTGTCGCTGGTCGCCGAGTCGATCGAAGTTACGGGCGGGGGCACCACGGCGCCATGACCCATTCTGGCGGCACCGCGGGATAATTCCTACGCCCGCTGAAAATCCTGCGCCTTGAAGCGCTCTCCCGTTACGCCCCTCGATTCGTCCGACGCGAGGTAGAGGAATACCCCCGTGTTCTCTTCGGGGGTGATCCTGGTGTTCGGGTCTTCCTCGGGGTAGGCGGCGGCGCGCATGTCGGTCCGCATGCCGCCCGGGTCCACCGCGTTCACCCGGATGCCGCGCTCCTCCAACTCGGCGGCCAGGATCTGGGTTAGGCCCTCGACGCCGAACTTGCTGACGGAGTAGGCTCCCCACCCGGCCCGGCCCTCCACGCTAACGCCGCTGACGACGTTGACGATCGAAGCTCCTTCCGGCATGTGCGGGATGGCCGCCTTGGAGACGAGGTACGGGCCGGTCAGGTTCGCGTCCATGACCTTGCGCCACTCGTCTTCGGGGAACTCTTCTATGGCGACCCTCGGCCCCAGAACCCCGGCGTTGTTCACCAGCACGTCTATCCCGCCGAACTCCTCGACCGCCGCTTCCACCAGCCGCCGCGCGTCACCGCCGTCCGATACGT
>JBARZM010000118.1:0-8868 GCA_049650095.1 Rubrobacteraceae bacterium | reverse complement strand
CAACGGGCTCGGGAGCACCAAGTACGAAGAGTTGTTCGTCCTCTTCGGCGACGTCAACCGGCTCCTCGGAGAGCGTGGCATCGAGGTTTACAGCCCGCTCGTCGGGGAGCTCGTCACGTCCCTGGATATGGCCGGATGCTCCCTCACCCTGATGTGGCTCGACGACGACCTGCAAGAGTTGCACGACGCGCCGGCCGCGACCCCGGCGTTTTCGCAGGGCAGCATCGAGACGCCCCAAGCCACGAACAACGGTACGTCCGCAAGCGGTTCGTCGTCCGCGTCAACTTCGGAATCGCCCGGCGAAGGAGGCGAGCTTACGGAGAGTGGCGCGGTCGCCCTGGATGCTCTGGGGCGGGCGTTGGACTCTTTGAAGAGCTCCGAAGATGAGTTGGGCAAGCTCGACGCGGCGGCGGGCGACGGGGACCACGGCGCGGGCATGGTCCGCGGCATGACGGCCGCCGTAGAGGCCGCTGAGAGCGGCGGTGGAACGGCCGGAGACGTGCTCATGCGGGCGGGGACGGCGTTCGCGGAGGCCGCGGGCGGCGCGTCCGGGGCATTGTATGGAGCCTGGATCTCGGCCCTCGGCCAGCCTCTCGGCGACGAGGAGAAGCCCGACGCCGCCAGCCTGCACGGGGCGCTTCAGTCCTCGCTCTCCACGTTGGAGGACCTCGGCAAAGCCGGGCCCGGTGACAAGACCATGATCGACACCCTGGACCCGTTCGTCCGTTCTTTCGGTGAGGCAGCCGAAGGAGACGTCTCGTCCGCCGAAGCCTGGGAGCGGGCACTGGCCGCCGCCGAAGAAGGCGCTGATTCGACGGCCGGCATGATCAGCGCCCGGGGCCGGGCCGCCAAGCTCGGGGAGCGGAGCCGCGGCCACAAAGACCCCGGAGCGGTCTCTATGCTCTACGTGCTGCGGGCCGCCGGTGAAGCGCTCTCGGATAAACGATGATCTCGTGAACTATCCAACACCAAGTTAGGGAAGGGAAACGATGACGCAGAGAGACCCGCGGAGTCCCACGGCGGACCTCAAAGTCCCCGACAGGCTCTACGATGGATACGTCTTCGACCTGGACGGCACCATATACCTGGGCGACGAACTGCTCCCGGGGGCGAAACGCCTCGTAGAGACTCTGCGGGACAACGGCAAGAAAGTCGTTTTTTTATCCAACAACCCGACCAAAGACCCGGAGATGTACTCCGAGAAGCTGACGAAGCTTGGCCTGCCTACCCCGGAGGAAGAGACCGTCAACACGGTCGTAACCATGACCCAGTGGCTCTTGCAGAACCACCCGGACGCGGCCGTCTATCCAATCGCCGAAGAGCCGCTAAAGAAGTCCTTGCGCAACGCGGGCATAAAGATGTCCGAGAACCCGGAAGAGATAGACATCGTCATCGCCTCCTACGACCGCACGTTCGAGTACGAGAAGCTCCAGATCGCCTTCGATGCCATCTGGTTCCACAACCGGGCGAAGCTGGTGACGACCAATCCGGACCGCTACTGTCCTTTTCCGGGCGGCCGGGGCGAGCCGGATGCCGCGGCGATAGTCGGGGCAATAGAGGCTTGTACCCAGGCCAAGTGCGAGGTCAACACCGGCAAGCCCGACCCGATCATGCTTCAGACCATCACGGAGATGGTCGGGCTCGACCCGGCGGAGTGCGTGATGACCGGCGACCGACTGTACACGGAAATTCGGATGGCCCTCGACGCCGGGATGCCCTCGGCCGTTGTTCTAACCGGTGAAACCACGCCCGAGATGCTCGCTGAGGAGCCGGACGCGTACATGCCCGACTTCGTCCTGGATCGTATAGACCGCCTGATACCGCAGAAGATGTGGGACGAGCTCGGCTGGAGCGAGGATGACGAGTGACCCCGAAGATACGGAAAAGGAGTCGCCGGATGAAGCAGGGACTGTTGGCGCATCCTCCGAGAACGAAAGTGAGCGACGCATGAAGGACGATAAGATACAGTCGGCCTTGCAAGGGGCGACGGATACGCAAAACGTCACCATCGGGACGGACGTACTCTCCACGGTAAACGACCTTTTCGCGGAGAGCTTCGGCGACGCGAAGGCGGTCGTCGTCACGGACGAGAACGAGTTCGAGGTGGCGGGTAAAGAGGTGCAACGGGTCTTGGAAGAGGCCGGCCGTGAGACCGTCGAACCATACGTCTTCTCCAGCACACCGACTTTGTACGCCGAATACGGAAATATCGAGGCTCTCATCGAGTCATTGCGCGGGCACGACGCCATTCCGGTCGCCGTCGGCTCGGGGACGCTCAACGACATCGTCAAGCGGGCAGCCTACGAGTGCGGGCGGCCCTACATGAACGTCGCAACCGCCGCCTCGATGGACGGATACACGGCGTTTGGGGCCTCGATAGAGTACGAGGGCGCCAAGCAGACTCTGACGTGCCCGGCCCCGCGCGCCGTGTTGGCCGACGTGGGCGTGCTCGTGAACGCCCCGGCCAGAATGACCGCGTCCGGCTACGCGGATTTGCTCGGCAAGGTGACATCCGGGGCGGACTGGCTGGTCGCCGACGCCCTGGGGGTCGAGGAGATCGACCAAAACGGCTGGGACCTTGTGCAGGACCATTTGCACGAATGGATCTCGAAGCCTGCCGAGTTGAGCGATGGTGACCAGGAGACGATGGACGGCCTGATCGAGGGCCTCATAATGTCGGGGCTCGCGATGCAGTCGTATCAGTCGTCCCGGACGGCCTCCGGCGCCGAGCATCAGTTCAGCCATCTGTGGGAAGGTGAAGGTTTGGGCCGCGACTATGACCCGCCGCTCTCTCACGGCTTCAAGGTTGGGTTGGGATCTATCGCCATCGCCGCCTTGTACGAACTCGTACTGGAGCGCGACCTCGCCAACCTGGATGTAGAGAGGATCCAGAACGATTGGCCCTCACCGGAGGAGGTCGAGGAAAAGGTCCGCGCGGCCCACGACCCGCCGCTCGAAGACCCCGCCGTCAAGCAGGCCCTCGCCAAATACGTGGATAAAGAAGAACTGGGCGAACGGCTGGAGCTGCTCCGGGAGATCTGGCCGGATCTGCGCGAGAAGGTGAAGGACCAGTTGATGCCCGCCGCGGATTTGCGGGAATTGCTGCGGCAGGCCGGATGTCCGACGAGCCCGGAGGAGATCGGGCTGGGCCGCGAGGACTTCAAGGCGACGTACCGGAGGGCGCAGATGATCCGGAGTCGTTACACCATCCTGGACCTCACCAACGAGGCCGGCATCCTCGACGAGTGCGTCGAAGAGTTGTTCGCGCCGGGCGGCTTCTGGGCCTCCTGATGTATAGAGCCGGAACAACGATAAAGGCGGAGGCCGCAGCCGTTGTTGGCGGCGCCAGTAGATTTGGAATGAGGGCTGGAGGTGCGGACACAAAGCAGCACATACTCTGAAGTTTACGGACCGGAGGGAAAGCCGGTGAAAAAGCAAACGGGATCCGGTGAGACGGGATATGTTCCGATTGACGGACCTGAAAAAGGAGGAGAGTCATGGCTGAAGGCCAGTACTTGATGGGCATAGATTTCGGGACGGGCGGGGTGAGGGTCGGGGTCTTCGACCGCGAGGGCGCCCCGGTCGTGTTCCACGGCGTCGAGTTCGATACGAAGTTCCCGCGCTCGGGCTGGGCGGAGCAGGACCCCGACGTGTGGTGGTCATCGCTAGTGGAGGCGACGAACAAAGCGCTCCAAGACGGAAACATCTCGCCGGAGGAGATAGCCGGCATCTCGACGGACGCCACGGCCTCCACCCTGGTGGCGATGAACGAGAAAGACGAACACATGCGGCCCGCGATCCTGTGGATGGACGTACGAGCCTCGGAGCAGGCGAGAAAGATCCAGGATACCCACGACCCCGCCTTGAAGTACTCCGGATACGGCGCGGTCTCCGCCGAGTGGGGTCTACCCAAGTCTCTCTGGCTCAAAGAAGAAGAGCCGGATACCTACAATAACGCCCAGCACCTGTGCGATTGCAACGACTGGCTGATCCACCGCCTCACCGGCGAGTGGAAGTCGTCCATCAACACCGCCAGCTCGAAGTTCTTCTACGACCGGGATGCGGGCGGCTGGCCGGAGAGCCTGTTGGAAGCGGTCGGTTTCGAGGACTTCCTGGACAAGGTTCCCCAAGACGTGCTCGACTTGGGCGAGGTCGTCGGGGGCCTTCGTAAGGAAGCGGCCGAGGAACTGGGTCTCAAGGAGGGCACGCCCGTGGCGGAGGGGGCGGTCGATGCGTATGCCGGCGCCCTGGGGCTCGGGGTGGTGGAGCCCGGCAAGATGGCGCTCATCACCGGCTCGTCGCACGTTATGATCGGCCAGGCGGCGCAGCCCATTCACGGCGAAGGGTTCTGGGGCGCCTACACCGACGCCATGATACCGGGCCAGTACACCGTCGAAGCCGGGCAAGTCTCCACAGGCTCCGTCGTGGCCTGGTTCAAGAATAACTTCGCGGCGGAAGCGGCGGAGGAGGCCCAAAAACAAGGCGTGGACACCTACGATATCCTGACCGAGATGGCCGAAGAGGTGCCGATCGGCTCGGATGGGTTGGTCTTTATAGATTACTTCCAGGGCAACCGTTCTCCCCACACCGACCCGCTGGCGCGCGGCATGATCTGGGGTCTCTCGCTCGGCCACACGCCGGGTCATGTATTCCGGTCTATCATCGAAGGCATCTGCTTTGGCACCGAGAGCATCTTCCGCGCCATGCGCGGACACCAGTTCGAGCCCCGGGAGAACGTCGTGGCGGGCGGGCCCACGAAGAGCGACCTGTGGATGCAGATGCACACCGACGTCTCCAACGTGCCGATGTCGTTTACCAAGGTGAGCGAAGGTCCGGTGCTGGGAGGGGCGATACTGGCTTCCGTCGGGGCGGGGATCTATCCGGATATACAAACGGCCGCGGAGAATATGGTCCATACCGAACACACCATCGAGCCGAACCAGGAGGCACACGAAGCGTACAAGTTCTACCTGGAACGTTACATCGAGACTTATCCGCAGATGAAGGACTCGATGCACAAAATGTCCCAGCACGAGGCGGCCCAGAGCAAGTCCAACACGCAGGACTAACCAGGCTGTAAGGTAGGGACCGTACCGCGCGGCACTACCAGAATGACCCTGTCCCGGCGTTGAGGAAGGAAGATCAAATGACGACAGTAACGGTATTGGGGGCGGGAATAATGGCTACGGCCCTCTCGTGGCCGTTGACGGACAATGGCCACGAGGTACGGCTCGTCGGCACGCACTTAGATCGTGAGATCATCGACAGCATGAAAGAGGGCGGCGTTCATCCGAACCTGGACCTGGAAGTCCCCGAGGGCGTGCGTGCCTATCATTTGGAAGAGGCCGAAGAGGCTTTCGACGGCGCGGAGATCGTGATGAGCGGAGTCAACTCGTTCGGGGTGCGCTGGGCCAGCGAGCAGTTCGCGTCGCTGCTAAAACCGGGAGTAATGGTAATCGCCGTGACCAAAGGCATGGAGGCCGACGAAGAGGGCAACCTCCGGATACTGCCCGAAGTCCTGGCGGAGCAAGTTCCCGCAGACGTGAGGGAACAGGTCTCCTGGTCAGCCATCACCGGGCCGGCGATCGCCGGCGAGGTCGCCGTGCGCCACGACACCTGCGTGGTCTTTACCGGCGAGGACCTGGATGTGCTGGATAAACTGGCCGCGACGTTCCGCACGGACTACTACCACGTGTGGACCAGCCCGGACTTCGTGGGGGCCGAGGTGTGTGCGGCGGTGAAAAACTGCTACGCCTTCGGGGGTGGTTTCATGGAAGGCTTGCTGGACAAGGAGGGTAAATCTGAAGCGAAGTACCGCCGCTACAACTACGGTGCCGCCCTCTTTGGGCAGGGGAGCCGCGAACTGCGGCAGTGGATGGAGATGCTGGGCGGGAACCCGGTGACGGCCGAAGGGTTGCCCGGCATCGGGGACATGTTCGTTACCACCATGGGCGGGCGCAACGTAAAGGCGGGCCGGTTCGCCGGGGCGGGCGTGCCGTTCTCCGAGGTCCAAAACGAGCGCATGAAGGGAGTAACGCTCGAAGGCGTGGCGGCCATCCGGGTCATCGGGGGCGCGTTGGAAAAGCTAAAGGAGCGGGGCGCTGTTGAAGAGGGTGACTTTCCCTTGATGCACCATTTATACGAGATAGTCGAGCTGGATGAGCCTCTGGACATGCCTTGGGAGAAGTTCTTCGGAGGAGAGCCGCGAGCCGATTGAGGACAATGATCGGCTGACCGCTAGAGGCGATATCGAGCATACATAGGCCCGTGGCCCAGCCAGGAAAGTGTCGCCTCTGCGATCAACGAATAGCATCAGTGTAAACAAACCTTCTAGCAATCTTCTAGCCCGGCCTGAACGATCCCGGGTTGCCCGCGTCCTCATGGCGATCATAGTCTAAACCTCGTTCAAAGCTTTGCGGAATACGACCAGGTCATCGCCTGCCTCCCAGTAGTCGCGGATACGCGCCTCCTCCTCGTAGCCGCACTTGACATAGAACGCACGCGTGCGATCGTACCGCGCCAGCGCGGAGGTCTCGACCAGCAACAACCGCTGGCCGTGCGTCCCCAAGTCTTCCTCGACGTGGCGGAGCATCGCCGCCCCACGTCCTTGTCCTTGATGGACGGGCTGCACAGCGATCATCGTGAGATCCCAGACCCGATCCGCGGCAGACTTGGGTTGGTAGTACGCGACCCCGAGTGGCCTACCCTGCTCGTCGTCGATTACGCAGACGTGGCCGTCATCTTTGTTGGCGTCAAAATAGTCTGCCAGCATGCTCCTCACGAGCCAGGCGTCGTCAGCGGAGAACATTCCGGCCGCGACGACTAGGTCAACCACTGCCGCCGAATCTTCAGGTGTCGCCGGTCGGATCAAGGGGATATTTCTCCAATGATGTTTGTTCATGAGGTCGATGCGTGTCTGCGCCGCTTGATCCAGTAGCCTACCAGTTCCGTCACCGCCGGTCAGCCCACGCATTTCAGACTTTGTGGCGAGGTCTCGTGTGAAGGCCCAGGCAGTCCGGGCTACGAGCCCGTCAAGACCTTGGAAAAACCATGCGAACTTACGACGCTTATAGGTTGGATTTTGGGGGAGCCTTGGATCAGTGCAACCGGACGAGTCGGACGTCCGGGAGCAGGCGCTTCGCCTCATTCGCATCGAAAACGCCGGAAGTGGGGGTGAGCGCGTTGGCGGCGGCGCAGGCGGTTCCGAAAGCGGCCGCTTCGGGGACCGACGCGCCACCAGAGAGGGCGTGGAGCAGCCCTCCCGCCAGCGTGTCGCCGGAACCAATCGGGTTTACGGCCTGTATCTTGGGAGATTCGATGCGCCACCGGCCCCCGGACTCATCTCCGAGCAGCGCCGGCTCCGCCCCGCGCGTCACCAACGCCCACCGCGCCCCCTTTTCCACGAGCGCCGATACAGCCTCCAGGCCCGAGCTTTCGTCGTCGCCGGCTGGTAGATCCAGGGCGGCCTGGGTCTCGTCCAGGTTCGGTTTTACGAGGAACGGATGTTCGGCGAGGGTGTTGAGCAGCAGGCTTTTCTGGGCGTCCACCAATACCGGGATGCCGGCTACGGCTGCTTGGGCGGCGAGCCGGGCGTAGAAGTCGTCGGGAACGCCGGGAGGGAAAGAGCCGATCAGGCACAGCGCCCGGGCTTCGTTCAGGTGTTTTTTGACAATAGACTCAAGAGCCGCCACGTCGCCGTTCGAGACCGGTGGCGCCTCCTCGACTAACTCTGTAACCGGGCCATCTTCTTCCAGGACGGTGACGCAGGTGCGCGTGGGGGCGTCATCCTCTACCCAGACTGCTTCGTGCGGCACGTCTTCGACATCCAGGGTGCGGGAGACGAACCGGCCCGCGTCGCCGCCGAGGAACGTGACCAACAGCGACTCGCTTCCCAGGGTGCTCACGGTGCGGGCCGCGTTGACCACCTTGCCTGAGGCGGTAACGTATAGTTTTCGGGCACGGTTCACGTCGCCCACGGCCAGGCTCTCGAAGAGCAGGGTACGCTGCATGGCGGGAGTGCCGCCGACGCAGAGAATCATAGTCGATTAGCCATACGAGACCCGGTGCGACTCACGGCATTACCGCAACCTTCATGCCCTCTCCGCCAGCGGACGTTTCGATAGCTTTCTCGGTCTCTTCGAGCGGGAACCGGTGCGTGACCATCCGCTCGGCGTCGATGCGTCCTGACTCGATCAAGCGGAGCGCCGTATCGTAGTCCCGGCGTTTGGAGTCGGAGGCTCCGGTGAGCGCTAGCTCGTTGTAGTGGATCAAATTGGCTTCCACCTCGGACCAGCCGTCCCCGGCGAGCCCCGCGAAGACGTTGATCCGGCCTCCCTTGCGGGTCGCCCGCAAGGCGTCGTTGACGAGCCGCGGTCTACCGACGCAGATGACGGATACGTCCACCCCGAGCCCATCCGTGTGCTCCGCCACCACTTCCCAGAGGTCTTCGCCCGCGGGGTCGACCGTTACGTGGGCGCCCAGTTCGGTGGCGAAGTTCCGTCGAGTTTCGGAGCGGTTGCTGACGATCACGGTGCGCGCGCCGGCCAGCAGCGCGAGTTGCAGATGAAACAGCCCTATCGGTCCCGCCCCCATTATTAGAACCGCGTCGTCGACCTCCACCCGGTAGTTATTCTGGCCGTTGATGCAGCAAGCGAGCGGCTCCGCGAGCGCCAACTGCTCCGGGTGCAGGTCCTTTTCCGCCACGAAGAGGTTGCCCGCCTTGACGGCATTCCCCGGAATGCGTACGTATTCGGCGAGCCCCCCGTCCACGATGTTGCCCATGATCTTCTTGTTCAGGCACAAGTTTTCCAGGCCGCGTTTGCAGTAGAAGCAGTGGAGACACGCCATCGCCGGGGCCATCACCACCGG
>JBARZM010000117.1:0-6233 GCA_049650095.1 Rubrobacteraceae bacterium | reverse complement strand
ATGTACGTCTACGGGTCACCGGCCGGTGGCCCGCACGATCACAGCATCGCATTAGAGAGGAGCGCCACCTTGCACCAGCGAAAAATACACCCGGAGAACCTTTACCGGACGCACACGGCGGGCGAATTACGCGCGGAGGATATCGGGGAAGGCGTCCGGCTCGCCGGGTGGGTACACCGGCGCCGGGACCACGGAGGCCTCATCTTTATAGACCTCCGGGACCGGTGGGGCATCACCCAGATAACCTTCGACCCCGGGCGGGAGGACCTCTTCGCGGCGGCCGAGGCGCTGCGTCCGGAGTGGTCCATCTCGGTCGAGGGGGAGGTTGGTCGTCGGCCCGAGGGAAACGAGAACCCGGATCTGCCGACCGGTGAGATAGAGGTCGAGGCGACCGGACTATCGGTGCTCAACACCTCCGAGACGCCGCCGTTCGAGATCGACCGGGAGCGTCCGGTGGATGAGCTGCTCCGCCTGAAGTACCGCTACCTGGACCTCCGCCGCCAGAGGATGCAGGATAACATCGCCTTTCGGCACCGGGTTATCAAGCACATCCGGGACTTTTTGGACGAGCGAGACTTCCTGGAGATAGAGACGCCGCTGCTTACCGCCTCAAGCCCGGAAGGGGCCCGGGACTACCTGGTGCCGGCCCGCCTCTATCCCGGACAGTTCTACGCCCTGCCCCAGTCGCCGCAGCAGTTCAAGCAGCTACTCATGGTCGCCGGCTTCGAGCGGTACTTCCAGATAGCCCGGGCCCTACGCGACGAGGACCAGCGGGGCGACCGCCAGCCCGAGCACACCCAGCTCGACCTGGAGATGAGCTACACGACCCAGGACGAGGTACTCTCCCTCATCGAGGAACTCTACGTAGAGATCGTCGAGCAGCTAACGGACAAAAAGCTGATATCCAAGCCCTTCCCACACCTGACCTACGCCGAGTCGATGGACCGCTTCGGCACCGACAAGCCGGATCTCCGCTTCGGTATCGAGCTAAAAGATATCTCGGGTCTCGCGGGTAGCTCGGACTTCAAAGTTTTCCGGGGCGCGGTCGAAAACGGCGGCTCCGTGCGGGGCATCTCCGTCGGCGGCCTCGGCGACCTCTCTCGCCGGGAACTCGACGACCTGACGGCGGTCGCCGCGACTGGCGGCGCCCGGGGACTCGCCCACTTCAAGGTGGAAGAAGACGGCCTCAAAGGTCCCGTCACCAAGTTCTTCTCCGATGAGGAGCAGGCATCGTTGCGCGAAGCCCTGGACGCCGAGAATGGCGACTACCTGTTCTTCGTCGCGGACAAAAATCCGGTGGTTTTCGAGAGCCTCAACAGGCTCCGGCTGCATTTCCGGGACCGCCTGGAATTGGCCGATAAGGACACTCTTGCCCTGTGCTGGGTAACGGACTTCCCGCTCTTCGAGTGGAACGAGGACGAAGAACGCATACAGCCGATGCACCACATGTTCACCATGCCCCGCGAGGAAGACCTGCCGCTGCTCGAAACCGACCCCCTGCGGGTCATCGGCCAGCTCTACGACCTGGTGGCGAACGGGGTCGAATTGGCATCCGGGAGCATCAGGATACACCGGCCGGAACTGCAACAGAAAGTCTTCGACGTCATCGGGATCGGCCCGGAAGAGGCCGGGCGGCGTTTCGGGGCCATGCTGCACGCCTTCCGGTACGGGGCGCCGCCCCATGGCGGCATCGCACCGGGGATTGACCGTCTGATCATGGTCCTAAAAGACGAGCCGAATATCCGGGAAGTCATGGCATTCCCCAAGACCCAGACCGCCCGGGACGAGATGATGGACGCCCCCGGCCCGGTGGACGAAGCCCAGCTAAAAGAACTCAACATCAGCCTCCGTCCCCGGAAAGGGTAGACGCGCTACTTACCCGGAGGCTGGCTCCACCTCCACGGTGATGCGCTCCAGCTTTGGCACCTCGCGCCTGGCAGAAGCGCGGATGCTCTGCGATATCTCCCGTCCCTCGGCCACGCTGAGGCTGTCCGACACCCGGACGCGCGCCTCCGAGTAGATGCGATGTCCTACCCATCGGGCCCGGACGAAGTCCACCGCTTGCACGCCGTCCGTGTCGCGGGCCACGCGCTCGATAGCCTCAACGGTCTCGGGCTCTATGGCGTCCATCATCCGGCGCCACATCGAGCGGGCGGAGTCCTTTACTATAAAAAGGATGGCTAACGTGATGCCGAGCCCCACCAGGGGGTCCAGAATCGGGTAACCGAGCCACACCCCTACCGCTCCAACCAGCACCGCCAGCGAAGTAAAGCCGTCCACCCGGGCATGCTGGCCGTCAGCCACCAGGGCCGCGCTGCCTATCCTCCGGCCGACGCTGACACGGAACTGGGCGACGAACTCGTTCCCCAAAAACCCGATGACCGCTGCGGCGGCCACCCATCCCACGTTCGAGACCTCCGAGCCGTAGATCAACTTCACCACCGACTGGTAACCCGCCACGACGGCGCTGAAGAAGATCATGACCACTATCGCGACCCCGGCCAAATCTTCGGCGCGTCCGTAGCCGTAGGTGTAAGCCCGGTTCGCCGCCCGCCGGGAGAGGGCGAACGCTATCCACAAGGGCACCGCCGTCAGCGCGTCGGAGAAGTTGTGGATGGTATCGGCGAGCAGCGCCACCGAGCCCGAGAAGGCGACTATGACGACCTGAAAGAGCGCCGTAGCCATGAGCACCGCCAGCGAGACCTTCAGCGCCCATATACCGACCTCGCTCGACTCCAGCGCGTCGTCCACCGAATCGGAGCTCTCGTGCGAGTGGCCGAAAGGGTTCAGGTGCGAGAGTTCGTGGCGTATCCGGTCCCATCCGCCGTGCCGCCCGTGCCCTTTCAACCCCGGCCCTCCAGCAGCCGGGCGTGGTCTACGTGATAGAGGGACTCCTTGAGAAGCACCCCGAGGTGCTCGTCGGAGAGCGCGTAAAAAGCCTTGCGGCCTTCCCGCCGGCGGCGGATCAAACCGAGGTCCCGTAAAACGCGGAGCTGATGGCTGGTCGCCGAATCGCTCATCTTTACCGCCTTCGCAAGCTCGCCCACGGAGAGTTCGTTCGTCTCGAGCAGGGCGAACAACACCCGGATGCGGGTCGGACTGGACAAGGCGCCCATCAAAGCCGCCACCCGCTCGTCTACCCGTTCCACGCCCCCGGCATTTATGACATCCCGCGGCTCCAGGAGCCGGGCGTCTGCTGGTGAAGTCTCGAAATGCGACATGGACACGATTATATGCAAACTTGAAGAGTCTTTCAACAATGTGCTGTTTGTTATGTATATCTCTCTCCTGCGCCGCGACGAATGTACAATCTCCGTGCCGCGGGTTGTAAGTTGCCGGAAACCGTTACCGGATCGGGAAAGACCATAGACATGTGAAACACGATGGCGATAGTGCCCGGACCGGACGACCCGGGCGTCCTTTTGGAGAGAGGGAAGATCGCGGATCAGGAGGTGCCTGAATTGTCGGGCGTCCGGGGCCGGTGGCGGCAGCGGCGGTGGCGGGACCTCTCGCAAGAGTCCCTTCGAATCGAAGGGTAAACGGAATAGAGGACATAACTTGAGCAGACGAGAAAAAGTCGGAACAGCATACTCCGGGCGTGGGATCTCACGCCGGCAATTCCTGGGCACGACGGGACTCGGGATCGGGGCGCTTCTTTTGGGAGGCTGCGGGTCGTTGACCTCACCGGGAGCCCGCGAGCGGGGGAATCGCACAACGGGAGAGAACCGGGTAAGAGAGTTCGCCCTGGCGGCCGCCCCGCTCGAGTTCGAGCTGGCGGGCCGTACGGCGCCGACCTGGGGATACGGCGGCGGGATGCCGGGGCCGGAGATCCGGTTGAAGGAAGGCGAAACCCTTCGCGTCCGCCTCAGCAACAACCTCCCCGAGAGCACCAGCGTCCACTGGCACGGCCTGCCGATAGTCAACGAGATGGATGGCGTACCGGGCGTCACCCAAAAACCGGTAAAGCCCGGCGAGGAGTTCGTCTACGAGTTCGCGGTGCCGGTCTCCGGCACCTACATGTACCATTCCCACTCCGGGCTGCAGCTAGATAGAGGGCTCTACGGCCCACTCATCGTCGAGCCCAAGAACGAAACTCTCGCCTACGACCGGGAGTTCACGCTCGTCCTCGACGACTGGCTCGACGGGGTCGAAGGCACGCCGGAAGAGTCGCTTCAGCGCCTCAAGTCCGGCGGCGGCGCGATGGCGGGGATGGGAGACATGGACTCGGACGACTCCGGCATGGGAGGTATGGGTGGCATGAAGGGCATGGGCGGCGGAGAACCCGCGCAGACGCCGCCCGACATTGTCTATCCCCTGTACCTGGTCAACGGCAAGCCGCCGGAGGCGCCGGAGGAGTTCGGGGTGCGACGGGGCGAGAAAGTGCGGCTGCGCTTGATCAACCCCTCTAGTGCATCCATCTACCGGGTAGCCCTGGCGGGGCATCGCATGACCGTCGTCCACGCCGATGGATTGCCCGTCGAGCCCGTGGAGGTGGATACTCTACGCATCGGCATGGGAGAACGTTACGATGTTCTGGTAGATACAAACAACCCCGGCGTCTGGCAGTTGGCCGCCCAGGCCGAGGGCACGCAAAAGATGGCTCGCGCCATCTTCCGCTACGAGGGCACCGGTTCACCGACGCCACCGGCCGACCAGCAACCGTCCGAGTTGAAAGGGGCGTTGCTCTCCTACGACATGCTCCGGGCCACGCCGGAGGCCGGTGACATCCCGTCCGGAGACCCGGGTAGAGTCGAGCGTCTCGTTTTGGAGGGCGACGAGGAGCGCTACACCTGGACCATAAACGGCCAGACGTTCGACAAAGCCGACCGGATAAAGATCGGGCGGGACGAACGCGTTCGTTTCGAGTACCGCAACATGAGCATGATGCCCCACCCAATGCACCTGCACGGCCACTCTTTCCGGGTGGATAACGGCATGGGGCAGGGTCCGATCAAGGACACCGTCCTGGTGGAGCCGATGCAAACGGTGTCCACGGACTGGGTCGCCAACAATCCGGGTCCCTGGGCGCTGCACTGCCACCACGCCTACCATCAGGAGGCCGGCATGATGCGGGTAGTAGAGGTTGCGTAGATTGCCGCCCCGATGAACCGTCGCAAGGCCCAGCCTCGGGGTCCCGGCCCAACCGGGACCTTTGCCGGCTATGCTAGTATCTGCGGGATTTGAGGGACGCAGGCTACAAAAATCCGGGTTTAGGGAGGCTGCGGGCTTGACCGCGGCTATTTCTCCTCGCCGGGAGATATCACTGACCTTCGACGACGGACCGGACCCGGTCTGGACTCCCCGGGTGCTGGACGCCCTGCTCGCCTCCCAAGCCCGGGCGACGTTCTTCGTCGTCACGCCGCTCGCCCGGCGCCGTCCAGGTCTGATCTCCGAGATGCTCGAACGCGGCCACGGCGTAGAGTTCCACTGCGTGGAGCACGTACGCCACACGGACCTGGACCGGGATGAAATAGAGAAGGACGCCCGGACGGGACTGAGGGACCTGGAATCCCTGGGCGTAAAGCCACGGCTCTGGCGCACGCCCTGGGGCATCACGACCCCGGCCACGTTGGAGACATCGCGAAAGCTCGGGCTACAGGTTACACCATGGACCGAAGACACCCACGACTGGCGCGGCGACCCCGCATCGGAGATGCTCGCTAGCATCAGCCCCTCGCTCGCCCCCGGGTCCGTCGTCTTGATGCACGACGGTATCGGACCCGGCGCCCGGCGCGACGGCTGCGAAGAGACGGTGGCTCTAATAGAACCGCTTGTAGGGCGCATCCGCGCCCTCGGTTGTGAGCCCGCGCCCATGAGGCCCGCCCGGGATGCAAAACACGAGGTCAACATATGAGCGCCGGGAGTTACATGGAGCTTCGTAGCCACCGCGCCGACTTCCAGACGGCGCTGGCCCGGATCTCCGAAGGCGCACCGGAACGTGACGCCGGACCCCGCTTTCCCGAAGGACCGTTTCGGGAGCTGGCGGCGCTCGGTGTGACCGCCATGCCGGCGCCGGAAGATGGCACCGATAGCAGGCGGGCATCTTTTACCGAAGAATGGCGGGTCTTGCGGGCCATCTCGAAAGCCGATAGCTCGGTCGGCAGGATCCTGGACGGCCATCTAAACGGCGTCGAGCGACTCTCGGTACTCCTCCCGGAGCCGCTGCGCTCCAGGGAGCTGGAAGCCGTGGCCGCCGGGGAGTTACTTCTGGGCGTCTGGGGGGCGGACCCTAT
>JBARZM010000116.1:0-9728 GCA_049650095.1 Rubrobacteraceae bacterium | reverse complement strand
GGCAGCTAAGTACAGTAATCTCTTCATTATCCTCCTTTAGGTTCGCGTTTTTCTCTTGGAAAGGGGCTTACTTCCCTTTTCTCATGAAGACTTGGTGGAACTCAAAAACTATTAATTCTCCTCCTTTCTGGCTCGTGGCTTTCTATGTGAGTGTCAGGTTAGCGGGGAGTGCTGTGTGAATTGCTGTGTGGATCGCTGTGCGAAGTGGGAAATTTCGGAAAAATTCTCGAATTCGCCCCGATTTCGAGAAAAAGCCGCTCGGCATCCAGGCTGAGCGGAGAGAGCGCGATGGGGAGCCGGGCGCCCTGAATAGCGCCCGGCTCCAAATTTGGAAGTTGGCCTGTGCGTCTGCTTCATCTCTCGCAGTTGACGCGCCGGTCTCCTCTGTCCGCCACGCAGCGATCCTTACCCGTACCTCCGTTGGCGACGTCTTTAGGCTTCTTATCCCTAACGTTGAGGAAGTCGTTGCCACTCTGGCCATAGATCCGGTCCACACCCGGTCCTCCGACCAGTCGGTCGGAACTGTCTCCGCCTACGAGGCGGTCGTTGCCGCCTTGACCAAAGAGCCGATCCACTCCGGTGTATCCGTAGAGCTTGTCGGCGCCCGTCCCGCCGTAGACGGTGTCGTTGCCGGCTCCACTGTAAATGGCATCGTTGCCGGGTCCGGCTAGAATGACATCGGTTCCTCCGAGGCTGCGGATGGTGTCGCCACCTCCGAGGCCGTAGATGATGTCGCTACCGGCGGTACCTCTGAGAGTGTCATCGCCCGGCTTCCCTCTGATGATGCGACCGGGCTTGGTGATCCCAACCTGATCTCCTCTGGCCTTGAAGGCTCGTGTTGCGTTGCCATCTCCTATTAGGTTGTAGCCCTTTGAGGTGAAGGAGTTGGAGGGGTTAGCTATAACGGGAGCGAAGTCCACGTCGGTGCCCCGGTTGCCGGCGATGACGGAGGAGAAGGCCACGGTGCGAGGAGGTTCAGATCCATCGTTGTCGTTCGCCACGCCGCCGCCCCGACCCTTTGGAGCTGTGTTGTTCTTGATGGTTGTGAACTTGATAGTAGTGAGTCCATAGTCGTTGTAAAGGCCGCCCCCTGTACTCCTGACGAAGTTGCCGGAGATGGTGGAGTTAATGATGGTGGTCTTCTGCCCGGGGAGGTAGATGTCTGAAGCGATGCCACCGCCACGGTCAGCAGTGTTGCCGCTTATAGTAGACTTGTTGACGGTGAGCGTACCTCCGTCGTTGTTAATGCCGCCGCCAGAGCTAGTAGTCCATCCGCTAGCGGTGTTTCCGCTTATGGTGGAGTTGTTGACGGTGAGCGTGCCCCCCTGGGCAGTGTCCTCGCTCTTCTCGTTGTAGATGCCGCCGCCATAGCCATAGCTATTACCGGTTATGGTCGAGTTCTTGACAGTGAGGACACCTACGTTATAGATGCCGCCACCCCTGTCGTACGCGTCTACTTTGGTGACTTTGAGGCCGCTTACGGTTGCCTTGGCCCTATCGTATATTCTGAATGCTCGAAAGTTACCTTTGACGCTCACCGCGAAAGTGTTGGCTCCGGGTCCGACTATTTGCATGTCGGTGATTATGTTCGGTAACTGGCTCGCCAACACTACAGTCCCCTTGGCGGTAATGTTGATGGTGTCTGCCTGGCCGTTGCCGTTGGCGGTGTTTATGGCCTTCCGCAGCGAGCCATCTCCCGAGTCGTTCGTGTTGGTCACTTTCAGAGTAGCTGCTTTTACCGGGCTGGCGAACGCAACCATCGCCGCGAAAAAGATAGCTAGCGCGGCGAGCAGCATGACCATCGCTCCGGGCGGTTTGATCCTGACGCTCCCTGCTTGGGTAGTTCGGTTAGTCATCGTTTTCTCTTTTCTGTATACGGTTGTCTGTACTTTGCTGTAGCCTGTAGTCGAATCTTCCTTATGCTCCTCTCTGGGCCTGGTTGCGGCCATCACCGGTTCCTCGCGGAGGCATTTGTCGCGGGAAGAGGTTTCAGTTGACGAGTTGCGCGGTAAACCCATGATGAAAATCCAGTATGCGTACCTACGTTGGCGGGACAAGGAGCGCGGGAAGGATTCAATCTCTCCGCGCTTCGGAGCGCTTTGAGAGCCTCGTCGCTATGGCTATAGGTTGCGCGCATTGTTCCGCGGGTCTTCTTGGGCCATCTTGGTGTCGCGCCGCGCTGCGGGTTCTTCGCTTTCCTCTTCGGGAGCCTCTTTACCGTTGGAACTCGCTTTGAACGGGAGCTTTTCTTTGAGGTATTGGAGGCCTTGTCCAAAACCTCCACCCGGACGTTCCCGCTTTGTCTCCTCGGGTTTCCAGTTGAGGATGACGTAGAATACGACACCGAGCACGAACGTGATGTTGGGTAGTATCAGGTCAACGCTGGTCGAAGTCCACGCCTGCGCTGCCATGTTCGCGTAAGTATCCGCGAACATGGTAAAGAAGAACGCCGAAAACAGAACCATGACCCTCGCCGCCACATCGTCGTCTTTTTTCATGAGTCTCAAGCAGATCCCCGCCACAACGGTGCCGGCCAATGCCGGAAAAACGACGCCCAGGAAGCCAAAGGACAAAGGCGCTGCTACGGCGAGAGCGGAAGCCATCAGCTCGGGGATTGACATTCCCATAGTCCTGGCACCCACATACGTGAGCAAACCGGCGCCAAACGCCGCCACCCTGATCAGTTTCTCTACTACGTTGGGATTGGCCAAGATCACAGACCGCACGAAAACGAGCGTCGCGCCGAGAGCGGCAAGCACGAGCAAGTTCACCAGGACGTAGAGGAGGAGGGACATCACGGTTTCCACTGTGATGTTTTCCATCGGCAGATTTTCCATCGTGAGAACCTCCTGAGGTTCAAGCCCGGCAAGCTCGAGCACCGTTCGAAAAGCTCACCAAACTTCTTGGCTCAATTTCGTGCGTACTTACAACTCACGCCCATCGGTGATGCCCGCTTTCATCCGTGCACGGCTGCTTTACTCCAATATCAGTACTGGTCTACTCCGGTAAGTTGGTGCTCAAGACGGTCCGCTGTCACCACGATGGCATGGAATGGAGTCTCGAACTCTTCTACACTCATGTCTGATAGGGAGACTGCATCTCGAAGAACAGCGTATCCTTCAAACGCAGCTACGCCTCCGACAATTTTCTTTTCTACGAGCTCGAGAAGTTCCCGCAAGTTGAGCTTATCGAGCTCTCCGACGGGTGACTCGATCTGGACCCACTCCTCACCGTCCTGCATCGGCGTATACCAGACGAACACGAGCTGTGACCGATCATTGATCGAGAACACGAGTCGTAGCATCCGGTCAGTTTGTTCGGCTACTTTGTAGTTCTTCTTGACATAGTCCACGAGTTGTCCCCAACTTGCCACGTCCTCTCCTCTCTAGATCTACCGTCGCTTGTTAGTCGAAGATCCTGAACTGGCCGACATTCACCAGTCCTACCCTTGCTCTTCCTGCAACGCCTCATGGTATCGCTCGGCCTCACGCCGGGCTTGCTGCCTCCGGAAGACATGCTCCGGACACGCGCAAAGCTCCGGATATCTAAGAGAAGGGACGAAGATGGTAACGGGCCACATGACGCCTATGAATACGGCAACGATGAAGCTAATACTGAGTTCATTATCACGAAAGCGGTTGAGTCTAATGCCATGTCGACGTGCATAGTATTTGTGTACGAAAACAAGGGAGACGATAAAGTAGGCAAGGAACAAGAAGATGCCAATCGCTGCCAGGGTCCCTACTAAGCCCTCATCCATAATCCGAAACTCCTTTCACTTAGTTAGCTTGCTATTGCCAACAGACTCGTACCGGTAGGCCTTATTTCCCGGTGTTGTTGCACTTGCGCCTGGAGCGGGGCGCCGAAGTGATCACCCCGCTCGAACGGCCGATGGAGGACGAACTACTTCCTCCAATATCCTCCGCACTTTGGGCAAACCGAGCCCGTGTTGTTGCACTTACTGCAACTGCTCGGTCTGCCGTTACACCCCTGGCACTCCTGGAGTTGCCGGTAGCATTTCTCGCACTGCTGGTTCAATGCTCCTCCTTTTCTGGCTCGTGATCTTCCATGCGAGGATCAGCTTAGCGGGGGGTGCTGTGTGAATTGCTGTGTGAACCGCTGTGTGAAGCAAGAAATTTCGGAAAAATTCCCGAATTTGCCCCGATTTCGAGAAAAAGCCGCCCGGGAGGGTGGAAAATGGCGGTTAGAGCTCTTCGCTGCGGCGCAGGCGCTCGATGAGAGTGGTGACTTCGGGCGGGGGTGTTGCGCCGAGGTCTTTTTGGAAGGTGTCTTCGAGGTCCTGGTAGTGCTGGAGGGCGCGCCCCTGTTCGCCGAGGCGGGAGTAGGCGCGGATGAGCCCGGCGTGCGCCTCGCCGGAGTAGGGCTCTAGGGTGATGGCCCGCCGGTAGGCGCGGGCGGCTTCGGCGTTTTTGTCCTGCTCTGTGTAGAGCTGCCCGAGGAGTAGCTGGCTCTCGATGTAGCTCTCGCGCAGCTCCTGCTGGCGGACAAAGATCCACTCTTCACCCGCTAGATTCTCCAGGAAGTCTCCGCGGTAGAGCTCGGCGGCTTCTTCGAGGAGCGCGGCGGCGGTCACGGGGTCTTCTTCGGCGCATTGGTGCGCCCGGCGGGTCTTCTCCTCGAAGTCTCGGGCGTCGAAGCTGTGGAGGAGGGTGTGGTCGAAGGTGTAGCGGCCGCTGGAGTAGTGAATCCTGTTCGGGGGACCGAGGGCTTTGCGGAGGCCGTACATTGCGCTGTGGAGGGCGTTTCTGAGTTGAGAGGGGGAGGCGTCGGGCCAGAGGTCCAGCCCGATCCTCTCCCGTGTGGTGGGCGGGTGGCTGATGAGGTAGAAGAATAGCTCGGCGACCTTCGCGTATTTCCAGTCGGAGGCCTCCACCGACCTGCCGCCGACCTCCACCAGCGACTGCCCGAGGGCGAGTATGCGGAGGGCCGGGACGGGTCGCTCTCCGGGCGCACCCTCCTCTTCGAGAGCGAAGGAGATCGCCTCCTCTGCATTCATCTCGCGCCCTGCTGCCCACGCGGCGGCAAATTCTTTCTCTCCGAGGGATTTCCTGGCGCTCTCTACACCCCGGTCGTAGGCGAGACGGTAGTGGGCGTACACTTCTTCCTGGCCCACCGCTTCCCGCATAGCCTCGCTGGCTCCGAAGATTGCGGCTGCTCTACGGACGCTACTACGGGCCGCGAGTACGATGGCGAGGTACGCTAGGGAGTTCGCCAGAAGCCACTTGTCGTCCAGGCCCTGCATCGCCTGGACGCTCTCCTCTGCCAGCGACTGCGCTTTCTCGTAGTCTTCATCCCGCAGGGCTATCACGGCGAGGTTCCCGAGAGGTACGGAGAGAAGCCAGCCGTCCCCGAGACGCCGGCTGAGTGTCGCGCCCTCTTCCAACGGCGGCTTCGCACCTTCGAAGTCTCCGGCGGCTAGGCGAGCGATCCCGAGTATCGTCAAAGCCCGCGCCAATATGGGGTTTTCTCCGTGCCTCTTACCGACGGCGACGCCCTCTGTAGAGGCGGTGAGGGCTTCTTCTATCTCACCGTGGTTCAGGAGTTCGAGGCTGTAGGTGGAGAGCGCGGAGGAGAGCCAGGCTTCCAGGAATTCGTAGTCGTCCAGTTCCTTGAAGCGCATAACTGCCTCACCGAGCCGGGACCGGGCCGCGACCCGGTCGCCCTGCGCCCAGGCGAGCGCGCCGGAGACGTGGATAGCCTTTGCTACCGAAAGTGGGGGCTCCGTGCCAGCCTCCAGCGCCCTCTCTAGTGATGCGCGGCCTTCGACCAGGCGGCTCCGGCGCAACCAGAACCACGCGAGCGCGCTGGCGAGGCGCAATCCAAGCTCCGCCTCGCCGGAGTCAGCAGCCCACGACATGGCCGCGCGGAAGTTGTCGAGGTCCTTCTCTACGAGATCCAGCCAGAATTCCCGGTCCGGCCCATCGAGTCCGGGCTCGGCTTCCTCGGCGAAGTCCCGGAAAAAGATGGCGTGCCGCCGGCGCAACGTCTCGGTCTCTCCCGCTTCCTCTAGCTTCTCCGCCGCGTACTGGCGGATAACCTCCGGCAAGTGGTAGCGTGCCGCCTCGCCGGTCCGCTGTGCCCGGACGAGGGACTTGTCTACGAGTTGCGAGAGGAGATCCAGGACCGGCACACGCTCTTCCCCGGCTCTGTCATCTTCTTCCACCGCACACACTTCCTCGGCGGCTTCGAGGGTGAAACCGCCGGAGAACACGGAGAGGTTGCGGAAGAGGGCACGCTCGGGAGGCGAGAGCAGGTCGTGGCTCCAGTCTATCGTTGCCCGTAGCGTGCTCTGGCGAGGCGCCGCGGTGCGGGGGCCGGAGGTGAGCAGTCCCAGCGCGTCGTTGAGGCGGGCGGAGATCTGGGCCACCGTCATACTACTAACCCTGGCGGCGGCGAGTTCGATGGCGAGCGGCACTCCTTCGAGGCGCCGGCACACCTCCGCGACCGCCGGACCGTTTTTCTGCGTAAGCTCGAAGCCCGGTGAAGCGGCTGCTGCCCGCTCCACGAAGAGCCGCGTCGACTCGCAGCGCGAGGCCAACTCCAGCGACGGTGACTCAGGTACGGACAGGCCAGCAACCGGCCACATCCTCTCGCCCGCCGCGCCGAGCGGCTCGCGGCTCGTGGCGAGCACCGCGAGTCCGGGACATTGGCGCAACAACCCCTCGGACAACTCCGCGCACATTCCCACTAAATGCTCGCAGTTGTCCAGAAGGATCAAGCACCGCTCGTCTCGCAGGGCCACCGGAAGCACCTGTTCCAACTCGCGCCCGGGACGCTCCCCGACCCCCAGCACGGAGGCCAGCTCCCGCGCGACGAGCGACGGGTCCCTCAGAGAAGCGAGCTCCACCAGCCAGATGCCATCCGGGAAGTCGGCTCCGAGGCCTTTAGCCGAGCTATCGGTTAGGTCTTTCGCCAGGCTCCGGGCCACCTCCAGCGCGAGCCGGGTCTTGCCACTCCCGCCGGCCCCGGTCAGCGTCACCAGACGATCCCGGCGGACCAGTCTCCTCACTTCCTCGAGTTCCGCCTCGCGCCCGACGAAGCTCGTCAGCGGCAGCGGGAGGTTGTCGTGGGTACGGGATTCTGAAGATACCACGCGCAAGTCGTGCACCTCCGAAGTGGCGCCACGCTCTGGCTGGCGGCTTGAATCTCCCCGCATACAGGTCCCATATCGCGAGCCTACAATGTCACCTAAAGAACATGTTGCCACACCGAAACCGCGAGCGCCAGGGAAAACAACATCGAAAGCATAGTGAGATGCGTCTCGTTGATTGTCGTCGCGCCTATCATTTGACTCCTTTCACGGGGCGTATGGCGAAGGCCGCGAGGGTTGCGAAGATCGCCGCTGCAAGGAACAGCGCCGTATAGTTGCCGCCCTCACCGCTGGCGAAGAGGGGCACGGCGAGGAAGAGCGGTGCGATCGCGGGGGCCAGGGACTGCGGGGCGGCGCTGGCTATGTTGGAGACGCCCAGGTCCTTGGCCGCATCGTCCGGGCTAGGCAAGACCTCCGAGACGAGGGCGAGATCCACGGCCACATAGACGCCGTGACCGGCTCCGGCAATCGCTACTCCGGCCAGAAATACCGGAATCGAGCCGGCAAAGGCGATGACCGAAAAACCCATAGCCAGGACCAGAGCGGAAGCGAAGACGAGCGCCTTGCGCCGGCCGAGCCGGTCGGAGACCCAGCCGCTCAGGACGCTTGCGGGGACGATCATGATGTTGAGTACCACTGCGGATATGAAGACCATCCGGGGGACCTCTGCGGTGGGCACGCCCAGTTTCCCGGAGAGGTAGTAGACCTGGTAGGTAATGAGAGTGGCCACCCCCATGAACAACAGAAAGCGGCTCAGGAAAGCCCACCCGAAGTCCGGGTGGCGTCGGGGGTTTACCCAGAAGCTGCTCGCGAACTCCCGCAGCGTGTAGCGTGGCCGGTAGCCGGGGTGCTGCTGGCGGCGGTCGTCATTTAGGACGACTACGAGACCGACCACGGTGACCAGCCCCACTGCCGCCGGTCCCATGAACATCCACAAGACGCCGGGACCCAGTTGCGCGAGAAAAGTGCCCGCTACCAGGGCGGGAGGCTGGCACATGCCCAGGATGCCGGAGATCCGGCCCCGCTGCGCCGGGGGCACCTGGTCCGGCAGGAGCGCCGTGATCGCCGCGTACAGAGCGTTGTAAGCTAGTTGCGCCAGGCACCAGCCAACGAGGACCACGAATATGCTCTGCGCCGTCGCGACCACCAGCAACGCCAGGGTGCCGGCCACCGCACCACCCAACAACCAGGGCCGCCGCATCCCGAAGCGCGAGGTCGTGCGGTCGCTGAGTTTGCCGAAGACCGGGTTCGATGCCAGGGCCAAAAACGCCCCGGTACCAAGCACCAGCGAGAGACTGCGCACCGGGGTTTGCGGGTCGACCTGCTGCACCTTTATGGCCAGCGAGACCACTACCGGAGTCAACAGCGTTGCCCACAGGCCGAAGTACGCGAGCGCGTAGGCGATGATGAACCCTTTGCCAGCGTACTCTTGGGGAGCCGCGTAAGGCTTCCTTTCGACCGCCTCCTCGCGCTTTATGTCGTCGCTGGTGCTTTGGTCTTCTGAAGAGTTATCCACCAGAACCCCTCATATATATCCCCTGCGTCCGCGAGGGCCGTTTTCCTGCAACCGCATCCGCTGCTCCGCGGACGGCCTTCTGTTGCAGGCTGTCGCCACTAATCCTACAGTGACATTTTCTGTCAAGATCACGGTCCTCTTCGCCCACTAAGGTAGAAGAGCCGCATGAGCCTGATTCAATCTACGTCTCGCGCCCGATGCGGTTCATCAACCATAGAGGAAGGTTCTTGTAGGCAACGGGTTGCAAAGAGACCACGCGCAAACCGCGCACCTTCGAACCGGCACTGCGTTTTCGCTGCGGGTTTGTACTTGCTCTCCTCATGCAAACTCCGCTCTGCAAAGCTCCCCGTGAAGCCCCACCCATGATACGGTAAAGTGTAACTGCCCCACAGATGGTGAGTGAATTTGGAAAATCTGTTTTGGTGAGGTGTACTGAAGTAGTTCACTCTGCCATCTCCTTGGCCGGGTCGTGCTCATCGACCCCGCCGTAGAGCCATTAGGTTAGGACGATGCCGTTAGTCATCCCATAGAGGCTCTTGTAGCCCCGCATCGTCTTGTGGCGCACCTTGCTCTTTGGTAGCCTTATTCCAGTCGTTCCACGGTTTCAGGGTGAGCATCCTGGGCTTCCCGCAGCTCGCTTCGCTCTGAGGGCTTTCCCGGCTTGCCGGGCATCCTTGCACACCGCCGTCCTGGAAACTTCCACTCCGAGGACCCCGATCAGGTGGGAAGCCGCCGAGCAAGAAAGCCCGAGAGCGTACAGCAAGGCCGCCGTCCTCTCACCTCCCCTAATCTGTGGGCGCAAACGAGCTTGATGCCGGTGCCGTGATCGAGGCCCTAGCTTGACCGATTCTACTGCCCGGAGCGCCGCTACACTTCATCCCACCGTCTTCGGAGGGTTGCTCAACCCACGGAGTACTCGCGCTCCGGCGTGCCATAGAGCGTGGTCCTCCGGCGCGGGGTGCGACCGATCTCCTGGATAGTTTGCTCCAGTTCCCCGGGGAGCATCTCCTGGCCGTGGCTGGCCCCGGCGGCCCGCGAGATGCTCTCGTTCATCAAGGTTCCGCCGAGGTCGTTGCAGCCGGACTGGAGCGTCAGCTTCGC
>JBARZM010000115.1:0-62935 GCA_049650095.1 Rubrobacteraceae bacterium | reverse complement strand
TGGTCCCGGAAGACCGCATCGCGGAGATCCTCACCGGGCCCTCCGAAAACCCCGAAGGCCCGGCCCGGCAGTTGCTCTCCGAAGCCCTCGAAGCCGGCGGGGCCGACAACATAACCATCGTGCTCGTAGACGTGAAAAAGCGCGAAGAACGCCGTCCCCCCAGCCCCGCTTCATCACCCAGGGGCAAGGCCGGCGGCACCGAAGAGATGAAGGCCGTAAGCCGCCCTGAAAGCCTGGGAACCGCCACCCAAACCGCCCCCCGAGACCGGACCAGAGACCGTGCCCGGACCAGAGACCGGTCTGGAGAAAGCAACCGGGGCGCCGCCAGCGAGGCACCATCTTCCGCCCGGCGGAGCCGCAAGACGACCCGCAAAAAGCGGCGGCGGGGAGGGGTTTACCGGCGGGCGATCACCGGTCTCTTGCGGGCCGTGGCGGTCGTGTTGGTCGTCCTTTTGGCGTTGACGCCGGTCTACTTGTGGGGTTCCAGCCGGTATTTTTTAGACTTCGAGGGTGGCGAGGTAGTGGCGTACCAGGGGTTACCCTACGAAGTGCTAGGCTTCAAGTTCAACGAAGAATGGCGGCGGCCGGGCATCGAGCGTTCCGAGGTAAAGGGGCCGTACCGGGAGCCTATAGGACAGCAAAAACTCTACACCAAGAGCCAGGTCAATGACGTTCTGCGGGATCTGAGAAGGTAGCCGAAGTGGCCCAGCGCGCTACAGTTCCGATGATACTAGCCTTGCTGGTGACGACCGTGGGTTTCGCCACCCTGGTCTTCGCCCAGGAAGCCACGAGCCCGCCGCTCATCTACGGAGCCTACTACGCCGGGGTTTTGTTCGGTGTATATCTCTTTATCCGGGTGTGGTTGCCCCACTCGGACGTGCTGCTCGTACCGCTGGTAACGTTCCTGACCGGGATCGGGCTGGTCACCATCTACCGACTCACCTACAACGTGGAGGGCGTCGAGAACCTGGCGACGACGCAGGCGCTCTGGATCCTGGTCGGCAGCGCCGCGATGCTTTTCATCGTGTTGTTTTTCCGCAGCAACTACCATTCCATCTTCGAATACAAGTACCTCCTGGCCCTCGGCGGCCTGGCCCTCATAGCCCTGACCTTCACGCCCCTGGGGTACGAGGTCAACGGCGCCCGGCTCTGGGTGGCCATAGGCCCGGTCAACTTCCAACCTTCGGAGTTCGCCCGCATCGCGCTGGTCTTCTTTTTCGCCGGGTACCTGGCCGACACCCGCGCCGTGATGGCGGCCACCAGCCGGTCCTTCCTCGGCATCCAACTCCCGTCGCTCAAATACTTCGGGCCGGTGGCCGTGGTTTGGGCGCTGTCTCTGGGGATTTTGGTCGTCGAGAAAGATTTGGGGAGCAGTTTGCTCTTCTTCGCCGTCCCGCTTTTGATGCTGTACGTGGCGACGGGCCGGATCGCGTACTTGATCCTCGGCGGCCTGCTCTTCGCCGGCGGTTCCTACCTGGCGTACCTGCTGATCGGACGCGTCCAGATCCGGGTAAACAACTGGCTCGACCCGTGGCAGGACCCGAACGGCGCCGGATACCAAATCGTCCAGAGCCTCTTCAACATCTCTAACGGCGGCATCCTGGGCACCGGGCTCGGGGAAGGTTTCTCCCAAACCATCCCCGAAGTCCAGACGGACTTCATCTTCTCGACCGTAGCCAGCGAACTCGGGTTGCTTGGGGGCACGGTCGTGCTGTTGGCGTTCCTCATCTTCGTCTACCGGGGCATCAAAATTTCCATGCTCGCCTCCGACGACGCCTCGAAGCTCCTCGCCTACGGCCTGACCTCGATGTTCGCCCTCCAGACGCTCGTTATAGTCGGGGGCGTGATGAAGGCCATACCGCTTACCGGCATCACCCTGCCGTTTATCTCCTACGGCGGCTCCTCGGTCGTCGGCAGCTTCATCCTGACGGGCCTGCTCCTGGTGGTCTCCGAGAACGCCGGGCGCCGGGAGTCGGAGGACTACGAGCCGGAGGCGGCGCTTTGAACGCCCCGGTCCGGCGCACTTTCTACCTCTTCGCGCTGGGGTTCGTCGCCATGGTCGGGGTGCTGGCTTACTGGCAGGTCTATGCCCAGGAATCACTGGCGAACAACCCCGCCAACAACCTCCAGGCCCGTCAAGACGTCTCGACGCCGCGGGGTATGATCCTGGCGGGCGACGGCGAGACGGTGCTGGCGGAGAGCGAGCCGCGCGAGACGGGCTCGGGTACCGTCTACGACCGGGTCTATCCCCAGGGGCCGCTGTTCTCGAACATAGTTGGCTACTGGAGCATCCAGTACGACAAGACCGGCATCGAGGCCGGCGAGAACTCGAACCTCTCCAGCAACGCCGGCAACCCGGCCACCGTGGACGAGCTGATAAACCAGATGACCGGCGGCCCCGAGGCCGGCAACAACATCGAACTGACCCTCGACCCCGAGCTCCAGCGTGTCGCCTACGACAGCATCGCCGCGAGCAACACGGGCCGGGGCTCCGCCGTCGCCCTAAACCCGAAGACTGGTGAGATCCTGGCCCTGGCCTCTTACCCGTCTTACGACCCGAATAACATCGACGAGCGGTTCGAGGAGATACAGAACGACCCGAACCAACCGCTCCTGAACCGGGCGACCCAGGGACTCTACGCACCTGGCTCCACATTCAAGGTCATCACCGCCGCCGCGGCTTTGGAGGACGGCGTGGAGCCGACGCGCGAGTTCTTCGATTCCGGCACCTACGAGCTGCCCGGATACACCGTCAACAACTACCGGAACAGAGACTACGGCGAAGTAACGTTCACGCAGTCCCTGGTCTTCTCCATCAACGCCATATTCGCCAAGATCGGGGTGGAGATACTCGGCCCCCAGAGGCTTTCAGACATGGCCCAGGCTTTCGGTTACGGTGACAGCTACGAGGACTTCCCGCTGCCCGTGTCTCCCAGCGACCTCGGGGCGCCGCCCTCGGAGTGGACGAGCGGGACCACGGCCCAGGTAGCTTTCGGCCAGGGTCCGGTCCTTTCGAACGTCTTCCAGATGGCGCTGGTGGCCGCCGGGGTCGCGAACGGCGGCGAGATAATGCAGCCCCGGGTCGTGAAAGAGGTCCGCTCTCCCGACGGCGTCATACTCGACAGGAGCGCGTCCAGCGTCCGTACCCGCGCGCTGCCGGAGGGCACGGCGGGCGAGCTAAGCAGCATGATGCGCCAGGTCGTCACCGAGGGAAACCTGACGGCGGCCCAAATCCCCGGCGTCGAGGTCGCCGGCAAGACCGGCACCGCCCAGAACTCCTCTGGGGACCCCCATTCCTGGTGGATATCCTTCGCCCCCGCCGACGACCCGGATATAGCGGTGGCCGTGATGATCGAGAACGGCGCCGAGCTAGACGCCGAAGGAAACGCCGATACCCCCGCCATCCCCGTGGCCACGAACATAATTAGGGCCCACCTGGCCGGAGAAACGGCCTCTTCGGTAAAGAAACCGGGCGGTTAACGGTATAATGGCCTGATATGCAGAACCTCGTGGACAACCGTTACCGGCTCTCCGACAGGCTCGGTTCGGGTGGCATGGCCGAGGTCTACATGGCCCACGACGACGTGCTCGACCGGGACGTGGCCCTGAAGGTCCTGAGCAGCCGCTACTCCGACGACGAAGAATTCGTCGAGCGTTTCCGGCGCGAAGCCCAGAGCGCCGCCGCCCTCTCCCACCCGAACATCGTCTCCATATTCGACCGGGGCGAGTCCGAAGACGGCACCTACTACATCGCCATGGAGTACCTCTCCGGCGGCACGCTCAAGGACCGCATCGTAAAGCGCGGGGCGTTGCCGGCCCGCACGGCGGCGGCCGTTGCGCTCCAGATCGCCGAGGCCCTGAAGGCCGCCCACGACAGCGGGGTTATCCACCGCGATATAAAGCCGCACAACATCCTCATAACCGAGTCCGGCGACATAAAGGTTACGGACTTCGGCATAGCCCGCGCCGCGTCCTCCTCCACGATGACCCGCACCGGGTCTATCCTGGGGACGGCCCACTACCTCTCCCCGGAGCAGGCCATGGGCGAGCCGGTAGGCCCCTCCAGCGACATCTACTCGCTGGGGATCGTCCTGTACGAGATGCTGACCGGGGAGTTGCCCTACGACGCCGACACGCCCATCGGCATCGCGATGAAGCACGTCAACGGCCACGTCAGGGAACCGATAGAGTTGGACCCTTCGATCCCCCAGGGGATAAACGACATTACGGTGAAGATGCTCGCCCGGAACCCGGAAGACCGTTACCAGGACACCGAACAACTCATAGAAGACCTCGGGCGGGCGAGCAAAGGTTTCGAGCCTTCGGGCGCCACCACGCGGCAGATGACGCGGCGGATGGCCCCTGTCGCGACCGCCGGTGCGGCAGGGGCGGGTGCAAGAAGCGCCTCCAGCCGGCCCAAAAAGCCGCGGAGGTTCGCGCCCTTGCTTCTCGCGCTTCTGGCGCTCGTGCTTTTGGCCGGCCTCGCCTGGGCCGGGTACGGCGCGCTCCGGGGCGGCGAGCCCGGGGCCATGACCCAGGTCCCGGACCTGACCGGCATGACCCTGGAGGAAGCGCGGAGCCAGGTTACCAACTTCGAGGTCGTGCGCGGCGGCGAAGAAAATAGCGAGCAGCCGGAGAGCACGATCCTCAGCCAGAACCCTTCGGGCGGCCAAGCCGAGGAAAACTCGGAGATCCGGGCGACCGTCGCCAGCGGACAGAACGAGATCCCCCCGGTGGAAGGGAGCCCCCAGCAGGAGGCCGAGGCGGCGCTCTCGGATGCCGGCTTCGAGACTACGGTAACGCAGGGCGAGGGCGCCGCGGCCCAGACGGGCCAGGTCGTGGGCCAGAGTCCCGGGGGCGGAGCAACGGCCGATGTCGGGTCTACGGTGGAGATCACCGTCGGCTCCGGCCCCGGGCTCGTGCAAGTCCCGGACCTTTACAGCAGCACCCCGGATGAGGCGGCGGCGATGCTGGAAGACGCCGGCCTGGAACTCGGCGGCCAGGACTCAGCCTACAGCAACGAAGTCGCGGAAGGCGGCATAATAGCCCAAAGTCCGACCGCCGGCGAGAGCGTGGAATCCGGTTCCGTGGTGGGAATCACGGTTAGCGACGGGGTCGAGGAGTTGCCCGTACCGGACGTTACCGGCCAGGATATCGGCACGGCCCAGCAGAACGTCTGGAACGCGGGCTTCGCCTATACCCCCGTCGAGATCGAGAGCGACGAGCCGGCGGGCACGGTGGTCTCCACGGACCCGGCGGGTGGAACTATGCTGGACCCGTGGGCCCAGAAGGTAACCATCAACTACAGCGCCGGCCCACCACCCGAGCCTGCTCCGGACCCCGGCGTCCAACAGCCGGCGCCCCGACAAAATGGGTCCGGCCCGGAGGCCGGGCAGAACAGAGAGGCTCAGCAAAGGGCCCGCGAAGCCCAACAAAGACAGCGGGAAAAAGCCCGCGAAGCCCGGCAGAGAGCGCAGGAAAAAGCCCGCGAGGCCCGGCAAGAGGCCCAGCAAGAGGCCCGGGATGGCTAGACAAACTCCGCTTCGTTACTAACTACCCGAGTATCTCGCGCCGCACGTAGTCCTCTACAGCGTCTTCCTGGATCTCCACCGGAGGCTCGACCGCTGTAAAGCTGTGGCGGCCGATGGCGTTGTCCCGAAGCCAATCTTCCTCGGCGGGCTTGGTCTGCCCCAGGGCATATCCGGTCTCGTAGTAGGCTATTCGTAGCCCGTCAGACGGTGTTTCGAGGACCAGTATGGGATAGCGACCGGGTGAGATCGCCCGTATTTTCACGTGGTTTTCCTTTGTTTTATCGGTCATGTGGGGAGTGTATACGACCTCTCTCCCCGGCGAAAGCCCGGGGGTGGGCCAGGGTGTCCATGATAAAATCTTTCGCGTATGAAGACCCAGAATAACATTCGCATTCGCGGAAGGAGTCCCGATGTCAGATTCCAAACCCAAAGACGGAGAAACTGAGGCAGGGTCAGTTGTAGGCCAAGAAACGTCGTCATCCTCCAGGAGAATACCCCCGGAAGGGTTACCGGAGGAACTATTGCAGCGACGTCTCGGGCGTTTGGACACCCGGCGGGCCCTGGCGGAGTTGTGCAAGAGCGTGCCGGGGCTGGATGAGATCCTTCTTCCCCGGGGTATCCAGGCCGATGCCCTGACCCGCAAGTCTGGCGGAAGTTCCCAAATGCTACGGGGGCTCTCGCGCCGCATAAGGCAGGATACGGCGGCCTGGGGGGCGTTTCGCTCGGCGGTTCAGGAACAAATCCCCCCGGAGAGCTTCGAGGCGCTGGAGGAACTGTCCGGAGAGAACCTGGAGGAGTTGAGCGAGGTCCACTCCACGGAAGGTCTTCTCATGGCCGCCCTGACAAGAGAAGAAGAGGCGGCACCGGAGACGGTGGAGATCCTGCTTGAGAAGTGGCTGGAGGAGAACAAAAAGGCCGAAAAGCAGGCTTTCAAGGACGCCAAAACCCAGGAGCTTCAGGAAGAGTTGAACAACCTGAAGAAAGAGAACGAGCAGTTGACGTTCTCGTCCCGCATCGCCAACGAACGGGCCTCCGCCCTGGCCGAAGAAGTCCGGGTGCTGACCGACGAGCGGCGGGAGACCTCCTCGCGGGTAGAGGCGGCCGAGAAAGAGGCCAACTCGGTGGTAGAGGTACGGACCCGGCTAGAAGGCCGCATCGCGGAGCTAGAGCGGCGGGGGGCGCATCTCGAGCGGGCCCTCGAAGGAGAGCGGAAAGCCTACTCCTCGGCGGCGGAGCGCGTCGAGGGCTTGCACGAAGAGCTCGGCCGGGTCTCGGAGGAGCGGGACCGTATCCGGGACGCCCTGGAGAGCGCCCGGTTTACCGACAAGGGTTTCGGAGACCTTTTGGTCCGGGCGGTGAAGAACGAGGTCGCCGCCTTGCCCAACAATCTGGACTCCGCCGCCCGCACGGCCCAACTTCTGGAGTTCATGAGCAAGGTGCTCTCGGCCCACGACGGGCTGCGGGAGCCGCGTTCTTCCGGCGCCCGGGCTCCTCGGGGGTCCGGCAGCCCGAAAGAGGAGCCCGAAGAGCCGGACCCTTCTTTAGCCAGCCCGGGGCGTGACTTCGCCGGGGCCGTCCCGGTAGACAGAATAGAGTTCAAGCCCCGGCCCACGCTTTCTTTCCGGGCTCTCGGCGGGGCTGGCGAAGTAGGCGGCAGCAGCCACCTGCTGGACTTCGGGGATACCCGGGTGCTCGTGGACGCCGGGATAAAACCGGACGGGCGGGGGCCGGTAGCGCCGGACTTCAAGGCCGTGGAATCGCTGGACGCGGCGGTCATAACGCACGCGCACCTGGATCACTGCGGGGCGCTGCCGCTGTTGGTTCGGGACCGGCCCGACTTGCCTATCTACTGTACGCCGCCTTCGGCCCGGCTCATCGTCGCCGCGCTCAACGATCATGCCGCAATGGGCGGCGGGGTCTCCGGCGGCGCCCCAATCCACGAGGTCGGCAAAAGGCTCGTACCCGTTCCGTTCGGGCGGCCGATCGAGATCGGCGGCGCCCGGGTTACGCTCACCGAGAGCGGGCACATCCTCGGGGCGGCTAGCGTCTTCATGGAGAACAGGGCCACGAAGGTGTTCCACACCGGAGACATCTGCATGGAAGACCACTTCTCCATCCCCTCGGCCCAGCTACCGGACGTGAGCGATATAGACTTGCTCATCATGGAGGCTACGTTGGCCAGCCAGCAGTTCGAGCCGTTCTCCGTGTCCGTAAAGAAGATGGTCGAGACCATAAACGACACCATCCTGGAGCGGGAAGGTACGGTGCTCATACCGACTTACGCGCTGGGCCAGGCGCAGGAGATCATCCTCGGCCTCAAACACTACGGCAAGGAGTACGGCCTGGACAGAGACGTTTTTATCTACGTCGACGGGTCGGTGGTCACCACCTCCGAGCGGCTATACGCGGAGCAGATCGGGTACATGAAACCATACCTCCAGCAGAGCGACCCCCGGGAAGTGTTCTTCTCGGAGAACATCCGGGCGGTCTCAAACGACGATAGAGCCCGGGAGCGCATACTTACGAACCCGTGCGCCGTTATCGCCTCGCCGGTGACGATGCAGGGCGGGGCATCGGCGTTTTACCGGCGCCGCTTGGAAAAGAGTGAGAAGAACGCGGTCATCCTGCCGTCCAACGCCGCGGCCTCCTATGGTGCGGGGCACCGGGCCTCGGGCGAGGAAGAAGAGTGGCGCGTAGAGCGGGTCAGCTTCGCCGCCCACTGCACCCAGGATGAGTTGATCGGCATCACCGAGAAGCTCTCGCCGCGCCAGATCATCCTGATCCACGGCGCGAAACGGCGTATTAGCGACCTGGCCTACCGCCTGTCCCCGAACCACAAGATTCACACCCCATCCGTCGGCGAGACGGTCCGCACCGTTCTCTGATGCAGAAGGAACTTCCGGAGGTGACGCTCCTCGGCGACGCCCGGGGCGGCCGTCCGCCGAACGCCGTCGGGGCCGGAGAGTTCTGGTACGAACCGGAGGTGTGGACCGTACCGGGCCTCTCCCCGGCGGCCCGCGTCCTCTATACAGGCCTCTGTTCGTTTTTGGGGACCGGGGAGATCAACCGCCACGACCTCCGCAATACCCTCAAGGCTTCGTCAGACCAGGATATATCCGCGGCTTTCGACGAACTGTCCCGGCACGGTCTTCTAGAACCCGCCCCGGGGGGATATGTAGTGCGGCCCGTAGGAGAAACCGCCCGGGAGCCAGGAAACTAGCGGGGAAACCGCAGGTTTTTGGGAGACTCCTTCCCGTCCAGGAGCTCCGGCAGGGTATACGGTTCCGAAGCCCAACCCAACCCCGCGCCGCCGGTGAGCGCGGCCAAGTCTATGAGACGCCCGAGTATCCGCAGGCAAAAGCCGTTTACGACTTCATCCGGATCATCCACCCTACCCCGGGCGAGCGTCACGAACAGCCCCTTGGTCCTCCAAATCCCGTCGCGGTAGACGGAGAATGTCTGGCAGGCCTCCTCACCGGCGGCCCCGGACCACCCGAGGATTCGGCCCGAGTACCCGGATGGGTCGAGGCTGTAGTGGCTGAGGCCCTCGTGCATCAGGTCCTCGTCAGTTTCGGCGGCCGCGCCGCGCAGTAGGCCAAAGGTCACTTCGGCCTCCGAGCCCGGACCGGCTGCGGCCCGCAGGTTGAAGACGTTTCTCGTGTAGGCGGTCTCTACCTCGAAGCCGGCCTGACGACCGAGAGCCGCCGTGTATTCCAGCCCGCCGAAAAATTTCTCCGAGAACTGGCGGGCGGCGTCTTCGGCCTCGCGCGTAAGGGCCAGGGAACGGTCGGCCTCCTCCCGGTAGCGGCGGAGACGGGTCAGGGCGCTATCCTCGAAGCCCAACGTTTAGTTCCTAGCCAGCAGCAGCCGGAGCGCCCGGTCCGTCAAGCCAGGAAACAGCGTGGTTCCCGCCGCGAAGAGCCGGTCGGAGAACCTCACGTACACGTCCCGGCCGCCGTTCTCCGCGGCGTCGGCAATCTTCTCGGCTACCTTGTCCGGGGTCACGCCCGGCGGACGCCAGCCCCGCTGCTCGTCTTTGGTGCGCCGCGAGTTGTCCCGGAAGGCTGTTTCGGTCGTGCCGGGGTAGACGCTGGTTACGGAGATGTCCCGGTCGGTCTCGACGCGTAGCGCGTCCGATAGGGCGTTGAGGGCGAACTTGCTGGCGCAGTAGCCGCCGACTTTCGGGATGGCGCGCTTCCCGACGACCGAGGAGACGTTGATGATCCTGCTCCCCGCACCGAGGTGCGGCAGCGCGGCCTGGATGCAGTTGAGCGCCCCGACCACGTTTACCTCGAAGACGTCCCGCAAGTCTTCCGCCCGCAACTCCGCCACGCGGCCGGAGAGCCCGACTCCAGCGTTGTTGACCAGCACGTCCAGAAGCCCGAACTCGGCGATGGTTCGGGCTACCAATGCATCCACCGAACCCCGGTCCGAAACGTCGGTCTTTATCCCGAGCGCGTGGCCGCCGGAGGCCAGGATCTCTACTTCGAGAGCCCGAATCTTCTCCTCGTCCCTCGCGGCGAGCACGACCGCCGCGCCCCGGGCCGCCAAAGCCCGGGCCGTGGCTTTCCCGATACCACTCGAAGCCCCGGTAACTATGGCAACCCTGTCTTTCAGCGTCTTTTCGATGTTTCCCGTGTTTTCCATGTTCCTATCTTAGCGGGATATACTACCGGCGTGGCAGAAGATCCTCGTGTGCGTGACCGGCGGCATCGCGGCCTACAAAGCGCCCGGATGATCGGCGCCGACCTGGAGGGCAACGACCTGGTGGTGCGGGATGAGAGTCTGCTGGTCCGGCGCCTGCAGCACGAGACCAAGTATCTCGACGGGCCGACCAAATGGTTCCCCGGCCGCCACGAAGGCCGGGGACGTGTGATCCAGCACGGACCCGGTGGCTGGGGATCTTACATGTCCTCGAGCTCTCGGCCTTTGGTCTCTGGAACGAACTTAAGCACGAACAACAGCGACAGGACCGCGAAGGTCGTGTAGAAGCCGTAGGCGAACCCCAGCCCGATGTTGGCGAACGACGGGAACGTCGTGGAGATGGCGAAGTTGGCCAGCCACTGGGCCGCGGCCGCGACACCGAGCGCTGTGCTGCGGATCCGGTTGTTGAACATCTCGCCCAGCAGCACCCACACGCCCGGGCCCCACGACATGCCGAAGAAGACCACGAACAGGTTGGCGCTGATCAGTGCGGCGACCCCGGCGCTATCGCTCAGCACCGGCTCCAGCACGCCCTGGGCGTTCGCCTCCTGCTGTGCGGTGGCGAAGATCCAGGCCAGCGCCCCCAGGGTCAGGGCCATCCCGGTGGAGCCAATAGTCAGCAGCCGGCGCCGCCCGATCTTGTCGATAAGCAGGATGGCGACGATAGTGACCGCGATGTTGGTGACCGAGGTGATCACGGTCTGGATCAGCG
Organism: Rubrobacteraceae bacterium; assembly: GCA_049650095.1. Classification (GTDB taxonomy): domain Bacteria; phylum Actinomycetota; class Rubrobacteria; order Rubrobacterales; family Rubrobacteraceae; genus SIRX01. The sequence goes on along the minus strand of JBARZM010000115.1, from coordinate 51,988 downwards.
CGTCTTGCTCGGTGAAGCCCACCGACCGCCACAGCGTCGAGGAGTAGTAGAAGATCACGTTGATTCCGACGAACTGCTGGAAGACCGACAGCGCGATCCCGATCCAGACGATGGGCAGCAGGTTGCCGCCACCGGGCTTGACCAGGTCGCCCACCGATGCCCTCCGGTCGATGGCGAGGGTGCGCTTGATCTCCTTCATCCGGTTGTCGATGCCGTGCTTCATGACGCTGCCCAGCACGCCGCGCGCGGTGCGTTCGTCGTGGTTGGCAACCAGGTACCGGGGCGACTCCGGGATGGTTAGCGCCAGCACGCCGTAGGCCAGCGCGGGCACCACCTCGGCGATGAACATCCAGCGCCACGCGGTCAGTCCCCACAGCGGCTCAGCCGCCCCGCCGGCCGCGGTAGCCAGGAAGTAGTCGGAGAGCAGCGCGATGAAGATGCCGGTGACGATGGCCATCTGCTGCAGGGAGCCGAGCCGGCCGCGGATGGAGGCCGGGGAAATCTCGGCAATGTAGGCCGGTGCGATCACCGAGGCAGCACCAACCCCCAGGCCACCGACCACCCGCCAAAGGATCAGGTCCCAGGGGCCGAAGGCCAAACCCGAGCCGATCGCACTGATCAGGAACAGGGAAGCGGCCAGCACCATGACCCGGATCCGGCCGATCCGGTCGGCCAGCCGCCCGGCCAGGTAGGCGCCGGCTACGCACCCGAGCAGCGCCGAAGAGACGACGAAGCCGAGCAGGCCGGCGCCGATCTCGAAGCCGCCCTCGATAGCCCCGACGGCGCCGTTGATGACCGCGGTGTCGAAGCCGAACAGGAAGCCGCCGAGGGCGGCGACCGTGGCCAGGTGGATGGCTCTGCCGAGATAGTAGTCGTCCCGGGTCTCCTGCGGTGCCTGTTCCGTCTGTGCCATGTATCGCCGCCTCCCTAGGGGCTCCCGTGCCCCGGTGCTGTTCCCCGGCCGTCGTTGGCCGCTTCCTTCGCCTAGCTTCGCCTGGCATTATGGCGCAGATCGCCTCACCGCGCCACGCGCCGGGATCGGTAGGGCGTCGCGCACCGGGCATCGGGCACGAAGGAGTGAACATGGCGCCGGCACCGAATCTACCCGTCCCACCGTGGAGCCATTGCGAATAGTTTTAGTTCGGAGGCGGGAAGTCAGATAAACTCTCACCGTGACCAATTCGTTCAGAATACTCGTGGGAGTAACCGGCGGCATCGCGGCTTACAAAGCGCCGGGCGTGATCCGCCGCCTCCGGGAAGCCGGCTACGAAGTAAAGGCCGCCGCCACAGACGCCGCCTTCCGCTTTATTCCGGAAGAAACCCTTGCGATAGCCGCCGGGGGCCGGGTCCACACGAACGAAACCTGGTGGAAAGAGTCCGGCAGGGTCGAACACGTGAGCCTCGCCCGCTGGGCCGACCTCGTACTCGTAGCCCCCGCCACCGCCGACGCAATGGCCCGCGCGGCGATTGGACTCGGGGACGACCTGATCTCCGCCACCATCCTCGCCGGCGCCAAGAAAGTCTTCTGGGCCCCGGCCATGAACCCGGAAATGTGGGGCAACCCCGCGACAAAGCGTAATGTTGCGACGCTCGAAAGCTGGGGACACCGGTTCGTCGGCCCGGCAAAGGGCGCCATGGCATCCTCCGAAGAGGAGCCTGGTATCGGACGGCTCGCGGACGAGGCGGAGATAGTAGCAGCGGTGGAGGAAGTCTTCCCAGCCTAACCGTTCACCAGAGACTCTAGTCTGTCCAACGGCTGCCTACGGTAGACTTTGTGATGTCTTCTAGAAGATATGGAGCGTGCGTTGGGCGTAACGATAGAGGCTTTGTTTATCTTGCTGCTCGTTCTAGTCAACGGGGTATTCGCCATGTCGGAGGCGGCCCTGATCTCGGCGCGCAGCGCCCGGCTGCAGGAGATGGCCGAAGACGGCAACCTTCGCGCCCGGGCGGCCCTGGACCTTTTGGAAGATCCGAACCTCTTTCTCTCCACGGTCCAGATCGGCATCACCCTGGTCGGCGTGCTGGCCGGGGCCTTTGGAGGCGCGACCATCGCGGGGCCGCTGTCGGAGGTCATAGAGGAGGCCCCAATACTCGCACCCTACGCGGGGGCTGTGAGCGTCGGCGTCGTGGTGGTCGTCATCGCTTACCTCTCGCTCATCCTGGGCGAGCTCGTGCCCAAGCGGCTGGCCCTCGGCAACCCGGAGATGGTAGCCTCCTCGGTGGCCCGTCCGATGCGCCGGCTCTCCCGGCTCGCCGCGCCGGCCGTTGGCTTTCTGAGCTTCTCGACCGACGCGGTGCTCCGCATCATGCGCGCGCGGCCCGGCGATGAGCGGCCGGTTACGGAAGCAGAGATCGGCATCCTTATCGAGCAGGGTACCCGGGCCGGGGTGTTCGAGGAGACCGAACGGGATATAGTGGAGCGGGTATTCCAGCTCGGCGACCTCCGCGTAACGGCCCTTATGACCCCGCGACCGGAGGTCTCGTGGCTGGACCTCGAAAGCCCGCCCGAAGAGAACCAGCGCCGGATGCGCGAGAGCGTCTACTCCCGGTTCCCGGTGTGCCGGGGCCGGCTGGACGAGATCGTCGGCGTCGTGCGGGCGAAAGACCTGTTGGTCCGCCACCTCGACGAAGACGGCCTGGACCTTGAAAAAGACCTGCAAAAACCCTTGTTCGTTCCCGAAAACATGTATGCCTTCCGCCTCCTGGAGGCGTTTCGGGAAACCGGCCAGCACATCGCGTTCGTAACGGACGAGTACGGCGAACTTGAGGGCGTGGTAACGCTGAACGACGTGCTCGAAGCCCTGGTGGGCGGGCTCCCTTCCCTGGACGAGCCGGCCGGCGATTCGGAGGCGGTACAGCGGGAGGATGGCTCCTGGCTCCTGGACGGGGCCATGCCGGTAAACAGGTTCAAGGATCTGCTGGACATAAAGGAGCTGCCTGACGAGCGTACCGCCGGCTACCAGACCCTCGCGGGCTTCGTCATGACGTACCTGAAACGCCTGCCGGCCGTCGCCGACCGTTTCGTGTGGGAAGGCACGACCTTCGAGGTCGCCGACATGGACGGTTACAGAGTGGACAAAGTACTCGTCACCCCCGCCAGAGTAGCGGAGGAGTCCTGATAGATCAGGCCCTCAAGTAATCCTTCAGCGCGTGCTCGGTGCTCGGAAACGCCATCTCGCTCCAGGGAAGTTCATCCCGCGGAAAGCTCCGCACGTCCATCGTCTCGTCCAACGCCTCCGGCTCGCCACCTGTTACCCGCGCCCCGAAGACCGCTATGACCGGGACTTGCCCTTCGTAGGAATAAAGGCCGACGATGTTCGTAGCCTTGATCTCCAACCCGGCTTCTTCGAAAACCTCCCGTTCGGCGGCGGCTTCGGCGGTCTCCCCCCGCTCAACGAAACCACCGGGGAAAGTCCACTTCCCGTAGCCAGGCTCGATGTCCCGCTGCACCAGGAAGATCCCACCGTCAAGCTCGAAAATCGCACCCGCCACCAACTTTGGTCCCAGGTAGAAAACGAAGTCGCAGTTGACACAAACCAACCGCTCCGGCTCGTCCTCCTTGAGAGTGCGAGCTTCAAGGCATCCGGCGCAGCGGGGGCAGAAGTTATAGTCGGTAGTGTTCAAGGTAGTGAAGGAGCTACGTCCGGCGTGCTAGAATTATTCTTCACGCGGACGTAGCTCAGTTGGTAGAGCGCCAGCTTCCCAAGCTGGAGGTCGCGGGTTCGAAGCCCGTCGTCCGCTCTCTCCGTGTTCAAAGCCCCTAATTGCCGTTGCTGCTCCCGTTCCGGCGTCCCCGGATCTTCCGCATGAGCCACTTGGCCGGGTCGTAGTATTCGTCGGCGACGCGCTCTTTTAGCGGGATGATGGAGTTGTCGGTGATGTGGATGCCGGCCGGGCAGACTTCGGTGCAGCACTTGGTTATGTTGCAGTAGCCGAGGCCGTGATCCTCTTTGAGGTCTTTGAGCCGCGTCTGGTCGTCCATCGGGTGCATCTCTAGCCACTGGTTGCGCACGAAGAAGCGCGGGCCGGCGAACTCGGCGTGTTTGTGGTGGGTGCGCAGCACGTGACATACGTCCTGGCACATAAAGCACTCGATGCAACTCTTTGGCTCGTAGAGACGCTCCACGTCCTCTTCGTACATCGTGAACGGCGCCTGCTGCTCGCTGTGGAACGGCTTGATGGAGCTAGACGTTTCGTAGTTCCAGGATACGTCGGATACGAGGTCCTTTATTACCGGAAAAGCCTGCATCGGGTGGACCCGGATCTCCTGGTCCTCGTATTCTTCCATGCGGGTCTTGCACAGAAGCCGGGGTTTGCCGTTGATCTCCGCGCTACACGAACCACAGTGGGCGGCCTTGCAGTTCCAACGAACACCCAAGTCCGGCGCCTGATGCGCCTGGATATCGAGCACCGCATCGAGCACTACCATGCCTTCGACCAGATCGAGTTCGTACTCGACCAACTCGCCGCCGCCGGAGTCGCCCCGAAAGATTTTGAGCTTCGCGGTCTTGCCGCTCTGGCCCAGGTCTTCGTCTTTTACCGGCGCGTGCGCCATCGAGGTGACGTTGCCCTTGTTGCCGTTGCCGTTGTCGCTCAAACCTTGGCCTCTTCTTTCTGGAACAACCGGGCTAGGTGGTCCGGCATCGGCGTGATCTCCCGCTTTTCGATGCCGACCTCTCCCTGGGAATCTTTCTTGACGATAAAGTTGAGTTTGCCGAGCTCCTCATCCGGCCCGTCGAAGTCGAGCCGCCACTGGGCCCCCCGGCGCTCCTTCCGCTCCAGCGCGGTGCGAAGTATGATCTCGGAGATCTGAACCAGATACCGGATGTCCTGCGCCGTGTGCCAGCCAGGGTTGAAGAGCCGCGAACCCGGCACGTTCACGCCCTCCAACCGATCTTTGAGGGCCAAAATCTTGCCGAGTCCCTCCTTGAGGGACTCTTCGTTGCGCATGAGGTTGGCGTGCTCCATCATGGCTTCCTGGAGCTCCTGCTGCATGAGGTACGGGCTCTCTTCACCGCGCCCGTGCTCCAGCGGCTGGAGCACCCGCTGTATCTCCGTCTGTACCTCGGAGTCTTCGATGTCCGAAGAATGGGTGCTCTGCTCGACGAAGTCCGACGCGCCGTCCCCGGCCCGCTTCCCGAATACCAGAAGGTCGGAGAGGGAGTTGCCTCCGAGACGGTTCGCCCCGTGCAGCCCGCCGGCGACCTCGCCGGCCGCGAAGAGGCCCGGCACGGTGCTGACGCCGGTCTCCGGGTCGATCTTTATGCCGCCCATCGTGTAGTGGACGGTCGGGAAGACCTCCATCGCCTCTTTCGAAATGTCTATGTCGGCGAGCTTCAGGAACTGCTCGTGCATCGTCGGCAGCTTTTTCATGATGCCGTCGTAGCCGAGATGCGTGATGTCCAGGAAGACGCCGCCGTGGGGCGAACCACGCCCCTCCTGCACCTCGGTGTAGTTCGCCCGGGCGACCACGTCGCGGGTCGAGAGCTCCATCTTTTCGGGGTCGTAGGTTTCCATGTAGCGATTGCCCTCGGAGTTTCGGAGGAACCCACCCTCGCCGCGCACGCCCTCGGTCACGAGCAGGCCGCGCACCCCGGGAGGCCAGACCATCCCGGTCGGGTGGAACTGCATCATCTCCATGTCAACCAGTTCGGCGCCGACGTCGTAGGCCTGTATCACGCCGTCGCCGGTGCCCTCCCAGGAGTTGGAGGTGACCTTGAATATTTTGCCCCATCCGCCGGTCGCCATCACGACGGCTTTGGCCTTGAAGTGGATGAACTTGCCGTTCTCGCGGGTGTAGGCAAGGGCGCCGACGACCCGGTCGCCCTTTTTGAAGAGCTTGGTGATGGTCGTCTCCATGTAGACTTCGGCGTCGATGGAGAGAACCTTCTCCTGCAGAGTCCGGATCATCTCAAGGCCCGTTCGGTCGCCGATGTGGCACAACCGCCGGTAGGTGTGGCCGCCGAAGGGCCGCTGGGAGATTTTGCCTTCCGGCGTCCGGTTGAAGAGGGCGCCCCATTGCTCGAGCTCTATGACCCTCTCCGGGGCTTCTTTGGTGTGTTTCTCGACCATCTGCCAGTTGTTTATGAATTTGCCGCTCTTCATGGTGTCCATGAAGTGGGTCTGCCAACCGTCTTCGGGGTCCACGTTGCCGACGGCCGCCGCTATGCCGCCCTCGGCCATGACGGTGTGGGCTTTGCCGAGCAGGCTCTTGGTTACGATGCCGACCGAAAGTCCGCGCTCGGCGGCGGAGATCGCCGCCCGTAGTCCCGCGCCGCCGGCGCCGACGATCAGGACGTCGTGTTCGCGTACCTCGTAGTTCTCGTGGCTGCCGTTGCGCCCGGTGTGTCCATCGTGTCCGTTGGATTCCACAGTTACCTACCTCTCCACCACTACAGTATCGTCGGGTCCGTGAACCAGCCCGCCATCAACATCCTTATGTACACGTCGGCGAACAGCACCGCGAAGAGGCTGAGCCAGGCCCAGAGCGAGTGCCGCCCGTTTAGCACGCTAACCGCGTTGAAAGTCTTGCGCCGGGCGTTTCCACCCGTTACGCACGAGTAGCAGTCTTTGTTTCCCCCCACCAAATGCCGGAAGGAGTGGCACGAGAACGTGTAGAACGAGAGAAGAACCACGTTCGTTACAAGGACCAACGTTCCGACGGTGATGCCAAATCCGCCCCCGGGGAAGAACGATATTACCGCCTCATACCAGAGAAACGCCACCACGAAGATCGAACCGTACAAGAAGTACCGGTGGACGTTGTTGAGCACGAAGAGCGCCCGCTCACCCTGGTAGTTCTCCGGGCTCCGGGGCTCCCGCTGCTGGGCCCGGCTCTCACACGCCGGCGGGTCCCAGAAGAAGGCCCGGTAGTACGCCTTGCGGTAGTAGTAACACGTGGCCCGAAACCCGAGCGGTATCCACAGAACAAAGACCGCCGGCGAGAGCCAAGCGTACGGCGACCCCACCTGCGGCGAGAAGAACGGTGAAAGCAGGTAATCCTGGTACTGAGGGTCCTGGGCAAAAATCGCCACATAAAACGAATAGATACCAAAGGCCGTTAACACGACCGTTACGGTTATCGGTCCAACCCACCAGGGCAACCTTTTGGTTGCGGCAGTTATACTCGCCAAATTCTGCTCCCTCTATGCACGCATGTACTTAAGGCTTCTTTCGCAGGCCGAAGTATAGAGGATCGCAAGAAGAATTGTTGTGAATCCATTCCAAAAACCAATGTGGCAAGCTGGAGATTTTTGGTGCTTGGGCCGTCCTGTAAGCCGGATCCTGTCTATCCCGCCATCCATCTCCGGGCTGTTCCCCGGGCTTCGGCTCCCTTGCGGGGCCGAAGCTGCGCCTACCCGCCCGGAGGCCTCCGGAGAGGCTCCGGGACACTTTGGCTTGCTCGCACCGGTAGTTTACCTGGCCGGTCCCTCCGGAAAGCCTAAGGCTTGCCTCGGGATACCGCCGGTGGGCTCTTACCCCACCCTTTCACCCATCACCTGTGACCGATAGCAAAGCTCCGGTCCATCGGCTGGTCTGCTCTCTGTTGCACTTGACGTGACGGAGGGCTTACACCCGTCCGTCCCTCGGGTTGTTGGCCCGAGCGGCCTTCGGGACCCGGGCTACCGGGTCCGTGCGAGTCCGGACTTTCCTCTACGCCGGATGTCACTCCGGCGCAGCGGCGGGTCGGACGGCCCGCAACCAGTCTTATTGTATCTTACGGTGGGGCGCCGGTTTGAGTTTTAGCCCCGGGACTTCGTGCGGCCGCGGCGGATCAGGACCATCTTCGTCGGGGTGAGGCGCATCTCCACCCGGCCGGTCTCGGCCCAATGCTCCCGCCACCGGGGGTCGTCCCCCACAGAGGGATCAAACCACGCGCCCGGAGCCGGATCCAACACCCCTTCGTAAGAACCGTACTCCTGCGGATCGTACAACGTTGCCCCGTGGTCCCGGCGGTAGATGGCGTTGCGCGAACGGAACGACTGCACCGAAGAAGGACTGGTGCCGAGGGCGCTGGCGATCCAATCGTCGCTCCGGCCTTCCTCGACCCAGCGCCGTATGTCGTCCATGAACTTCCGTAATGAGACCCTCTGGTTTATTCCCATAATCACCACCTCTATTGAATATCACAAGTATACTATCGTACGTATCTTTCGGGCAAGTTTCTCGGGGCTTTTCCCCTGTTTCCTTGGTGTAGACTTGGTCTATGGAGACTTTTCTAAATATTGCGGTCGGGCTGATGCGGCTGGTTCCTTTGATCCTGATCTTCTACATCCCGGCCCTGATCGGGACGGTTATCTGGAGCGAGCGCAGTGAGGCTTACCGGGTAAAAGCAGCGGCTTGGTACGCGCTGGGTTTCGGTGGCATCGTGGCCGTGCATCTGATGCTCCGAAGCGGCTCGGCTATACAGATTATCCAGACGCTCTCCATATCGCTGGTTCAGATAGCCGCCGCCCTTTTGTTGGCCGTGTTTACGGTCTACAAGCTGGCTGACTAGGAGCCGTTCAACGCGCTCTGGACCTCTTTGCGGTCCGTATCGAGGGCGTAGAAGGTCATGTCGGCGCGGGCTTGCTCGTAGGGTTTGGCCCGGACCCGGTTCAAGAACTCAGAATCCATCATGGCCGTTATAACCTCGCCGATCTCCTCCCGGGAAAGCTCCAACTCTCCCCGCTCGTCCAACTCCCGAATGCTGCTAAATATCTCTACGAACGTCGCCGGCTGCCGCAGCCCGGAGACCGCCCGGCACACGGTCCTTAGCTCGTAGGGCGTCAGGTCTTCCAGCACGTCGAAGCTCTCGTCGGGACCTTTTTTGTTGCCGTTTTTCTCGGGCCGGTCCTCACCGGCGTCCGAAGCATTCTCCGGCACATCCCCCGGTGCGTCATCCGGGACGATATCTGGGACAACAACCGCCGTTCCCTCCGGCTTGTTTGCGGCCGTGTCCCCGGACTCGGGCTGCTCGGGCACCTTCTCGTCGGGCAAATAGACTTGAAGCTCCAGGTCCTGGTCCACGGTGTTTACCAGGTTGCGGCGTTCGGCCTCCACGACGAAATCCTTGAACTTCTTGAAGCCTTGCTTACGCTCGTCGAAGGAGCCGAGCTGCACGATCATCTGCTGCTTGACCTGCCCTAGCACGCGGGCCTTGCCGCCGCTTTTCAGGGTCTTTACAGCCCTTACCAACTCTTCATACGGGTCGGCGGCCTTCTTCTTCGGCTCCGTGTCGCGGGCCTTCGCCGAACGTTCCTCCTCGAGGAGTGAAGCATAGGATATGAAGTGGTCGGCAGATTCGATCAGGTGGTACGAAGTCGCCTCTGAAACCCCGATCACCACGACGTTTTTCCCCTGGCTCCTCAGCAAACTCACCAGCGGGATAAAGTCTCCGTCACCGGTTACGAGCACGTAGGTTTCGACCTGCGGGTGTTTGTGGAGGAAGTCCGAACACTCGACCGCCAGCATCACGTCTATGGAGTTCGTGCGGCGCTTGGCGGCTTTGCCGCCCGGGAAGTACCGGGCGGAGATGTACTTTGGCGTAATGCCGTTCGAGTATAGAGTTGGCGGGGCCTGACGGAAGTCTCCTTCGGTCCAGTCAGCGTAAGCCGTGGCGGAGACGATACGCCCGTATTCCCGGGACTTTTCCAGGATGGCAGAGACGTTCGGCTTGGACTTGTACTCCGTGACCGTTGAGATATAGATATTCTCCCAGTCGATGAAAATTGCTAGGTCTTCGTTCATTGTTTTCCTTAGGTAGAAGAAAAGCCCGGTCTCCCGGGCCTCTCGTATGGTCTAGACATTGTATCGGTCGTGTAGGCGGACCGCCGTTTGGGCCAGGGTCTCCTCGTCGAGGACCGCCTCGACCCAGATGATTTGCTCCCGACTCTCTTGTTCTTCCGGTAGCTCGAAGTTCGCCACGATCGTCACCGGATCTTCGGTTCCGTCGAGCCAGACGGGATATTCTTCGGACTCGATCAACTCTTCACCATCTTCGTCGCTAACGAGTATCCGGACCCGACGCTCGCGGTCGGCGGCGTGTTCGCAGCCCTCGAACTTCGCGTAGACCACGAACGGGATATCATCTTCGCCGGACGGCCGGATCTCATCCAGTATCCCGAAGAGCGTTAGCTTGCCTTCCAGCTCCGTACACCCTTCGGCCAGAACCAAAGCCGTGCATTCCACGACCCCGTCGCAGACGTGGTTATCCATCGGTCCCTCCTCCGCCGTCCTCACCCGAGATTTCTTCCATTACTTCTATCGCCAGGTCGTCCGCGTCGCCGTTCACCTCGGCGCCCTGGGTAGATGCGACCCTTGCGATGGCGCTCACAACGTCGCCTTCGCGCAAGTTCATAACCCGCACACCCTGCGCGGCCCGGCCCTGACGGGAGATCGAATCGGCGTCCATGCGGATCGTGGTCCCGAAGTTGGATACCATGACGAGCTCGTGCGCGCCCGGCCTCACGACCCGCACGCCGGCGAGCTTGCCGCGCTCTCCGTCGGTCTTCATGGCGATGACGCCCTGTCCCCCACGCCCCTGCAGCCGGAACTGCGAGAGGGCCGTGCGCTTGCCGAAGCCTTTCTCGGTGATCATAAACAAATCGTCCGGCGCGCCCTCGCCGACCACGTCCATCGAGAGCACGTCGTCGCTATTCTTCAGGGTTATGCCTTTGACCCCGCCGGTCGCCCGGCCCATCGGCCGCGTCTCGCTCTGCTCGAAGCGGATGCCCAGGCCGTTGCGGGTTACGAGAATGGCTTCTTCGTTCTCGGAAGCGTGGCGCACCCCGATAAGCTCGTCGCCGTCCGAGAGGTTTATGGCGATGATGCCCGTCTCCTTGAGCGGCGTGTTGTAGTCGAGGAAGGCGGTTTTCTTAATGATGCCTTTGCGGGTACCGAAGAGCAGGTACTCGGCCTCCTTGAACTCCTTTGTCTGGATAACGGTCGCGATTCGCTCGTCCTGCGCCAACGGCAAGAGGTTGGCGACGTGACGCCCCTTCGCCGTCCGGCCCATCCTCGGTAGCTGGTGGACCTTGAGCCGATACACCTTGCCCCGGTTGGTAAAGAAGAGCATGTAGTGGTGCGTCGTCGTGATAAAGAGGTGCTCGATGTAATCGCCCTCTTTGAGCTCCATCCCGGCCACGCCGACACCGCCCCGGCCCTGCTTGCGGAAGGTGTTTACCGGAACGCTCTTGAGGTAGCCGCCGTTGGAGATGGAGATGACCATCTCCTCCTCGGCGATCAGGTCCTCCACGTCGAAGTCCACGCCTTCTTCGGCGGTTATGACCGTCCGGCGCTCGTCGGCGTAAGCCGCTTTCGTCTCCTGCAACTCCTCCTTGATGATCCCGTACACCTTATCGTCGTCGGCGAGGACGCTCTCTAAGTACTCGATCTTCTCCCGCAAGTCCTTATGCTCGTCCTCGACCTTCTTGCGCTCCAGCGCCGTGAGCCGCTGCAACCGCAAATCCAGGATCGCCTGCGCCTGCCGCTCGGAGAGATCGAAGGCCTTTATCAAGTTCTTGCGCGCCGTCTCGGGGTTTTGGGAGCGACGGATCGTCTCCACTACCTCGTCGAGGTTGTCCAGCGCGATGAGCAAGCCCTCCAGGATGTGCGCCCGGGCCTGGGCCTTCTCAAGCTCGTAGCGCGTCCGGCGGGTTACGACCTCGAACTGGTGGGCGACGTAGTGCTTTAGGACCTGCTTGTAGGAGAGCGTCTTCGGCACGCCGTCCACGAGCGCCACGAGGTTCACCCCGAAGCTCTGCTGCATCTGGGTGTGCTTGTAGAGGTTGTTCAGGACGACCTTCGGGATCGCGTCGCGCTTCAGCTCGATGACGATCCGCATCCCGTTCCGGTCCGACTCGTCCCGCAGGTCGGAGATGCCGTCCAACTTCCGCTCCTTGACCAGTTCGGCGATTTTCTGCAGCAGGTAGCTTTTGTTCACCTGATAAGGGATTTCGGTGACCACGATCTGAGTTCTATTGCCCTTGATCTGCTCCGTATGAGCCTTGGCCTGAACCCGGACCGACCCGCGCCCGGTCTCGATTGCTTCCCGCATCCCCCGCAATCCCACAATAATGCCGCCGGTCGGGAAGTCCGGCCCCTTTATGTGCTCCGTCAGCCCTTCGTCGTCCATCTCAGGGTTGTCAATGAGCGCGACGGTGGCGTCGATAACCTCGGCGAGGTTGTGCGGTGGGATCTTGGTCGCCATCCCGACCGCGATGCCGTCGGATCCATTGACAAGCAGGTTCGGATACCGCGCCGGCAACACCACCGGCTCGCGGTTGCTCTCGTCGAAGTTCGGCGCGAAGTCCACCGTGTCGGAGCTTATGTCCCGCAACATCTCTGTCGCCATGCGGGTAAGCCGGGCTTCGGTATATCTCATAGCCGCTGCTGAGTCGCCGTCCACGCTCCCGAAGTTGCCCTGGCCGTCCACGAGCGGATGCCGCATGGACCACGGCTGCGCGAGCCTTACGAGCGTGTCGTAGACCGACGAGTCGCCGTGTGGGTGGTATTTACCGAGGACTTCGCCGACGACTGTCGCGCTCTTGCGGTACGGCCGGTTCGGTTGGAGGCCGATGTCGTGCATCGCGTACAGTACGCGACGGTGAACTGGTTTGAGGCCGTCCCGCACGTCCGGCAGGGCGCGAGAGACTATGACGCTCATCGCGTAGGAGAGGAACGAGTCCTTTATTTCATCTTCTATGGAGTGGGGCTGTACGTTCCCCGAGAAAGTATCAAGCATCCAGGTTCTTCACCTCTTTGGCGTTCTCTTCTATAAAGAGCCGGCGTGGCTCGACTTTGTCGCCCATGAGCGCCGTGAACAGCTCGTCCGCGACTGCGGCCGACTCGACCGTTACTTGCAGGAACGTCCGGTGCTCCGGGTCCATAGTGGTCTCCCAGAGTTGTATCGGGTTCATCTCGCCGAGACCCTTGAAGCGCCCGATGCTGGCGTTGCCGTTGGCGTTCAGGCGGGCCAGAGTCTCCTGCAGCTCGCTCTCGTTGTAGACGTAGTAGTCCTTGCGCTGGTGCGTGACCTTGTAGAGCGGCGGCTGCGCGATGTACACGTAGCCGGCCTCGATCAGCTCCGGCATGTTCCTGAACAGGAACGTCAGCACCAGCGTCCGGATGTGGCTTCCGTCCACGTCGGCGTCGGTCATGATGACGATCTTGTTGTACCGGGCGTTCTCCAGGTTGAACGTCTCCGCAACGCCGGCCCCGATCGCGGAGATCATCGCCTGTATCTCCACGTTTGAGAGGACCTTGTTCATGTTGGCCTTCTCGACGTTGAGGATCTTGCCGCGCAACGGCAGTATCGCCTGGAAGTTCCGGTCCCGGCCCTGCTTGGCGCTGTTGTGGACGAAGACGCCACTTGCCAAAGCGAAGTTGTGCGTGCCGGGCACTTCGAGGTCATATACGTCCATCCGCTCTTCGACGCGCTCTACCGAAACCACCCGGTGGTTGTGGTTTAAAACCGCTTCCGTCGCCCGCTCCTCGTCGCCGTCGAAGTACTGCCGGCAGAAGGTATCGGAGCGCAACAGGCTCTTGTCCCGGGTCTCGCGCCTGTGGCCGTCGTAGGCAGCAACGTCGAGCCCCCTGGCGTCGCGCAAATGCTCTCTCAAAGCCGAAATGGTCTTCCGGTAGTACGTCTTATTCAACGCCGCCCGCCGGGCCGACCTGAACTCGGGGGTCCACTGCTTGCGCGTCTCGTCTCTGCGCCAGGCGAGCAATTCTTCATCTTGCCACTGAACCCTGGCCGCCGCCGCGTATGCCGCCCTGTGTTCGGGATGATCCTCGAAGTACGCCTGCACACGCTCGGACTGGGCCTGGCGGTTTGCCGGATCGCCCCAGTAGGCACGTTGCGCAGCGTCCAGGCGCGCCTCGCTTGCCAACCGGTACTCCTCATTGCCAGCAACGAACTCGCGCCATTTTTGGGCCATGTAAGCCTTATAGGCTTCGTCTTCCCACTGAGCTTTGGCCTGCTCGGAAAGTAGACCCCAGGTATCTTCGCGTCTCATGCGCTCGCTCATCGCGGCGCGGAACTCCGCGCCCTGGCGGAGCTTACGTCCTTTCTCTATGACCTCGGGACGGTGCAGTGTCCGGCTCACATGCTCCCGGTGTAGCACCAGGTGCGCCTCCGAGGGCAGCCTCACGAGGTTCGTGGGGTTGTTGTTGCGCTTGTCGAAGTCTATGTGGTGACAGTGGTCGCCGTCTGTCTTCGAGTAGACCCCGCGCCAGCGGTTGTACCAGTCGGCCAAAACGTGGGTGAATAGCCAGCGATCCGAGCCCGGGTCCCAGGTCATCTCGTAGCCGTCTATCGTAATTCCCGATTCTTCTTTGCTCGAAAGCTTGCGGTACAGCGGCATCAGCGAGTCGTCGGGGGCGAGATCCGAAGCGGCTTTATAGCTGCCGTCGCGCAGCATGAAGCGGTGGTCGGGGGTGCAGGTGATCTCCTCGCCGTCGTCGAGGACGACCTTGACCACTTCTGCAGCTCGCTTCGTGACGCGGGCGTGGATAGCCCTCTCGACTCCGACCTTCCCATCACGCCGGATGGTGTACGTGAAGTGCTCCTCGCCTTCTTCCTGCTCCTCTACCAGATCCCTAAAGCTGAGCGCCCTTCCATCGGCCAGGGCAACCTCCGTATCTCCAGAAAAACAACCACCAGCCGAATCTCCCTCGACGATGTATATCTCGCTCCGCGCCGGGTCCTTTGACGAACAATCCGCCAGCTTGCCCGGCAGCGTGGAGCTTTCGAGGTAGCCTTTCCGGATCGTGTCGCGCACCTTCCGGGCCGCCTGCCGCGCCCGCGCCGCCTGAAGCGCCTTGTTGATGATCGCCTTGGCCTCACCCGGCCGCTCCTCCAAGAACTCCGCGAGGTAGCGGTTGACGCTGGTTTCGACGAGTCCTTTGACCTCGGTGTTCCCGAGCTTGGTCTTTGTCTGTCCCTCGAACTGCGGCTCGGAGAGCTTCACGGAGATTACCGCCGCCAGCCCCTCCCGGATGTCGTCACCGGTCAGGCTGTCCTCTTTCTCCTTTATGAGGTTTTTGCTCCGGGCATAGTCGTTGATCGTCCTGGTAAGCGCGCCCCGAAAACCGGAGAGGTGCGCCCCGCCCTCGTGGGTGTTGATGTTGTTGGCGAAGGTGAAGACCGAGTCTTGAAAGCCGTTGTTCCACTGCAGGGCGACCTCGACCTCCCCGATCTCATCCTCGCGTTCGAGGTAGAAGATGGTCTTGTGGACCGGGTCTTTCGACTCGTTTATGTGCTCGACGAAGTCCCGGATGCCGCCCTCGTACTGGTAGGTGACGTTCCGGTCTTCCTCGCGTTCGTCCGAGAGGTTGATCTTGAGCCCCTTGTTCAGAAACGCCGACTCCCTAAAGCGTCGCGTTAGCGTGTCGAACGAGAACTCCCGTGTTTCGGTAAATACCTCCGGGTCCGGCATGAAGCTGATGGTGGTCCCGGACCCCTCGCCTTTCTTGAGCTTCCGGTCCTGGGTCAACTCACCCTGGGGAAAACCGCGCTCGTAGCGCTGGCTCCACAGATGTCCCTCGCGCCTAATCTCGATCTCCAGCCACTCCGAGAGCGCATTGACAACCGAAGCCCCGACGCCGTGCAACCCGCCGGATACTTTGTACCCCTGGCCGTCGAACTTGCCGCCGGCGTGCAGCGTCGTCATTATGACCTCGGTGGCGGACTTGCCGTATTTCTCCATCGAGCCTACCGGCATCCCGCGTCCGTCGTCGCTGACGGAAACGGAGTTGTCTTGGTGGATTACTACGTCCACTTCGGTGCAGTAGCCGGCCAGCGCCTCGTCGATGGAGTTGTCGACGATCTCCCAGACCAGGTGATGCAGACCCCGGGGGCCGGTGGAGCCGATGTACATACCGGGACGACGCTTGACGGCCTCAAGACCCTCTAGAACCTGGATGGAACTTGCATCGTAGGAACTCCCGGAATTCTTGACAGCCGACTTATCCACCAAAGAAACAGCCTTTCCTCGAAACGTAGAACTTCCAGGCCACAAACGGCCTCTTCTCGATAAAACTATTCACCCGAGGATTGTAACATATCTCAGCCGGTTTCCAAAGCTTAAATTTCCCGATTTGACGCTTAAATAAGCCATTCCGACGCCTTTACGCTACCCTTCGACACCATGGGTTGTAGCGTTTGGTTCGGGTCCACTAGATATACGTGTCGTGTGCGCCCGTTCCAGGATACCCGGCTCGAAGTATTCGAGGTTTGTGGTGGAGATGATCGCCTGGGTACTCTCCAGGAAGTAGCCGGCGAGGTACTCCCGGCGGCGGCCGTCGAGCTCGCTCATCACGTCGTCAAAGAGCAGGATCGGGTCTTCCCCCGTCGCCCACCGCACGTAGTCCCGGGCCGCGAACTTGAGCGCCAGCGTCGCCAGCCGCTGCTGCCCCTGCGACCCGAAGGTCGTGAGGTTCACCCCGCCGAGGAGCACGGCGAAGTCGTCCCGGTGGGGCCCGACGGACGTGGTTCCACGCTCGACGTCGGCCCGACGTGCCCCGCTAAGGGCCTCCGCGTAGTCTTCCGGGGGCGTGCTATAGGAGTAGCGGATCTCGGCCTTCTCCGGCCCGTATAGGGCCCCTAGAGAGTCTTTGAAGTATTCTCCCAGGGGTTCCACGGCGGCCTCGCGGCCTTCCAGGACTTTTGAGCCTAGCTCTATCACCTTCCGGTCCCAGGTGGATAATGTTTTCTCGGACGAGAATCCATCCCGGATACGCCGGAGCAACTGGTTGCGCTGCTGGACGGCTTTCGCGTACTCGCCGACGGCCCGGGCGTAAGACGGCCGGAGCGAGGAGAGCAGAAGGTCCAGGAAGTCCCGCCGGTCGGCGGGCGCGCCCTTCACGATCCGGATATCGTCCGGGAAGAAGTTGATGACCCGCACCCCGGCGCCGCCGGCGGCGTAGTGCGCCAGGGAAGTAGCCGAAGCACCATCCACGGTAAGCCGCTTTTTCTGGCCCGGGGCGTAACCGACCGCCACTTTGCGTTCGTCCTCTTCCCGGGCCACCCGGGCCTCGACCCGCGCGAAGTCCTGGTCCCACCGGACCACTTCGTTCTCCTTCGGGGTTCGGGGCGTGGAGCCGGCAACGGCGAACGAGACGGCTTCGAGGAGGTTGGTCTTGCCCCGGGCGTTCTCGCCGACCACGATGTTCAGGCCCGGGGAAAACAGGACGGTCTCGTCGGCGTAATTTCGGAAGTTGACCAGCCGGATCGCCCGAAGGTAAGACACTAGCGGACCTCCAGGCGCTCGTCCCCCACCTCGACCACGTCGCCCTCCTTGAGCTTCCGGCCGCGGCGCTCCTCGACCTCGCCGTTCACCAGGACTTCTCCGAATTGGATCCGCACCTTCGCCTCACCCCCGGTTCCGGCGATACCCGAAACTTTCAGCGCCTGGCCGAGCGTCGTGCCGGGAGATACCTCCAACGGTCCTAGTTCTGGGACGGGTCTCGCATCGGCATGATCAGGTAAAGGAAGTCCGGCTCGCCGCCGTCCCCGTTCCCGTCCTCCGAAGCGGGCACGATCAAACCGGGCTTGAGCGACTCGTTGAGCCTGAAGACCACGTTCTCGGAGGTGACCGCCGAAACGCCGTCCAGCAAATACCCCGGGTTGAACGAGATGTGGAACTCGTCCTCGCTGGAGGCCGCCAGCTTCTCGTGCGCCTCCCCGATCTCCCCGTTACGCACGATGACTTCGACCGCGCCGCTCGAGAACGCGAGGCTGACCGGAACCGGCGGGGTCTGACGCTGGGCAAACAGGTTGACCCGGCGAAGCGTGCCCATCAACTCCTCCCGGTCCACGGAGATCTCCCGCTCGAACGTCGTCGGCAGGAGCCGCTTGTACTCCGGGAAGTTGCCATCGATCAAACGACTGCCCAATAACACGTCCCCGATCCTGAACAGCGCCTGGTTCTCGGAGAGCACCACCTCTATCTGATCTTCGTCGGCCCCGGAGAAGATGCGGCCAACCTCTTGCATCGCCCGGGCCGGCACGATCGCCTCCCGAGAATCGTCGAACGTCGTCGCCAACTCGCTCTCTTTGATGGAGAGCCGGTAAGAGTCCGTCGTCACCATCCGTACCCGGGATTCCTCGAAGCTAATGAGTATCCCCGTCAACACCGGCCGCGTCTCGTCCCGCGAGTAGGATTTCGAAACCTTCTCGACCGTATCGACCAGCACGTCCCCCAGCATCGTGAAGGAAGCCTCTTCCTCGAACTGCGGCAGCTGCGGAAAGTCCTCCGCGGCGTAAGCCCGGATCGTGTACTCGTTCTCTCCCGCCGAGAGTTTTACCGTTCCGGCCGACGTGTCATGCTCCAACGTGAACTGACCCTTCGGCAAAGACCGGACGATGTCATTAAAGATGCGGGCCGGAATGACCACCCGTCCCTCTTCCTCGATCTCCGCCGGCGAAGAGGTTTGGACGGAGATCTCCATGTCCGTGGCCGACAGCTTTACAGAGTCGCCGTCCGCCTCGAGCAATATCCCACCGAGCAACTGAATGGCCGATCGGGCCGACACCCCCCGGGAT
This sequence comes from Rubrobacteraceae bacterium, assembly GCA_049650095.1. Taxonomy (GTDB): domain Bacteria; phylum Actinomycetota; class Rubrobacteria; order Rubrobacterales; family Rubrobacteraceae; genus SIRX01. Next base: position 33,462 of record JBARZM010000115.1, on the reverse strand, counting down.
ACCAGGGCGAGCTTTTTACTAAAGATATCTATGTTGCAAACAGCCCTCATACCAACTCCTTTCTTCCCTTATTAGTACTACCTAATATTCTATTTATTAGAATAATAATAATAATAAGGCCTGTGGATATGTGGATAAACTACCAAACGGCTTTTACTTAAGCCAAATACTACCCTACCGCCCTGTGGACAAAATTGTGGATAACCAAGAATTACCTGTGGATAAATTGTGGATAACTCTCCGTTTATCCACAGGTAAAGTTTATCCACAAAACTATCCACAGGTTTATCCACAGATTTTACCCCTCTTATCCACAGGTTTATCCACAGACTGTATCGTTGAGTAGTTATATAGACCTTCAAAACGCACCGGATCAAATTTTTTTGTCCACAGATTCGGGTGCCTGTCCACAGAAATTGTGGATAACTCGGCAAAACTGTGGATAAAGTAGTGTGGGTTATCCACAGCTAAAAGAGCGGTTGTGGACAGGCTGTGGATAACTTCGGTCTCGGAGGCCTTATTTTTGTTACAATCTACCCACCCTGCCGGGGAGGGGTAAAGTGGGTAATTCACGAAATTTGGAGCTTTGGGGTCAACGTTTGCTTTTTACGTGGTAGGTAATTTCGTGTATTTGGTTGAAGGCGTCGCGGTCGTTGTTGATGAGTTTGGAGATTTTGCTGTTGGCGTGCATGACGGTCGAGTGGTCCCGGCCCCCGAAAGCCCGTCCTATCTTCGGTAGGGACTCGTCGGTCATCTCCCGGCAGAGGTACATCGCCACCTGGCGCGGGTATGCGAAGGCTTTGGTACGGCTGGCGCCGATCAAATCCTGCTTGGAGACCCCGAAGTAGCGGCAGACTTCGTGCTGGATGAGCTCGACCGGTATCTCCCGGTAGTCTGAGTCGGGGAGGATGTCTTTTAGCACTTCCTCGGCCAGCGGCACGCTCAGCGCGCGGCCGTAGAGCGAAGAGTAGGCCAGGATGCGCACCAGGGCGCCTTCGAGCTCCCGGATGTTGGTCGAGACTTTGGAAGCTATAAACGTCAAGACTTCGTCGTCGACCTCCAGGCTATCCAGGATAGCCTTTTTGCGCAGGATTGCTATGCGAGTTTCGAGGTCGGGAGGTTGGATGTCCGTCACCAGGCCCCACTCAAAGCGGCTCACCAGACGATTTTCGAGGGTCTGGATGTATTTCGGGTGCCGGTCGGAGGCTATGACGATCTGCTTGTTCTCCTCGTACAGGGAGTTGAACGTGTGGAAGAACGCTTCCTGGGTCTCTACTTTGTTCTCAAGAAACTGTATGTCGTCTACGAGAAGGACATCGTTCTCCCGGTAGCGTTTCTGAAACCCGAGCGGTGAGTTGTCCCGCATGGAGTTTATGAAGTCGTTGGTGAACTGCTCGCAGGTTACGTAACGAACCCCCATGGTGGGGTCTTGATCCCCGACGTAAGCCCCGACGGCCCGCAGCAAGTGGGTCTTGCCTAGCCCTACGCCCCCGTACACGAACAGCGGGTTGTAGACGACGCCGGGAGACTCGGCCACGGCCAGGGCGGCCGCGTGGGCGAACCTGTTCCCCGCCCCGATAACGAAAGAATCAAACGAATACTTTTCTTTGAAAGAAAGCGGAGTCTTGGCCGTCAAGACCGACTCGGCCGCCTCCGAAGCGCTGCCGTTACCGCCCTCTCCCCCCCGTCCCCGGCCGATGCTGACAACCAGTCTGGGGTCCTGGCGGCCTATCACGGAGCCTAGAGCCTCTTCCAGAAGAGACCGGAACTTGCTCTCTATGTACTCCTTGGCAAAGGAGTTCGGAACGGAAATCTCCAGCCGCTCCTCGTACAAATCGACCGGTCTCGTGCCCTCGAACCAGACCTTGAAAGAAGGAGTATTTATGTGCTCGGAGACCCGGTCGAGCACCTCAGACCAGACTTCTTCCGCCCTCCCCGCCACGGGCTACTTTACCCACGTGCTTACGATGGCCTCTACGAGATCCCGCCCGAGCGGTGAGATCAACCGTTTACCTGATTCACCGGTCGCGACGAGGCCGTGTTCTTCTAGAACCGAGAGGTCCCTGTAAGCCGTGCTGACGCTGATCTCCAACCTCTCCGCCACCGTTGAGGGACCGACTTCCCCACATTCAAGCACCGTTATGAGGACTTTCTGCTGCCTCTCGGAGATGTTCATGCGCGGCACGCCGCCCGGATACCGTCTTGCGGACGGCTCTTCCGGCGCCCCGGCCGCCACCGGTATCCCTGCGCCGGCTTCAGGTACGGCAACGGTTGCCACGGTTCCGCCACCAATGTTGTCTTCTATGGTGACCGTTCCCCCGACCTTCTCCGCGGACGTGCGGGCAATGCCGAGTCCGGCCCCGACACCCCTTATGTTCCGCAAGGTCCCGGGTTCCGCGCCGGAGAAGCCAAACTCCATGGCCCGCGCCTTGTCGCCGATGCCCGGCCCTTTGTCCGAGACGCGCACACTGTTGCCGTTTTCTAGAACGGAGATCACTACTCCTTTGTACTCCGCGTGTATGAGGTTCTCGACGACTTCTCTCACCGAAGACCCGGGGACTTTCCCCCCCAGCTCGCCTACTTTGTCCATCACGAACTTCGAGAATTTGTCCGCCGCCGTACGTGGCCCAGCGGCGGAAACCTCGGTCACCTCCGGCCCCCCGTCCTTCGGATATACGGCGATCCGAACACCGATCTCGGCCCCCTCGAACCCCTCTTGTATGTGCTGTGAGTAGATCATCCCCGACCCAGAATTTAGCGTAACAAGGGCCTTAACGCTATAGCAGACTCTCAAAAAGCGGCGATTTGCAGAGCATTAATATAGTTATCCACAAAACTATCCACAGCCTGTGGATAAACTGTTGAAAAGTGACGGTATGGCGTGCCTTAGCAAGCCGGACCAGGCATTTTGCACCCTATTTAGTGCGCGACGTCCACCCGCTCTAGAACGAAATATCGCTTAGATTGTGGCTACTTTGCAGGTATTTTCTGTGAGATGCGGCGGAAATGTTTCCCGGGTACGGTCCCGCTGCCCGTGTCGAGACGTTGGATGACATGGATGCTCTCGGATACAATAAGGTGCTTTGAACAGGTAGATAAAAGACGTAACAGAGGAGCATCATGAAGCGCACTTACCAGCCGAACAAACGCAAGCGTGCAAAGACGCACGGTTTCCGGAAGCGTATGAGCACAGTCGGTGGCCGCCGAGTCTTGAACGCCCGGAGAAGTCGCGGCAGGAAGAAGCTGGCTGTCTAAACCTTGTCGGGCAGTAGCCGCACGCGACTCACGGACTCTGCTGAGTTTGAGAGAGTTTACCGACAGGGCGCAGCTTATCGGGGCAAGCTCTTCTCTGTTCACGCCTTCCCGAACGAATTGGAGACGGCCAGGTTGGGGTTGTCGGTATCTAAAAAAGTAGGTAACGCGGTGGTACGCAACAAGGTTCGGCGCAGGCTCAAGGATATCTTCAGCGCCTCCGCGCCGGGCAATATGAAAATCGATATAGTCGTGTCGTCCCGTCCCGCCTCGGCGGAAGCGAGTTACGACGAGCTTCGGGTGGAGTTCCTACGAGCATTGAAGAAGTTCGAAGCGCGAGACTGGGCCACGAAGTAAGGAAACGCAATATGGTTTTGGCGGGCTCTTGAAGAGGCTAACGATCCGAATTATAAAGGCTTACAAGCGGTTTGTATCGCCTTTGTTCCCGCCTTCTTGTAGGTTTCATCCTACTTGCTCTCAGTACACGATCGAAGCTATACAGAAGTATGGTGTCTTCAAAGGCGCGCTTTTGGGGACTTGGCGTATACTACGCTGCAACCCTTACTCGAAAGGCGGTTTTGACCCGGTAAAATGATGAGGATTCAATGATTAACGCGATCGCAAACTTCTTCCAGAGCCTTTTCTCCCCCATCGTCAATATCCTGGGCTCTGTTATGTTGTACTTCCATCAGAACCTGGGCCTTCCGTGGTGGCTGTCGATAGTACTGCTCACGCTGATAATCCGCACGTTGCTTTTTCCCCTTACCGTGAGGCAAGTACGCAGCATGCGGGCCATGCAGGAGCTCCGTCCGGAGATGGATAAGATTCGGGCCAAGTTCAAGGACAATCGCCAAAAACAACAGGAAGAGCAGATGAAGCTTTTCCAGGAGAACAAAGTCAATCCCCTCGGGGGCTGCCTGCCGCTGTTGATCCAGATGCCCATAATTATCGGTATTTTCTACGTGATCCGGAAGTTTGGAGGTGGCGTGGCAGGCGCGGAAGCGTTGTACCCTAGCTTCCAGACGGGTGGGATACTGTGGTTTCAGAACCTTTCGGTGCAAGACCCTCTTTACATACTCCCGGTCCTCTCAGCGGTTACGATGCTTGCCTCAATGGAGGTCACGAATAAAGCGATGGAGCCCCAGCAACGCTGGTTGATGCGGCTGATGCCTGTAGGTATAACGGTGTTTCTTTGGAGTTTCCCGGCGGGCCTTTTTGTCTACTGGATCACCTCTAACATCATAACTCTAGTTCAGAACTACACGATCTACAACTACGGCCCGGGAAAGAAAACTCCCACGGATCAGCCTGACAAGGATAACTCTAAAAACGGCGGGTCCACCACTAAGTCTCGCAATGCCAATAGTCCGGAGCCGCGAGCATCAGGGGCTGGCAACGAGACCGGAAACAAAAACGGAAGCGCTGCCCAGGCCGCGAAAGTGGCCAAAAGGAAACGTAGAAAGAAGAAAAAATGACCCAGGCGCAAGAGTTCAACGCTTCAACGGTAGATGATGCTCTGGCCAAAGCATCCGCAAGGCTGGGCGTTCCTCCAGAGCAGATAACCTACGAGATCCTCGATGAAGGCAGTCCCGGGTTCCTCGGGATCGGCGCCCGGGACGCCCGGGTGTCCGTGACCCCCAGTGCCCCCGCCGAAGACGAGCCGGCAATACCTGAAATCGACGCCGCCGAAGAAGGGGAAGACGAGGAACAGGCTATAGAACGGACGGAACTATCTTCCGAACACGAGCCGGAACCGGTAGAAAATATTGAAAAAGAACCGGAAAGCACGGAGATCACGCCCGAAGCTCCTGAAGGTTTGCTTGCGGAGATAGAGAAGTTTACCGTCGAAGCCGTAGAAGGCATGGGCTTCAAAGCCCGGGTGGAAGTTTACGATGTTGGCGAGTATATCGCAGTCGACGTATCTACTGCGGAGACGGGACTTTTTATCGGGCAAAAGGGAGAGACCATAGATGCTCTCCAACTTCTCGTTAACGTTTCTGCTTACAGAGACCAGGATTTCGTCAAGAGAATCGTCGTAGATTCCGAAGGTTACCGGCAGCGTCGCATAGAAGCCGTACAGGGTATGGCACACCGGATGGCCCGGCGGGCGACCCGCGAAGGCCGGACCATCGAACTGCCCCCGATGGGTTCTTCCGAACGCCGGGTTATCCACACTTACCTCAGAGAGAACCCAAGTGTTTCCACTGTCAGCGCCGGAACGGGGGACAATCGCCGGGTGAACATTTCTCCCGCCCAATGAAACCGTAGCGTTTCACGTGAAACGAACACGTCCGGACGACAAAAGTAGGTGCGCGCAAACTTTTGTCGTCGACGCACATTCTTGTTTCTGTCCGCCGGGGCGTTTCACGTGAAACATCCCTCTGGCGCGGCCTTGGATCTGTTCTTCAGACAATCAGAGGCGTGGGGAGTCGAGGTTTCTGGCGTCCAGGGGGAGATGCTCCTGGCTTATGCCCGGGAGCTTTCGGGCTACGAGAAGGCCAATGTTATAGGCGTCAAAGATATTGACGCGATACTCCTGGAACACGTTCTCGATTCTTTGAGTTGCTTTGCTTATGGTCCTCTGCGGCGGGCTGAGAGTCTGGTTGATGTTGGAAGTGGAGGTGGGTTGCCGGGGGTGCCGATCAAAATCCTGGGAGATCCGATGAAAGTTGCCCTTGTCGAAGCAACGGGGAAGAAGGCGGTATTTCTGCGCCAGGTCGTCGAGAGGTTGGATCTCGACGGTATCGAGGTCGTGAATGCTCGCGTAGAAAACGTCGGCCGGGATGTGGCCCACAGGGGTGTATACGACGCGGCGACGGTTAGGGCGGTCTCGAAGTTGGACGTCATACTCGAATACTGTGTCCCGCTCGTAAAGCTTGGCGGAAGCGTTATCTGCATGAAAGCGGACCTGGCTCCCACGGAACTATCGGCGGGCAGCCGGGCCGCCAAAAAGCTGGGGGCAAAGATCCAAGAAGTCGTCGAGATACCTTTCGTTTCGGGCGTGCCGCCTAAAAAGCGCAGGTTAGTGGTAGTGCGCAAGCTCTCGAAGACGCCCGCGAAATACCCTAGAATCACCGGAGTGCCGGGGAAAACCCCCTTGGGTGTGGAGAAGAAGTGACGGCACGGGCATGGTAATATGCCGGCGGTGAGGACTGTAGTAGCCATAGTGAACCAAAAGGGTGGTGTAGGCAAAAGCACCACTGCGATCAACCTGGCGGCATTTCTGGCGGAAAAAAACGAAAAAGTCCTTGTAGTAGATATGGACCCCCAGGCCAATGCGACCAGCGGACTAGGCGTGGAAGACTCGTCCTCCGGGTGCATGTACGATGTCCTGCTAGAAGGCAAACCGCTAGAAGAGGTGGCGGTAAAAACCGGCATCGAAGGCCTTCACGTGGCGCCGGCCACGATAAACCTCGTCGGGGCCGAAGTGGAGCTTGTGTCCTCTCTAGCCAGGGAATACAAGCTGAAGAAGACCTTGCAGAAAATGCCTCGAGGCCTTTACGATCGGATCCTCTTGGATTGCCCGCCATCCTTGGATCTTTTGACGCTCAACGCTCTAACGGCGGCCGACGAGGTGCTCATACCGATACAGTGCGAGTACTATGCGCTGGAAGGCTTGACCCAGCTAATGCGGAGCATAAGAATGGTTCGGGAAGAGTTGAACCCGGATCTTCGGGTAGGCGGGGTTCTGCTGACAATGTTCGATCCCCGGACAAACCTCGCGCACCAGGTCGCCCAGGAGGTCAAGTCCTTCTTCGGTGAGCAAGTGTTCCACACCCTGATACCACGCAACGTTCGGCTGAGCGAGGCGCCTAGCTACGGGATGCCGGTTGCGTTGTACGCGCCGAAAAGTAGCGGGGCCGCAGCCTATGCGGCGGTTGCTGAAGAGGTGTTGGAACGTGGGTAGAAGGGGTTTGGGTAGGGGGCTATCAGCCCTTATAGCGACCGGAGAGAGCGTGGGGGGGCTGAAATTCGAGGAGATACCCGCCACGGCGATCCAGCCAAACACGCACCAGCCTCGGAGCACCTTCCCGGAGGCCGGTATCCGGGAGTTGGCCGCGTCAATCCGCGAGGTCGGAATCCTCCAGCCGCTCGTGGTGCGTTCGACGGAAAATGGATTCGAGCTTATCGCCGGGGAACGCCGGCTACGGGCCGCGAAAGAGGCGGGCCTGGATCGGGTTCCGGTACTGATCCGGCAGGCCGCCGACAACGAGTCCATGGAGCTGGCGCTGGTCGAGAACCTGCAGCGGGAAGACCTGAACCCACTGGAGACCGCGGCAGCGTACCAGGCCCTCATGGAAAGCTTCGGGATAACGAAAGAAGCGCTCGCGAGCAGGCTCGGAAAGAGCCGGACGGCGGTGACGAACACGCTCCGCCTCGCGCATCTGCCATCCGGAATCAGAAAAATGCTTTTGGAAGGTGGTCTGACCGAAGGCCACGCCCGGGCGCTTTTGGGCCTTCGAGACAAAGAGCAGATGACCCAATTGGCCGCGAGGGTAAGGTCCGAGAAGCTTTCGGTGCGTAGAACCGAGGAGCTAGTCCGGGAACAAGCGACGGCCCAACCGAAGTCGGGACGCGACGGCGAGCCAAAACCAAAAACAGCGCCCGAAGAATATAGCCAGGCTTCAAGGGCGATCCAGGACGCCGTCTCATTACCGGTCAAAGTCAGTGCCTCCCGGAGAGGCGGCAAGCTGGAAATCAGGTTCAGAGAGAGGGAAGAGCTGGAATCCCTCGTGGAGCTGCTCACGCGCGGCGAAGATACCAAGGGATAAAGAAACAAAACAAGCAAGAGAAAAGCTCTAGCGACAGTACCTCGTATATACTTTGACTACGAGTTGATCCAGGGAAGGTTTCTTGGGGAGTGTTTTCCGGTAATGTGGAGGTTTGGGTGAAGGTCTGCAGTGGGTTTATCGTACTTTTAATGACGGTTCTGTTTGCGGGAGTCGCCGGCGCCCAGACGCAAGAGACGACGGGGCCGGGCGCGAAGATCCTGGCCCTCGAGGCCCAATCCACGGAGCAGGATGCCGCTCTGGCCCAGGGGCTGGAGGAGATATCCGCGGTCGGGTCGTCGCTTCAAGAGGCCCAGACTCAGGCGAATGCCGCCCAGGTTCGGAGCCAGGAGTTGGAAGGACAAGCCCGAGCGCTCGAGGGGCAACTCGCCGGAACCCGGAAAAACTTCGAGAGATCCAGGAGCCTCTACGAAGAGCAGGCGACCGCCGCGTACAAGGGACGGAATCTCGAAGGCATGACCTCGGTGATTGGAATCGTCTTGGGCAAAGATGGAGACGTGGGGGACCTGGCTGATGGGCGCATAGCCAGGGTTCTCTCCGACGGGCGGTTGAGTTTGGGGGAGTATCAGGATTCCCAGCGGAAGTTAAAGAACACCGTGCTTCAGGTATCGGAGAAAAAGACCGCCTACGATAGCTCCGTCAGGGAAGAGCGGCGGCGAAACGAAGCGTTGCGCCAGCGGGAAGAAAAGCTGGAAACGGCGGTATCCCGCGTTCGGGACGATAGGGTACGGACGGACTCCCGGATACAGGCGCTACAGGGCGCGGAGCGGGCCCGCATTCTACGCGCAAAGCCGGCCAACGGGGGGCCGAGCGTACAGCGTCGGAGTGAGTTGAGGATCGCCCGCGAAGACATCGTCGCGCGGCCGGTGAAACCCATCTCCAAAAAGCGGTACAAAAAGCTTTATAAGAAATCTGCCGAGAAATACGGGTTCGGCAAGGACTGGTACATACTCGCGGCGGTCGGCAAGGTTGAGTCGGATCACGGGGAGAACATGGGGCCGTCGAGCGCCGGGGCGATGGGGCCGATGCAGTTCATGCCCTCGACCTGGAAGACTTCCGGCGTGGACGGCAACGGCGATGGCGTGGCGAACGTAATGGACCCGAGGGACGCTATCCCGGCTGCGGCCCGATACCTGAAGACCGGTGGCGCCCCGAAAGACTGGTACGCCGCGCTCTTTTCCTACAACCACGCAGACTGGTATGTAAAGAAGGTCCTCGGCGTGGCGGAAGGCTATCGGCGGCTGGCGGACGACGATAGGACCGGACCCTACTCCTAACCTCCGGTGAACTCTCGGCTGGATTCGTGCAGGTTGCACGAAGAAAGAAAACCGTACCTCATCTAGCATGAGCCTCCCGTAACCCGTGTAGGCTACCGAGAGAGACGGCGATGAGAAGAGTTCCACGGCTACGCGCGTTTCTGGTACTAGTCTTGGTCGGCGGACTTCTGACGGGTTGCGGGGCGGCTTCGGGAACGTCATCGGGAGGGCAGGAAGAGGGAGCCGGTGGAGAAGGCGGCACGCTCAACGTTTTCGCGGCTTCCTCGCTCACCGACGCGTTCGGGGAGCTGGCAGAGGCCTTCGAGAAAGAGAACCCGGGCGTCGAGGTGCGCGCCAGCTTCGCCGGTAGCCCGGTCGCGCTAAACCAGATACTGCAAGGCGCGCCGGCCGACGTGTTCGCCTCGGCGGACCCGGCCAAGATGGATGCCGCTATCGAGAACGGCGTGGTGGACGGGAACGCCAAGACTTTCGCCCGCAACCGGGAGGTTGTAATAGTCCCCGAGAGAAACCCGGCGGGCATCGAAGACTTTAGAGACCTGTCCAAGCCCGGGGTAAAGTTCGTTCTGGCCCAAGACGGCGTGCCAGCCGCCGAGTACGCCGGGAAGATACTGGACAAGGCAAACGCCCGCTACGGAAGCGACTTCGAGAAGAAAGTCGTCTCCAACCTGGTCTCGCGGGAGGCCGACGTACGGGTGGCCGTCAACCGGGTAGCCTTGGGGGAGGCCGACGCCACCTTCGGGTACGCCAGCGACGTGACGCCTGACATAAAGGACCGCGTAAAGGTCGTCGAGATACCGGAAGGCCTAAACGTGGTCGCCACCTACCCGATAGCCACCCTAAAAAGCTCTGAGAACCCCTCGTTGGCGAGAGAGTGGACCCGGTTCGTGCTAAGCGAGGAAGGACAGCGGGTTTTGCGGAAGTGGGGCTTCGAGCCGGCATGATCGGCGGCGCGGATAGGGCCGCAAAGGAGGCCGGCCTCCGGCGCTTTTCGAGGCTTCGGGCGGACGACTTGTTGTCCTCGGGCCTCGCGGTAGCCGCGTTGTCCTTGCTCGCCGGGTTCATAAGCCTTCCGCTGCTAAGCCTGGTCGTCTGGATGGTAAGTAGCGCGTCCTGGCGGGCCATGGCTTCTCCGGTGGCCGTGGAAGCCCTGATCCTGAGCGCCAAAACGACCGGGGCGACGATGGTTGTGGTGCTCGTTTTGGGGACCCCCGCGGCCTACGCGCTGGCCCGCTTCGAGTTTCCGGGAAAGAGGATCCTGGAGACGTTGATCGACATCCCCGCTGTCCTGCCGCCATCGGCCGCGGGGATAGCTTTGCTGCTGGCCTTCGGCCGTTTCGGGCTTCTGGGGCAATATCTGCAGGCGTTTGGCGTCACGCTGACCTTTACGACCGCGGCGGTTGTTTTGGCCCAGGTTTTCGTTGCCTCGCACTTCTACGTGCGGCAAGCGGCCGTGGGTTTCGGCCGGGTGGACCGGGTTGTCGAAGAAGCCGCCCAGGTAGACGGTGCGGGGCGAAGGATGGTCTTTTTCAAGGTCACGGTCCCGTTGGCGTTCCCCGCCCTGATGGCCGGCGCGGTGACGGCCTGGGCGCGGGCTTTGGGGGAGTTCGGCGGTACGCTCATAGTCGCCGGCAACCTACAGGGAGTGACGCAGACCATGCCGTTGGCGATTTACTCGGCCTTGGAGAACGACTTCGACGCCGCCGTGGCCCTCTCCGTAATGGTGTTGGGCTTCGCTTTCGCCGTCATCCTGACCGCGCGGTACCTGACCCGAAAAGCGGCGGAGCTGGCCGGGTAATATCTCCTGCTACGGAATCTAGGCCAGGCCGTCATCGGTCAGGACCATTACGTCGGTGGCCTTTACCAGGGCGCTGGCCTGTTGTCCGACCTCGAGACCCATCTCGTCGGCGCTTTCACGGGTTATCAGGGAGACGACGTGGTTGTCGCCGACCTGGAGCGTCACCTTCGCCGCGGCCTCGCCTTTCACGATCTCGGTGATAGTCCCCGGAAGCCGGTTACGGGTGCTTAGTTTCATCCTTTGCTCCTCTCTTCAAAGCTAGTAACCCGAGCTGCAGGGTCAGCATGGGTTCGGGCTTTCTCAAGTCTAACCCAGTGAGGGTTTGGATGCGCTCCAGACGGTAAAGCAGGCTGTTGCGGTGCAGGAAAAGCCGGTCGGCGGCCTCGCTGGCGTTCGCGCCAGCCTCGAAATAGACTGATAGGGTCCTGATCAGGCCGCTGCCGCGTTCCCGGTCGTATTCCACGAGCGGCATCACCAACTTCCGGAAAGGTTCCAACTCCGGCGACGACGCGAGGGCTTCCAGAAGCCGCTTTTCGTCCAAACGATTCTCATCCACAACCAAACGTTTTAACAGGGACCACCGTTTCGTGCTAAAAAGGATTCGTCGTGGCCCGCGTCGCTAGGGGATTAGGTCTTGGAAGCTTCCCGCTCCGGAATGTTCCGTAATTTGTTGGAGAAAAACCCGGACAACCCGATGATCCTGTACTCTCTCGGCGCGGAGTTGTTCAAAGAACAGAACTACCCGGAGGCCCGGGAGCACCTGGAGCGGGCCGTAGAGAAAAAGCCGGACTATTCGGTCGCCTACAGAACCCTGGGGCGCACCCTATTCGAGATGCGCGAGGATAACGAGGCGCGCCGGGTCTTCGAGAAGGGACGCGGCATCGCCCAGGAGAACGGCGACCTCCAGACCGTAAAAGAGATAGACGTTTTCTCCAAACGGCTGGAGAAGCGCGCCGCTGGGGAAACCTCCGGCGAAGGTTAGAGGGGCGGGGGCGGCGTCCAACATACTCCGGAAGCCCGGGTAGGAATATTCGTGGACTACGAGAGTCCGCTGGCCCGACGGGTCGCCGGGGACCTCTGGTCCGGCATATCCCGGGCGGCGCTCGGGACCGGCTACGACAAGACTATCGCCCTTTGGAAAAGCCTGGGCGAGCCCGGGGGGCCGGGAGGGCTCGAAGACTCCCTGGCGCACGTGTTCGTGATCGGCCAAGACCGTCCGGAGGCCGTGGAAGACATCGGGATGAAGGCCACCGGAAGCTCGCGCCTTTGCGGCATGGTCGTCGCGGTCCCCGAGAGGCCCAGCCCGCTCTCCGGCGCTCTCCTCTACCAGGGAATCGGTGCGCTGACCGATGCCGGCGTAAGGGCCGGAAACGTACTGCCGGCGCTAGTACCAGCCGCCCCGAAGACGGAAGGTGAAGCCTATACGGCCCGGCTCCTTGACCGGCTCCGGAAGCTCCAGGCGGCTTCTCCGGGTAGTTGATCTTGAACGTTGTGCTTGGTCTTGTAGTTCCGGCGGGATTCGCTGCCCTGGCCTACGCGCTCGGCATGGTCGGCCGGGGAGGGGCCTTGGGAGGGTTTGGTATCGCCGCCCCGATCTACCTGTCCATCGGCTGGCAAGGCTTTAGCGTCCTGGCCCTTTTCGTTGTTGGTGGCTCATTCCTGACGAGAGTAGGCTACCGGCGCAAAGAAAGCTCCGGAACGGCGGAAGGCGGGGGAGGGCGGCGCGGCGCGAAGAACGCCCTGGCCAACGGAGGCGTGCCCCTGCTCTGCGCCCTGCTCGCCGCACTCACGCCGTACCCGGAAGCCTTCGCCGCCGCCTTCGTGGCATCCTTGGGCGCCGCCTTCGCCGATACCGCCGAGTCCGAGGTTGGGCAACTCTTCAGCGCCGCGCCGCGCCTCATAACCACCCTCGCGAAAGCGCACCCCGGTACGGACGGCGCCATCTCGTTGCCGGGCACCCTCGCCGGGCTCTTAGCTGCCGGATCAACCGCCTATCTGGGGTTCGTCGTCGGACTAGTCCAAAGCCCCGCCCCCGCGATCCTGGTCGCGGCGGCGGCATTTCTAGGGACGATATTCGATAGCCTGATCGGCGCCCTCATCCCCAAAATCGGCAACGAACTAACCAACGTATCCTGCACCCTCGTCGCAGCCATACTTGCTTTCTCTCTAGCCTAAAACCATTCCAAAAAAGAACCCCCTTGACATAAACGGAACATCAGGTAATAATAAAACGGTACTGTTTAGTTTACTTGAGGAGGCTGGTTCTGGCTACTAAATCCGACGGGTGGAATTCGAGGGCTTTGGCAAAGCGGGGTCAGATCCTCTCCGGCGCGAAGGTGGTGTTTTTGCGCGAGGGCTTCGCGGCCACGAGCACGGACGTGATAGCCCGGGAAGCTGGGGTCTCCAAGCGGACCCTGTATGCCTACTATCCGAGTAAGGAAGAACTCTTCGAGGACGTGTTGCGGGAGCTCACGGTCGAGAACCCGCAGACGCAGTTGCTCGAGGCGGCCCGACGGATAGACCCGAAGAGTCGAGAAGAGTTGCGGGCGACGCTCGTCGGGCTGGCCGAGAAGCTCATGCTCACCATGATGGCCCCGGACTACCTGGCGTTGCTGCGTACGATCATCGCCGACTCGCATCGTTTTCCGAAGCTCAGTGAAATCTTCCGTTCCACGGTCCCCGAGCGGGGCATCCGGGAAGGGACCGCCATGATCCAACGTTCGCAGCACCACGGTGTGGCGGTCGAGGGCGATCCGGAAGTCATGATCCGGATGTTCATGGGGCCGCTACTCAGCTACGCCCTGGTTGACGGCTTGTTCCGCCCCGGCAGCGACCCTCGACCACCCACGAAAGAGAAGATCGAGGAGATAGTAGATCTGTATGTGAAGGCAATTTCGTAAGAGAGATGCGGAAAGGAGAAAAAGATGCCCAATACGGACGTGCTAATCGTCGGAGCGGGACCAACGGGCCTCACGATGGCGAACGTGCTGGCCCAAAGCGGGGTGGACTTCGAGATCCTGGACAAGACGGATGGCCCGACGGAAGAATCGCGGGCACTCGTGGTACACGCCAAGATTCTGGAGCTTCTCGACAAGCTCGGGTTGGCCAACCGGGCGGTCGAAGACGGGCAAAGGATGGGCGCCGCAGAACTTCTCAGAGAAGGAAAGAGTGTCGGAGAACTTTCCTTCTTCGAGGATGGTCAGGAGCAGCGTACGCCCTATCCGATGGCCCTGATCTACGAGCAGCATAGGACCGAGAGGCTGCTTATACGGGGTCTCGAAGAGGCCGGTGGTCGGGTCGAGTGGAACACGGAGTTACTGGATCTCTCCCAAACCTCCGACGGTGTTCGGGCTACCGTCCGGCGCCCCGGTGGCGAGGAAGAGGTTATCGAGGCGGAGTGGGTAGTCGGTGCGGACGGGGCGAGCAGCCCGGTACGACATTCGTTGGGCTTGGAATTCGAGGGCGACACCTACGAGCAGACCTTGTTTCTGGCCGACCTGGAGATGGAGGGGGAATTGGGAGACCATCGGGTGTACATAGACTTCACGCCCGCGAGCTTCTACGGGTTGTTTCCGATGCCCGGCGACCGGCGGTTCCGGCTTATAGGGAACGTGACCGGGGACTTGGAGGGCAAAGAGGAGATCACGGCCGAGGATGTTCAGCGCACCCTCGACGAGCATAGCGGCCTGCGGACCAGGATCACCGCCTTACACTGGGGCAGCATCTACCGTACCCACCGCCGGATGACCGAGCGGTTCCGGGTCGGGCGCGTATTTCTCGCGGGTGATGCCGCCCACATCCACTCTCCCGCCGGAGGCCAGGGGATGAACACCGGCATCGGCGACGCTTACAACCTGGGATGGAAGCTGGCGCTCCTCGTAAAAGGCGAGGCCCGCGAACCGCTACTCGACTCCTACGAAGCCGAGCGCATGCCGTTCGCCTGCGCTATCCTGGGCGGCTCCGACCGGGGCTTCTCTCTGGTGGGAGATACGACCAATCCATTGGCCCAGCGGCTCAAGGTGTTCGTGGCTCCCCCACTCTTCCGGGTCGTGTCGCAGGTGCCGGTACTTAGGAGGTGGGCCTTCTGGTTCGTCTCCCAGCTCTGGACGGAGTACCGCGAAAGCCCGGCCGTCGACCAGTCCGGCCCGGTAAAGAAAGGACCAAAGGCCGGAGAGCGCGCGCCCTACGGATTCTTCGAGGCCAGACCGGACGCTGGCAAGAGCGTCTTCGACTCTCTCCGGGGCCCGGACCACCACCTGCTCATCTTCGAGGGCGAAAAGCCGGACCCTGACAGGTTGGCCGCGGCCCGGGAAGAGATCGAAGGTCTGCTCAATCGTTACGAGGTAACCGTGAACGTACATCCGGTGACTACCGGCAACCGGAAACTCCACAGAAGCTATGGGGCGAAAACTTCGAGCCTGTACCTCATCCGGCCCGACGGCCACGTCGCCTACCGGGGCGAGGCCGGGAACATCGTTGGACTGAAGATGTACCTCGACCGGCTGTTCGTAAAGAGCGCCGACGAGACCGGCGGCGCGAAGGTCGCGGAGAGAAGCGCGGGAGCATGAACGCGCTTGGGGTGCTTGCGAGCCCGAGAATTTGGATCTCCACGGTCAGGATGTTAGACGGTGCTAGCCCCTGCTAGCCTCTGCTCTTCTTCGGCGGGCGCGGCGTTGCGGGATTAGGTGACGCTTTTCGGGCGCCGGGCGTGTATCTCGCCGGCCCCGGGGTCCTGGTCAACGATCTGTCCGTCCGGCGGAACATCTCCGGGCGGCGGCTTCTTCATAAATAGAGGCCGCGATGCTATATTAGGCGCATGTACGCCGGGGTCTATACAGCTTGCTTGGCTACCGCACGACTATAGAGTCCCGCGCCTTATTACCGATTCCGAAACACCCAACATCACACCCGAGAAGGAGCCTCTCGTGAGCGAGACGCAACGTAAGAAAACCTATGATCCCACGGCCCTGGAGCATCGCTGGCAAGAGCGGTGGTCTGAGACTGGTCTCTACAAGACCGACGAGGACCCCGATAAGCCGAAACACTACGCGCTCACGATGCTGCCGTACCCGAGTGGGGATCTGCACGTCGGGCACTGGTACGCGATGACGCCCTCGGACACTCATGCGCGGTTTATGCGGATGAGCGGGTACCGGGTCTTTTTTCCGATAGGCTTCGACGCTTTCGGGCTTCCGGCGGAGAACGCGGCCATCAACCGGGGCATACACCCATACAAGTGGACCATGTCGAATATCGAGAACATGCGCGGGCAACTGGGGCAGATGGGCGCGATGTTCGACCGCTCCTCGGAAGTAGTCACCTGCACGCCGGAATACTACCGCTGGAACCAGTGGTTCTTCCTCAAGTTCCTCGAAAAAGGACTGGCGTACCGCAAAGAAGCGCCGGTGGACTGGTGTCCGAAAGACAATACGACGCTCGCCCGGGAGCAGGTAGTCGGCCCGGATCGGGTCTGTGAGCGGTGCGGGACGCCGGTCGTAAAAAAGAACCTCGCGCAGTGGCTCTTCAGGATCACGGACTACGCCGAAGAGCTTCTGGACTTCTCGAAGATAGACTGGCCCGAGCGCGTAAAGACGCTTCAGACCAATTGGATCGGGCGCTCCGAAGGCGCCGAAATAGTCTTCGAAGTCCCCGGTTACGGCCCCCTGGAAGTATTCACGACCCGCCCGGACACGCTCTTCGGGGCGACGTTCTTCGTGATGAGCCCCGAGCATCCGGCAGTCGGGGAGATCACGACTCCGGAGCAAGCGGAAGCGGTGGGCGAGTACGTCGAGAAGGCCGGTCGCATGACCGAGATCGACCGGACGGACGTCACCCGCGAGAAGACCGGCGTGTTCACCGGGGCGTACGCGATCAACCCGGCGAACGAGCAGAGGATCCCGATCTACATAGCTGATTACGTGCTCATGGGTTACGGGACCGGCGCGATCATGGCGGTCCCCGGCCAGGACCAGCGCGACTGGGACTTCGCCGCCAAATACGACCTGCCAATAATCCGAACCGTACAGCCCCCCGAAGACTTTGACGGCGAGGCCTATGTCGGCGAAGGCCCGGCCATAAACTCCGGCTTCCTCGACGGCCTGGAGATAGAGGAAGCCAAAAAGCGCATGACCGAGGCGCTCGAAGAGAAGAACGCCGGCGAGTCCACGGTGACGTACCGGCTGCGGGACTGGCTCATCAGCCGCCAGCGGTACTGGGGGACACCGATCCCCATAATCTACTGCCCCGAACACGGCCCCGTCCCCGTCCCGGAGGAAGACCTGCCCGTCCTGCTCCCCGAGGACGCCGAGTTCACCCCGACCGGCGAGTCCCCGCTCAAGCTGCACGAAGGTTTCCGCAACACGACCTGTCCCATCTGCGGGGGCCCGGCGGAGCGCGAGACCGACACGATGGACACGTTCATGGATTCGTCGTGGTACCAGTACCGGTATCTGAGCCCGCACTACGACGAGGGGC
The DNA here is from genome assembly GCA_049650095.1 of Rubrobacteraceae bacterium. GTDB lineage: Bacteria > Actinomycetota > Rubrobacteria > Rubrobacterales > Rubrobacteraceae > SIRX01. Next base: position 15,874 of record JBARZM010000115.1, on the reverse strand, counting down.
CATTTGATCCGGAGCGCGGGGCGAAGTGGTTGCCCGTGGACCAATATACCGGCGGCATCGAGCACGCGGTGATGCACCTCCTGTACACGCGCTTCTTCACGAAGGTAATGCGCGACCTCGGGCTCGTGGACTTCGACGAGCCGATGTTGAAGCTCTTCAACCAGGGCATCATCCTGGGCGAGGACGCGGAGAAGATGAGCAAGAGTCGGGGCAACGTCGTGAACCCGCAGGATCTCGTAGAGCGCTACGGCTCCGACGCGCTGCGATGCTTCCTGATGTTTATCGGGCCGTGGGACCAGGGCGGCCCCTGGGACGGACGCGGCATTGAGGGCGTGGCCCGTTTCCTGCGCCGGGCGCTCACCCTAACCGGGGACGGCGACGCCACCGGCGCGGACGCCGACCCCGCCGAGCTTCCCCGCCGCACGGCCCGCACGACGAAAAAGGTGACCGAAGACCTCGCGGCGTTCCGGTTCAATACGGCCATCGCGGGGCTCATGGAGCACACCAACTACCTGCTCGCCGTGCGCGACGAGGCGGAAGAAGCGGCGTGGGGCGACGCGCTCCGCACCTTCGCCCTGCTGCTCGCCCCACTCGCCCCGCATCACGCCGAAGAGATGTGGGCCGCCCTGGGAGAGCCTTACTCCGTCCACGAGCAGGCGTGGCCCGGCTACGACGAATCGCTCATCGCAGAAGAAGAAATAACGCTCATAATCCAGGTCAACGGCAAAGTCCGCGACCGCATCGAAGCCCCGGCGGACATCTCCGAAGACGATGCGAAAGAGTTGGCGCTCGCCAGCGGGAAGATCCTGCCGCACCTCGAAGGAAAGCAGGTCCGCAAGAGCATCTACGTTCCGGGAAGGCTGGTGAACGTCGTGGTGGGTTAGAACACGGCGACATTCGCACTAGAGTGTGGCAAGGTTTGTACAGGCATACGTTGACCGCCAGATTGCCGTAGGGATAGTATGCTGGGTACGGGGGCGCGATAGCGTCCGACAAACCGGGAGAGAGAAGGCGCGCCCGCGGGCTATCACCTGGCCGGACCTTCTCACTGGAGCGATGTTTCACGTGAAAGGGGGAAGGATAGAGTTCCTGCAACCCACAACCTGGCAAGAAGCCCTGGAAGCGAAAGCCGCGCATCCGGAAGCCAGGCCGATCTCCGGGGGCACGGATCTGATGGTGGAGTTGAACTTCGACCGCCGCCGCCCCGAAACGATCCTCGACCTGACGCGCGTGCCGGAGCTACAGGAGTGGGGGACGGAGAACGGTCGATTGCGGATCGGGGCCGGGGTCACGTATACACAGGTCATACGGGAGATGGCGGACCGGCTGCCGGGGCTCGCCATCGCCTCCCGGACGGTGGGATCTCCCCAGATCCGAAACCGCGGCACCATCGGGGGGAACCTCGGCACCGCCTCTCCCGCCGGCGACGCCCTGCCGCCGCTTTACGTCTCCGGCGCGGAGGTGGAACTCGCATCTGTCGGAGGGACGCGCCGCGTGCCGGTTTCCGAGTTTATAAAGGCGCCGAAAAAGACCGCGACGAAGCCTGAAGAGGTAATCTCCGCCTTCTACATCCCGGAGGCGGACGGTCCGCAGCAGTACGCCAAGATCGGAACGCGCAACGCGATGGTCATAGCCGTCTGCTCCCTCGGTCTCGCCCTCCATCCGGAGAAGGGGGAGGTGTGCGCGTGTATAGGGTCGGCCGGGCCGACGCCCATCCGGGCTTACGAGGCCGAAGAGTTTATCCGGAGCTTGCTGGAAGAATACAGGTTGTGGGGTTCGCGCGAGGCGTTGGACGAGGCGGCGCTAGGACGTTTCGGAGAACTGGTAGCGGCGGCGGCCCGGCCCATAGACGATCTCCGGGGTAGTGGAGAGTACCGGCGGCACGCGGTTGGCGTGTTGGCCCGGCGTACCTTACGCTGGGCCTGGAATGAGTATCGGGAAGGTGGGTAGATGCGACTGGAGTTCGACGTGAACGGCGAGGCGCGCGAGGTGGACGACGTGTGGGAAGGAGAGAGCCTGCTGTACGTGCTGCGCGAGCGGCTCAGTCTGCCGGGCTCCAAGAACGCCTGCGAGCAGGGTGAGTGCGGCTCCTGCTCGGTGTACCTGGACGGTACGCTCGTGTGTTCTTGTCTGGTGCTCGCGGGACAGGCGGAGGGGCGAGAGGTCGTTACGGTCGAGGGCATCGCGGAGAACGACGGGCTGCATCCCGTGCAGGAGGCCTTTGTCGAAGCGGGGGCTGTACAGTGCGGGTTCTGCACTCCGGGGCTCGTCGTAGCCGCCCACGATTTGCTGGAACGTATCCCGGCGCCGACGGACGCGGAGATAAGGGAGGCGTTGGCCGGCAACCTCTGCCGTTGCACGGGTTACGAGAAGATCCTGGACGCCGTTCACCTCGCCGCCGGGAAGATGGGCGCGTGACGGGCCGGGCGGCGATGCCCGCGACCCGCGAAAGTCCCAAGACGCCCACGATACCCGGCAGGGTCGGCGAGAGTACGGTTCGACCGGACGGCGCCCCGAAGGTCAAGGGAGAGTTCGAGTACTCTTCGGACCTTTATATGGACGGAAGGTTGTGGGGCGCAACGCTCCGCAGCCCACACCCGCACGCGGAGATCCGGTCCATAGATACTTCGGAGGCCGAAGACATGCCCGGGGTGTACGCCGTCCTGACGCACGAGGACGTACCGGGGCGCAAAGTCTATGGGATGGAGATCCCCGACCAGCCCGTGCTCGCCTGGGAAAAGGTGCGCTATCAGGGTGAGCCGGTTGCTATCGTAGCCGCGGATCACCCGGAGACGGCCCGGAGGGCGCTGGAGAGAATCTCTGTGGAGTACGAAGTCTTCGATACACTCGCGGACGCCGAAGCGGCGATGCGGGAGGACGCGCCGCAACTGCACCTCTCCGGCAACGTGCTCCGGCAGATCCGGATAGAGCACGGAGACGCGGGCAGCGCCGCGGCGGATGTTGCGGTAACAGGAGAGTACGAGATCGGGATGCAGGATCAGGCTTTCCTCGGACCGGAGTCCGGGCTCGCGATACCGGACGGTGAGGGCGGGGTTGACCTCTACATCTCGACCCAGTGGCTACACATAGACCAGGACCAGATCGCCGAGAGCCTCGGGCTTGGGCCGGAACAGGTCCGGCTGGAGCTTTCGGGCGTCGGCGGGGCCTTTGGCGGGCGCGAAGACCTCTCCATGCAGATCCACGCCTGCATGCTCGCCCTGAAAACCGAACGCCCCGTAAAGATGTCCTACAACCGCGAGGAATCCTTCTTCGGCCACGTCCACCGTCACCCGGCGAAGATGGGCTACGAACACGGCGCCACGAAGGACGGAAAACTCGTCTACGTCAAGGCGCGGCTCGTTTTTGACGGCGGCGCCTACGCCTCCAGCTCAAACGCCGTGTGCCTGAACGCGGCGACCTTCGCCTGTGGTCCTTACGACGTCCCGAACGCGGAGATCGTGAGCCACATGCTCTACACGAACAACCCACCCTGCGGCGCGATGCGCGGCTTCGGCGCCGTCCAGGCCTGTTTCGCCCACGAGTCCCAGATGGACAAGCTGGCGCGGGAGCTCGACATGGACCCGGTCGAGCTTCGCGTGAAGAACGCCATAAAGCCCGGCGACCGGTTCCCGTTCGGCCAGGAAGTGCCGTACCCGGCCCCGGTAGCGGAGATCCTGGAGCGCGTAAAGGCCATGCCTCTTCCGGAGGAGAAAGAGCTGGTGGGCCGGGACCTGCGCGAGTTGCCGGGTGGTGTCTCGAACGTGACGCACGGCGAGGGCGTGGCGCGGGGCGTCGGGTATGCGGTGGGTTTCAAGAACATCGGTTTCTCGGCGGGCTTCGACGATTACTCCACCGCCAGGGTCAGGCTCTCGATCAGCGATGGCGAGCCGCTCGTGGCGGTTCACACCGCAGCGGCGGAAGTGGGGCAGGGTGGCGTAATGGTGCAGGCCCAGATCGCCCGTACCGAGCTCGGCGTCGAGAAGGTCGCCGTGCTTCCGGCGGACACCCGCGTTGGCTCAGCAGGTTCCACCTCCGCCTCCCGGCAGACTTACATGACTGGCGGCGCGGTGAAGATGGCCTGCGAGGCGGTCCGTGAACGGGTGTTCGCGCTCGTCGAGGACGAGTTTGGGGAAGATCCAGCCGGCCTCTCAATAGAAGGGGGAGGTGTCGCCTCGGACGGCCGGACGGTGGTCGCGCTGGCCGATCTTCTGGATGGCGAGGAAATCGAGGAAACGGTCGAGTTCCACCACAAAGAGACGCACCCGCTGGACGACAAAGGGCAGGGCGAGGCCCATCTACAGTTCGCCTTCGCCGCCCATCGGGCCGTGGTGGAGGTGGATACGGAGCTCGGGCTCGTGCGGGTGGTGGAAATCGCCACGGCCCAGGACGTGGGGAAGGTCATGAACCCGCAGGCTTTAGAGGGCCAGATCGAGGGCGGCATCGCCCAGGGACTCGGCCTCGCATTGATGGAGGAGATCCAGATAAAAGAAGGCAAGGTCCAGAACGCGTCTTTTACCGACTACCTCATACCCACCATCCTCGACATGCCGTCGGTCAAGATGGAAATCCTGGAACTGGCTGACCCCGAAGCCCCCTACGGACTCAAAGGCGTCGGCGAACCTCCGACGATCGCCTCTACCCCGGCTATCGTCGCCGCGCTGCGCGACGCCACCGGAAGAGAGCTTACGCGGGTCCCGGTGAAGCCCGAGCAGATCGCGGGCATCTCCGAGAAGCCGCCCGATGAGCCGCCCCAGCCCGGCAGCGCCGGATACGCGGAGATCGGTCGTCTGGATGAGAGGAAGGAGTACTAATGCCCGGCTACGAGCGGGCGCCGGTCAGCGCGGAGCTGAAGGTCGTGACTTCGGACCGGGCCGAGAAGCCGCCACGGGAGCAGATCGGGGCTGCGAAAGAGACTGCCGGTGCCTCTGGGCTGGCCCGCGAGGCCGGCCCAGAGACCATGATGCTCTCCGGCGGTCGTGATGAGGTGCTGCAGGCGACGATGAAGGTCACAGAGGCCGCCCTTGAAGCCGGGGCCAAAGCCGTTGAGGTAAAAGTAGAGACCGAGGCGGACGTCGACAGGTTCTGAGGGTGTAAAAGGTAAGGTGGACTTTGGAGTGGCATGAGCAAATTGAGCGGAAGACCTACATAATCTGCCAACAAATATTAATAAAGCTTAACCCATGTCAAGACAAATCAGCCTATAATAGGAACAGAGAGTAGATAGTTGACACTTGAATATCAAGGGTGTGGCTGGGGATAGGGACGAAAGGGGAACGGACGTGGAGCAAATGCAGACAAGAAGGCCGAAATTCTCTGAACCCGAAGTGGTCAGCATATTTGAAGAGCTGGACTTAGATACCCAAGAAAAGCGCGATGTCGCCTTGCGCCAAGAGATCGTCAGAAAGTCTGCGGACAACCAAAAGGTTCGATACATAACACGGTTGTCTAACAGCACCAAGGCGGCACCCACCGCTTAATGCCCAACTGGAATCAGCTTCTTGACGAAGTTAGAACTGCTGGAAGCGTTTACGACCTAACAAGGCGTAAGTATCTTCAGCAACTTCAGGAACTCACAGGCCGCAATGTCATCGTCTACTATTCAGCTTGGCTTCAGAAAAGTGATCTACTTAATCAAGGCGTCACAGGTTTCGAACTAAATGACAACGACAAGAACGGGTTTATGGCCACCATCCACGAACTCGATCGCTCCAAAGGACTAGACTTACTGCTGCATACACCTGGAGGGGCAACCGCTGCCACTGAGTCTCTTATAGACTATCTGCGCAAGATGTTTGGTAACGATATGCGCGCTATCGTACCGCAACTTGCCATGTCGGCTGGGACGATGGTCGCTTTGGCGTGCAAAGAAGTCGTTATGGGCGCGCAGTCTAGTCTAGGTCCTGTCGATCCCCAAATCTTCGGCTTGCCGGCACACGGCATCATTGAAGAGTTCAATCGAGCGGCCGACGAAATCCGGGAAGACCAAACAAGGATACCTGTATGGCAGCCTATTATTGCCAAGTACAATCCTACCTTGATCGGTGAGGCGCAGAAGGCTATAGATTGGTCTTCGCAGATGGTCAAAGATAATCTCATCTCGGGCATGTTCGCGGAAGATTACGGTGCAGATGACAAGGCTGCACAGATCGTGGAAGAACTGGGCAGCCATGAACTAACGCTCACTCACGACAGGCATATTTCGTTAGAGCGCGCCTCAGAGCTGGGAATCAAGGTCGCGCGGCTTGAGGAAAACAACGATTTTCAGGACGCGGTACTTACAGTTCACCACGCTTGCATTCAAACTCTTTCGGCTACTCCTATTATCAAACTTATCGAAAACCATAGAGGTGTGGCCTTCATGCAGGCTGTTGAGGTAGTTGGATAAAGGTAGAACGCTCAGCATATTATTTCCTTTACTCCTTTATCCTCTAGTAAGTCTCGAAGACTCGCTTCTGCTTACAGCATAACTTTATCCAAAAACACAAAAGGCTTGAGAAAACTTTAATCACCGGTACATAGATATCCTGATCCCGGCGTAACTAAGATGGACGGCAGAGGTAGAAGATCAGGCCTCATGTCTGGGGAAGGAGAAAATATGTCGGAGGAGCGTAGCCGGGAAGGGCAAACAACCCATCCCGTAGACGAGGTACTGCCGGCGGGACGCATGGCGGCCTTCGGGTTGCAGCATGTGATGACGATGTATGCGGGGATCATCGCGGTGCCGCTCATCGTGGCGACGGCCCTTGATCTGCCGCCGGATCAGATCGTCTACATCATCAACGCCAGCTTTTTTATGTGCGGAGTTGCTACCCTGATACAAGCCGTCGGAGTCTGGAAGTTCGGGGCGAAGCTGCCAATAGTACAGGGCACCTCGTTCGCCGCCGTGACGCCGATGATCATTATCGGCGGCGAGTACGGGATACAGGGGATTTATGGATCTGTCATCGTTGCCGGTCTCCTGACCGTGCTGGCCGCGCCGTTTTTCGGCAAGCTGTTGCGCTTTTTTCCACCGGTTGTTACCGGCACCATCATAGCCATAATCGGTGTTTCGCTTATGCCGGTGGCGATACGATGGGCCGCCGGCGGTGTCCCGGACGCCCCGGATTTTGGTAGCCCGTCCAATATAGGACTGGCATTCCTTACGCTGCTCATAGTCTTGCTCATCACCCGGTTCACCGGGGGCATTCTCGGCGGTTTCCTGAGCCGGGTCGCTATTCTGCTCGGGCTCGTCATCGGTACCGCCTTCGCGGCGATATTCGCGATGGCCGACTTCGCCAGGGTCGGGGACGCGGGGTGGGTCGGCATCACGCTGCCCTTCAACTTTGGGGCGCCGGTCTTCGCCCTTGTCCCGATAATATCCATGACGCTCGTTATGCTGATCATCATGACCGAAACCACCGCCGACATCCTGGCTATTGGGGAGATCACCGAAAAGCCCGTAGACTCCGATGTCGTAGCCAAAGGACTGCGGGCGGATGGCATCTCCACCGCCCTCGGCGCGGTGTTTAACACTTTCCCGTTCTCCGCATTTGCCCAGAACGTCGGGCTCGTGCGCTTTACCGGCATCAAGAGCCGCTTCGTGGTGGCGGCTGCCGGGCTCATCCTAATCCTGATGGGCGTCTTCCCCAAGGTCGCCGGATTGGTGGCCTCTATACCGTTGCCCGTGCTGGGCGGCGCGGGCCTGGTTCTGTTCGGCTCCGTCGCGGCGGCCGGCGTCCAGACGCTCTCTAAGGTGGATCTCACACTCAACCGGAACCTCATTATCGTTGCCGTCGCCGTGGCCCTCGGAGTGATCCCCGCCACGGTCCCGGAGTTCTACGAACAGTTCCCCGAGGCCGTGCGGCTCGTGTTCGACAGCGGCATCACCGCCGCCGCCGTGGCCGCCATCCTCCTGAACATCCTCTTCAACGTCTTGGGAGGAGAAACGGAACAGGACGTGGGCGACTACGGCGAGAACATCGCCGGGGTGGAGGACAAGCTGACCGTCATGGACGCAAACCGTCTGGGCCGCGAGGCGTTCGCGGAGAAGTTCGCCCCGCTGTTCCAGGGTACCCGCTGGGTGCCGGAGGATGCCTACGACTCCGAACACCCATTTTCCAGCATCCACGACCTGCGCCACGCCTTCCAGACCGTCGTCTACGATGCCCCGGAAGAACACCAGGTAGAACTGTTGCGCTCCTACACGCCACTCAGCAAAAGTGCGACCGCCAGGGGGAGTCTCTCTTCGCTCTCCGTCTGGGAACGCCGGTCGGTTGGCCTTACGGGTCTCTCAGCCGAGGAAGACGAGGCGTTCCAGCAGATGAACGAAGCTTACAGGGAGAAATTCGGGTTCCCGCTGGTGACCGCCATCCGGGATCACACCAAAGAGACGCTTTTGGAGGATGCCGAGTCCCGATTGAAGCACAGTAGGGAGCAGGAGACCCTGATCTCCATCGTAGAGGTGGTAAAGATAGCCAACTATCGCCTGCAGGATATGGTGGAGGAATCCTTTGTTGGAGCGAGGATCTGAACGAGAGTTTTTCCGGCGCGAGAACCGGACTGGATGAGGAGCAGGATGCCGCAGAAGATCACACTAGACGAGGTAAACGACCTGAGCCGGGAGGAGTTCGTAGAGAAGTTCGGCCCTCTCTACGAGCATTCCCCCTGGGTATCTGAAGGAGCCTCCGAGCAGCGGCCTTTCAAAAGTCTTGCCGGGATGCACGGCGCTTTCGAGCGGGTGCTTAGGGAGGCTTCACACGAGCACCAGCTCGCGCTCATAAAAGCCCACCCGGATCTCGCCGGGAAGGCGGCGCTGGCCGGCGCCCTCACCCCGGAGTCAACCCGCGAGCAGTCCTCAGTGGGCCTCGATCGGCTCTCGTCTGGGGAGTACGAGACCTTCGTGAAGTTAAACGACGCCTACAAAGAAAAGTTCGGAATACCCATGATCTTCGCCGTCCGGGAACACACAAAAGAAACGATACTGGAGGGCGCCGGGCTTCGGCTGGAGAACTCCCCCGAGAAAGAGATAGACCGTGCCCTGGAAGAGATAAACAAGATAGCACGGTACAGGTTGGGCGAAGCCATAGAGGAAGGAGAAAGAAAATGACGGAGACCACAGACGCAAAGATCGTCCTCGGACAGAACAACTACGGCAAGACCGAGGTCCGTGTGCTCAAGGTAAACCGCGATACGGAGCGCCACGAGGTCTGGGACCTCGACGTGCGGGTCGCGCTGGAAGGCGACTTCGAGGCCGCCCACACAAAAGGCGATAATACCGGCCTCCTGGCGACGGACACGATGCGTAACACGGTCAACGCGCTGGCGAAGGATAAGCTCACGGACTCCATCGAAAACTTCGGCCTGGCGCTGGTGGACCACTTTCTAGAGGCCGGCCCGACCGTCACGAGCTGCTGGGTCGAGATCCACCAAGCCCAGTGGAGCCGGATGGAGGCTGACGGCCAGCCCCACGAGCACTCCTTCGTCCGGGGTCGCGGCCAGCACAGGACAAAGGTTTGGGGCGACGAGGGTGGCGGGCGTAAAGTGGAGGCCGGAATAGGCGACGTCCACATACTGAAGACGACAAACTCCGGATGGGAAGGCTTTCTGCGCGAACAGTTCACCACCCTGCCGGAGACGAGCGACCGCATACTCTCCACCATCGTTACCTCCAAGTGGGAGTACAACACTAACGATTTGGAGAACGTAGACTTTAACGAGACCTGGCGCGGGGTGATGGACCGGATCTTTACGACCTTCACCGACCATTACAGCCCCTCGATGCAGAACACCCTGTACCGGATGGGCGAGGCGGTCTTGAAAAGGTTCCCCGAAGTAGAGAGGATCTGGTTCTCGTTCCCCAACGTACACTACATCGGCTTCGATCTGGAACGTTTCGGCATCGAGAACGACAGGGAAATTTACCACGCCACCCAGGACCCATACGGCCACATCGAGGGCTGGGTAGAGAGGCAAGGCTAACCTCATGTCCGGCTTCCTGACTACCCACGTCCTGGACACCGCCCACGGCAAACCCGCCGCCGGGATGGAGATAGAGCTCGCCCGCTTCGAGGCCGGTGAGCGCCACTCCATCAAGACCGTCCGCACCAACGACGACGGTAGGACCGACGAGCCTCTCCTCACGGAGGCCGAGTTCGAGGTGGGAGAGTACGAGATCGTCTTCTCTGTCGGGGAGTATTTCGGAGAAGATGGGGACCCACCGTTCCTCGACCAGGTGCCGATCCGGTTCGGCATCTCCAATCCCGATTCGCACTACCATGTGCCGCTACTCGCCTCACCCTGGTCTTACAGTACCTACCGGGGGAGTTGAGAGAGGGACCCGGCCGCGCTGTATTTGTACAGAGAGACAAAAGAAACGAAAAATATTTAATCGCTCGTACATAGATTTCGGGTTCCTCTTGTTACTAGGATACTGGCACTAAAGGGAAAGAAGCATCCGGCACAAGGAGGACCGGCATGGATCAGACAGAAGTAAGGGAAGAAAGACCGGCTATAGGAGGCCGTCTCCTCGAGGAGTCTATCCTGCCGACGTGGCTGAACCAGCGGGCGCTGACGTTCTGGGGTTTCAACTACATCTGGATCGGGCTGGCCGTCGTCATCGTGACGTTCCAGTACGGTGCAAACGGCGTGGAGGCCGGCTACACCGTCCCCACGGTCCTCGCAATCGTCTTCTTCGCTACCGCCACCCTGTCGATACTCATGACGGCTACGGCGGACATCGGTACCGAGCATGGTCTGTCGTTCGCGGTATTTCTGCGGGCGCCGTTCGGGACCATCGGTACACATCTTCCCGCGGTTTCTCGTGGAATCGTCGCCGCGGCCTGGTTCGGGATACAGACTTACCTCGGAGCCCTCGCGATAAACGGGATCGTCGAGTTCCTTACCGGGTTCGCCTTCTGGCCGCTGTGGTACGCGCTCTTCATGATCGTGCAGGTGGCGAACGTCGCACTCGGTATGCGGGCCGTCGAGCGGCTGGCCTCCATCGCCGCCCCGGCGATACTCGCCATCGCGATCTGGATGTACTTCAACCTCGCGGGCGTCGCCGAGGCCGGAGGAACCAACATCTGGACGTTCGCCGGAGATGGTGCGCCGCTCCCCCTCATAGCCCTCTTCGCCGCGAACATGGCGGTCTGGTCGGCGCTTTCGGTGGACATTCCGAACATAACCCGCTTCGTGCGGGCCGAGCCCACGCGGAACTTTTTCCGCCGCAACCGCAACGTGTTGGTCGCCCAGTTCCTTACGCTTCCGACGGTGCAGGCGCTCATCGCTTTTATCGGGGCCGTGTCGTTTATCGTGACCGGCAACTGGAACCCGGTCGAGGTTATTCAGGGTCAGGGGACCGGTATTGTTCTGGTGGTACTTTTGATCATGGTGATACTCGCCCAGTGGTCGACGAACATGGCGGCGAACGCCATCCCGGCGGCGCTCGCGTTCGTCAACGCCGCAGCACCCCGTCTCAGCTATCCGTGGGCGGTGGTGCTCGCCGGGGTTGTCGGAACGGCGCTTGCGCCGTGGGCGTTGCTGGAGAACCTCTTCGCGTTCCTCAGCTATTACGGTGGGTTTATCGGGGCCATCGGCGGCATCATGGTCTGCGACTACTACGTCTTCAGGAAGCGTCGGCTCAACGTGCCGGACCTCTACCGGACGGACGGGCAGTTTAGGTACTGGCACGGGATAAACCCGGCCGGTGTGATCGCCTGGTTCACAGCGGCGATCATCTCGCTCATCTGGCTCAACATCGCGTTCATCCTCGGGTTCCCGATCGCCTTCGCCGTTTACTATGGGTTGATGAGGTTCTGGATCCTGCCCCGCTACAAGCAGGTCGAGATCGAGTCCGGCCACGACGACCAGTACCTGGCGACCAGCCTGGGTCTCAACTGGGTCTACCACTCCGAGAAGGGTTTTACCCGCGAGAAGACCGAGGACATCCCCGAAGACGCCATAGCCAGGGAGGACCTCTAGTGAAAGATCCATCAACCATCGTGATGGAGCGGTGTGACCTGCTCGGCAACATCAGCGAGGACGGCGACGCCCTCACCCGCTCCTTCGGCTCCCAGGCGATGCGGGAAGTCAACAAGATCGTCTCTGGCTGGATGCGGGACGCCGGAATGACCGTCCGCCAGGACGCCATAAAGAACCTCATCGGCCGCTACGAAGGAGAGGGGGAGAAGACCCTCGTCCTCGGTTCCCACCTCGACACCGTCCGGGACGCCGGAAAGTACGACGGGATCCTGGGCGTCATGGTCGTCCTCGCCTGCGTCCAACGACTCCACGACCGGGACGAAAAACTTCCCTTCTCCATCGAGGTCGTCGCCTTTGCCGACGAGGAGGGCCTGCGCTTCGGCACGACTTTCTTGGGCAGCTCCGTGTACGCTGGAGCCTTCGACCGGGCGCGACTGAAGCTCGAAGACCCGAACGACACCAACCTCTGGGACGCCGTTAGGGACTTCGGTGGAGATCCCGACGCACTGGGAGAAAATGGGCGCGGAAGAGACGACCTGCTCGGTTATTGTGAGGTCCACATAGAGCAGGGGCCGGTGCTGGAGGCGCTGGATCTCCCGGTGGGCGTGGTGACCGCGATCAACGGTCAGAGCCGCATCCGGGCGGGCTTCACCGGCAAGGCGGGACACGCCGGCACCGTGCCGATGCAGGCGAGAAGAGATGCCCTCTGCGCCGCGGCGGAGTTCGTGCTGGAGGTTGAGACCGCCTGCAAGATAGAGCCGGGGGCTGTGGCGACGGTGGGTGAGATCACTGCCTTACCCGGAGCGAGCAACGTCATCCCCGGTGAAGCCCACCTCAGCCTCGACCTTCGCCACCAGGACGACGCGGTACGCGAGCGCCTGCGCGACCACTTCGCAGAGCGGGCAGAGACTATAGCTTCCTCGCGCGGCTGCGGGTCCCACTGGCAGGTACGCCAGGAGACCCCCGCGGTGCAGATGGACCCAAAACTCAGCGGTCTGCTCGGACAGGCGGTAGAGGGGACGGGAACGACCGTACACCAACTGCCGAGCGGAGCCGGGCACGACGCGGCCCAGATGGCGGCGCTCACCCCGGTGTCCATGCTGTTTGTCCGCTGCGAGGAGGGCATAAGCCACAACCCCGCCGAATCGGTCGGCAAGGAGGATGTGGGCGTGGCTGTAGAGGTGATGGGACGCTTTCTGGAGCTAATGGCGGAGTCCGGCACGGAAAGCAATGTCCCGACGGATGAGAAGGCGAGCTTGGAGCCGACGAGCAAGCCGGAAAGGAAGTAAGCAATGGCCGAACAAACCAGGACCGAGCAAACAAAAACGTATCAGCAGGAGATCTCGAAGTACAGCGACCGACTCTACAATGAGGACCTCCGGCCGCTCAAAGACGAGGAGCGCGGCTGGACTACCTACAGCCTCTTCGCCACGTGGATGGCCGACGTTCACAGCATCGGCGGCTACACGTTCGCGGCGGGGTTGTTCTTTCTGGGGCTTACCGGATGGCAGGTCTTTCTGGCGCTGATGGTCGGCATAACGGTTGTCTACTTCTTTATGAACCTCGTCAGCGTCGCGGGGCAGCAGCAAGGCGTACCGTATCCGGTGCTCACCAGGATCAGCTTCGGCGTCTTCGGGGCGAACCTTCCGGCCCTGATCCGGGCCGTCATCGCCACCTTCTGGTACGGCATTCAGACGTGGCTGGCCTCCGTGGCGGTGCTCATACTCCTGTTGGAGATGTTTCCGGGACTCGAACCGCTCACCGGGAACTCGATCATCGGGCTCTCGACTTTGGGTTGGATCTGCTTCCTCGGGATGTGGGGCGTCCAGTTGCTCGTGCTGCGCAACGGCATGGACTCCATCCGCACGCTGGTGGACTGGTCGGGACCGGCGATCTACGTTGCCATGTTCGCCCTGGCCGCCTGGATCTGGTACGAGGCCGGCTCCGACATGAGCTTCAACCTCGGCTCCCGCGACCTCTCCGCCGGACAGACGATCTTCGTGTTCTTCACGGCGGCGGCGCTGGTCGTGAACTACTTCTCCACCCTGATGCTCAACTTCTGCGACTTCTCGCGGTGGGCTCCTTCAGCAAGCATGGTCCGCAAGGGCAATTTCTGGGGTCTGCCGGTCAACTTCATGCTGTTCTCCGCGGTCGTCGTCATCACCACCGCGGGGTCCATCTCCGTGTTCGGAGAGGCGATAACGGACCCGGTGGAGCTCGTCGGAGAGATCCCGAGTACGCTGGCCCTTGCGATAGGAGCGCTTACTTTCGCAATCGCGACGGTCGGGATCAACATAGTCGCCAACTTCGTCGGGCCTTCCTACGACTTCGCCAACGCGTTCCCAAAATACATAGACTTCAAACGTGGCGGCCTGATCACGGCCGTCCTAGCCATCATGGTGATGCCCTGGTACATCTTCAACAGCCCCGTAGCCATCAACTACTTCCTGGGCGGCCTCGGAGCGCTGCTAGGCCCGATCTTCGGGGTCATCGTCGTCGATTACTACCTGGTGAAGAAGGGACGCATACAGGTCCATGCGCTCTTCCGGGAGGGACCCGACGAACCGTACTGGTACCAGCGGGGATGGAACCCCGACGCCCTCTACGCCTTCGTGCCCGCCTCGATCATCGCCCTGATCTTCGCGCTGGTCCCCTTCTTCGGCGACGTCGCACCTTTCTCCTGGTTTATCGGGGCCGGCATCGCTGGGGCCGTGTACTGGTTCGTAGCCAAACGCCAAAGGACAGTCGTAATGCCCGGATCGCAGGAGGAGTAGCTCGTGAGCACTTACGACCTGATCGTCCGGGGCGGCGCCGTAGTCGGGGTCGGTGAGGCCGACCTCGCCGTCTCGGACGGAAAGATCGCCGCCATAGAGCCTGAACTGGAAGGCCCGGCTGACGAAGAGATAGACGCCCGCGGCCTCCGCGTCCTTCCGGGAGCAATAGACGCCCACGTCCACTTCAACGAGCCCGGACGCACGCACTGGGAAGGCTTCGCTACCGGCTCCCGGTCTCTTGCGGCGGGCGGCATGACGGCGTTCGTAGAGATGCCCCTAAACGCATACCCGCCGACCAACGACGCCAAGAGCTTTGACGAGAAGATCGCCCTCGCGCGAGCGTCTTCGGTGGTGGACTTCGCGTTCTACGGAGGACTCGTGCCCGGCAACCTGGAGCATATGGAGGAACTGGCTGAGCGTGGCGTTTCCGGTTTCAAGGCTTTTATGTCCACCACCGGAACCATAGACTTCCAGCCCGCAGACGACCTCGCGCTCTACGAGGGGATGGAGAAGGCGGCGGAGCTAGGGCTGCCGGTTCTGGTCCACGCGGAGAACAAAGAAATCACGGATGAGTTAGGACGCCGGCGAGTAGGAACCCTCCGAACCACGATGCGCGACTATCTGGATTCGCGTCCGGTATTCGCGGAGCTTGAGGCGATCGAACGGGCCATTCTCTTCGCCGAAGAAACCGGCTGCTCACTGCACGTAGTCCACGTAAGCACCGGCCGGGGCGTTGCACGGGTGGCGGCCGCTCGAAAGCGGGGGGTGGACGTAACCTGCGAGACCTGCGCCCACTACCTGGTCCTGACCGAGGAGGACGCCGGGGTGCTCGGGGCTGTAGCCAAGTGCGCCCCACCGCTGAGGCCGCAGGAGGACCTCGAATCTCTCTGGGAGCATGTTCACGAGGACAACGTCGAGTTCGTCACCTCTGACCACTCGCCTTGTCCGCCGGACATGAAGGTCGGCGACGACATGTTCCGGGCCTGGGGTGGTATAGCTGGCTGTCAGTCCCTGCTTAACGTCATGCTGGACGAAGGGTTTCATGGTCGCGGGCTGCCGCTGGAGAAGCTCGCCGGGCTGCTCTCGGGGAAGGTGGCGGACCGCTTTGGGTTCTCCGGGAAAGGTCGGCTGGAGGTCGGGGC
>JBARZM010000114.1:0-18202 GCA_049650095.1 Rubrobacteraceae bacterium | reverse complement strand
ACCCCACTCTCACCGTACGCGATCTCCCCGAAGAGCCGCCCCAGGTCTACCGTGTAGTCCTGGACCCCAACCTGACCATCGCTGCCGATGGTCGGCTCACCCAAACCGCGCGCGAAACACCGGTCCTGGTCTTTACTAAGCGAGACCATGACGAGGCGAAGGCCAGGGAGCTGGAGGAGACCGGCCTCCGCATCGTGCCGGTCGAAGAAACCGAGAACGACCTGGACCTCCGGCTCGTCCTCGAAGAACTCTGGCGGCGGGGCGTTCGCGGCGTACTCGTCGAGGGCGGAGGGTATACGGCGGGGCGGTTTCTGGAGTGGGGATTGGTCGACAAGGCCACCGTGTTCTACGCGCCGAAGGTCATGGGCTGTGAAGGCGTCCCGATGGTAGGAAAACTGCATTTGGGCCGGATGGCGGACGCGCTCCAATTTAGCGTATCGAACGTGGAGCAGCTAGAAGACGACGTGGCGATAACGCTCTACCCGCGAAAGATTGTTGAGGAGGACCGTGTTCACCGGGCTGGTTGAGGTTACCGGAAGGGTCGTGGGTCTGGAAGATGGCGGTATGTCCCGGCTAAGGATCTCCGCCGGGGACGTATCCCGGGGCGTGGGGGCCGGGGATTCCGTCTCGGTCAACGGCGTGTGCCTTACTGTAAACGAGACCGAGGCCCAAGACCTAGTGTTCTACGCGATGCCGGAGACCCTCCGGCGCACCGCTTTGGGCGGGCTTACTGAAGGCAGCCTCGTGAACCTCGAACGGGCCATGGGCGTAGAGAGTCGTTTCGGCGGGCATATAGTGCAGGGACACGTTGACGGCGTCGGCCGGGTCCTGGAGGTCGAGGAGGAAGGTGGCGCGGAGCTTTGGAAATTTACGGCGCCCCCGTCGGTCCTCCGGTATACCGTCGAGAAGGGCAGCATCTGTGTGGACGGCATAAGCCTGACCGTCGTCGAGGTGGACGATAGTTCGTTTACCGTCTCGATCCTGCCGCAGACCCGCGCCGCCACGAACCTCCAAACGTCAGAGATAGGAGATGCCGTCAACCTGGAGGCCGACGTAATAGGCAAGTACGTAGAGCGGCTGTTAGGACCGCGAATCAGTAGCAATGAAAACTTCGAGAGGAGCATGGAAGATGCCGTTTAGTCCGGTTGAAGAAATTATAGAAGACATACGAAACGGGAAGATGGTCATCGTGTGCGATGACGAAGACCGTGAGAACGAGGGCGACCTGACCATGGCCGCGGAGCTCGTAACCGCAGACGATATCAACTTCATGGCAACGCATGGTAAGGGTTTGATCTGCCTGCCGCTGCACGAGGATATAGTGGAGCGGCTCGAAATTCCCCCGATGAGCCAGCACAACTCGGCCCAGAACGAGACGGCCTTCACGGTCTCTATCGAAGCCAAAGAAGGCGTTACCACAGGAATATCCGCCGCCGACCGGGCCTATACCAGCCGGATGACGGTCGATGACGCGACCGGCCCGGAGGATTTGGTAATGCCCGGGCACGTCTTTCCGCTAAAAGCCAAGCCTGGCGGCGTGTTGCAGCGGGCGGGCCAGACAGAGGCGGCGGTGGACCTCTCCCGGTTGGCCGGTTTGAAGCCCGCGGGGGTGATCTGCGAGGTAATGAACGATGACGGCACTATGGCCCGCGTCCCGGATTTCGAGAAGTTCTGCGAAAAGCACGACATAAAGATGGTCACCGTAGAGCAGATCATCGAATACCGTCGCACGTACGAGAAGTCGGTCGAATTCGCCGTGGAGACCACCCTACCCACCCGGTTTGGGGAGTTCCGCGTGAGGGCGTACGAGAACGAGCTGGAAGACCTTACCCACCTGGCGCTCGTCATGGGCGAGCCGGAGGGCAAAGAGGATGTCCTGGTGCGGGTACATTCCGCCTGTCTCACCGGTGACGCGTTCCACTCTCTCCGGTGCGACTGCGGCGACCAGCTAGAAGCGGCCATGGCCGCGATAGCCGCCGAAGGCGAGGGCGTTATCGTCTACATGCAGCAGGAAGGTCGGGGTATAGGACTCCTGAACAAGATAAAGGCCTACCACCTGCAAGACGAAGGCCTGGACACCGTCGAGGCCAACCAGGAACTCGGTTTCCCGCCCGACCTCCGGGATTATGGCCTCAGCGCCCAAATCCTCAAAGAACTTGGGCTCGGCCGCATTCGCCTGCTGACGAACAACCTTTCCAAGATGGTCGGTCTGCAGGGCTTCGGGTTGGAAGTCTCTGAACGGCTGCCGCTCGAAATAGAGCCGAACGGCGTAAACGACCGTTACCTGGAGACAAAGCGCGAGAAGCTAAACCACGTCTTCGAGAACTTTTAGGAGGAGGCCAAAATTGGATAGAGAGAATCTGGTCAACTCTGTAGAGGGCAACTTGACGGCGGCCGGACGCTCCTTCGGGGTGGTCGCCGCCAGGTTCAACGATTTTATCGTCAAGCCCATGCTCGACGGCGCGCTCGACGCCATCGAGCGCCACGGGGGAGACCTGGAATCGGTGGATGTGGCGTGGGTGCCGGGGTCTTTCGAGATCCCCTTGGCGGCCAAGCGCCTGGCGCTCTCCGGACGTTATGACGCGGTGATCTGCCTCGGGGCCGTGATCCGGGGTTCTACCGCACACTTCGATTACGTGGCGGGTAGCGCCACGAGCGGCCTTGCTTCGGTGTCGCTGGAGACGAACTTGCCGGTAGTTTTCGGCATCATCACCACCGAGACGATAGAGCAGGCCATAGAGCGGGCGGGGACCAAGATGGGCAATAAAGGCTTCGAGGCCGCCGTTACAGCGATCGAGATGGCCGACCTGCTGCCGCGATTGGATGGACGGCGGCCCGTTGAGAGTGATGGCGGCCGTTCACACACGACCGCCGGTTTCGGGGGGGCTTAAGCCTCTCCGGCCACGGTTGGACGGGTCGTTGCGGACGCCTTCTGCACCTTGAAGGCTTTGAGGCAGGAAGTGCAGACCCACACGCGTTTGGCGGAGGCGCCTTCCTGGATGCGGACCTTCTGCAGGTTCGGGTTCCAGCGGCGGCGGGTAGCCCTCAAGGAGTGGCTGCGCGCGTTGCCGAATTCGGGGCCTTTATTGCAGGAATAGCAGACTTTCGCCATGAGAATCTCCTGTGCTAGGATACCGGTCAATGTTTGTAGCCCGTGTGGGGGCCGCCCCGGGCGGCGCCGCTTTCTGGGCATCGGGCGAAGATTGTACCAGATTCCTGATGTATATATAGTGCGTGGTTGCAGGTCTACGGGAGCGCGCCCGCGAGCGCGGTTGAGAGGGGTGATGAGATGACGATAAAGATGGCATTCGTGGTCGCCGCGGCCCACGCGGCACTAAAAGCCCAGGCTACCAGGATCAACGCCCTCAACGTTTACCCGGTGCCGGACGGGGATACCGGCACCAACATGCTGCTCACGCTGGAGTCGATACTGAAAGAAGCCTCCAACGCGACCTACGAAGATCACCGGCAGGCCAGCAAGGCCGGCGCCCGGGCCGCCCTCATGGGAGCCCGGGGCAACTCCGGCGTCATACTCTCGCAGATGATTCGGGGCGCGGCGGAGGTCCTGGCGAAAAACGCTTCGCTCACCGCCGAAGCGTTCGCCGAGGCGCTTGATGGGGCCCGTGAACGGGCGTACGCGTCTATCCGGGAGCCCGTCGAGGGCACGATGCTGACGGTCGTGAAAGACGCTTCTCACGCCGCGAAGGCCGCCCTGGAAAAGGGTGCGGACCTCCCGGCGGTGGTCAAGGCGGCGGCCCTGGAGGCCCACGCCTCGGTGAAAAGGACCCCCCAACTGTTGGGTGTCTTGCGTGACGCCGGGGTCGTGGACGCCGGCGGCCTGGGGATAGCCGTTATTCTGGATGGGCTTTACGCTTGCGTAAGCGGTCAGCAGATAGACGTCGAAGAAGAGCCCGAAGATTCCGTGCCGGACCTCGAAGCCCTGCACGCGGAGGAAGAAGCCTGGGGGTATTGCACCGAGTTTCTGGTCACGGAGTTCTCGGGAGACTCCGGAAAGTTCGAGGATCACATCCACTCTATCGGCCGGAGCGTGCTGGTGATCCCGGACGAAGACCTGGTGAAGGTGCATCTCCACACCCAAGACCCGGGCGACGCCTTATCCTACGCGGCGGGCTTTGGCCGGCTCGCCGGCGTAAAGGTGGACGATATGGAGGATCAGGTCAAAAGCCGCTCCGGGAGCCGGGGAGGTCCACCGGCGGAGCCGAAGAACCTCGGGGTCGTCGCCGCGAGCCGGGGCGCCGGTAGCCGGAAGCTCTACGAGTCCATGGGCGCGCTGGTCGTGGAAGGCGGGCAGGGCGCGAACCCGAGTGCGGCGGAGTTCGCCGAAGCGGTGACGCAGACCGGCGCCGAGTCGGTGATACTGCTCCCGAACAACAAGAACATAATCCCCACGGTCGAGCAAGTCGGCGAGTTGGTCGAAGTCCGGACGTACGTGGTGCCGACGACGAGCATAGCCGGCGGTCTTGCGGTAATGGTCGGATTCGACGCCGAAGGGGAGCCGGACGAAGTCGTCGAGGAGATGTGCGAGATCTCCGGCGACATAAAGAGCGGGGAGGTTACGCAGGCCGTTCGCAAGGCGAAAATAGACGGCCGAAAGGTGCCCAAAGGGGCTTACATCGGGCTTCTGGATGGAGGTCTCGTGGCCGTCGAGGATAGCGTCGATGAAGCTGCGGTAAAGCTCGCCGGGAGCATTCTAGAAGAGGGCGCGGACATGATCACGCTGCTCCGGGGCGAGGACCTCGATGAAGGAACGCTCCAGCAAATCGCCGACTCTATCTCCAACCTCGGTGAGGACGTGGAGATAGAGTTGCACGATGGAGGCCAGCCGATGTACCCGATACAGATGGTTGCCGAGTGACGACCGCCATCGTGACCGACTCGACCACTAGCTTGCGGCACGGGTCTCGCGATAGGCCCGATCTGCGCGTGGTACCCCTCACGTTCCACTTTGGGCCGGAGGAGACTTATACGGACAAAGTGGACATGTCCAACGAGGAGTTTTACAAACGGCTCGCCGCCGCGGAGGATTTCCCGACCACGTCGCAGCCTCCGGCGGGGGCTTTCGTGGAAGCCTACGAGAGCCTCGAAGCCTACGACGACGTACTGGTTCTGACGCTCTCCCGGGAGCTGAGCGGCACCTACGATTCGGCGGTAGCGGCGGCGGAGATCGTCGACCGGCCCGTCGAAGTTCGGGATACGCGGAGCGCGGAGATGGGGTCCGGGTTGATCCTGGAGGAAGCGCTACGGGTTGCGGATGGCGGCGGTGCGTTTAATGATGTTTTGCAGGGCGCCGAGCGGGCGATACAGGGCTGTGAGGCGTTCTTCGCGGTCGGTACGCTGGAGTATCTGGCAAAGAGCGGCCGCATCGGCCGGGCGCAGCGGCTGGTCGGCACGGCGCTGAACATCCGGCCGGTGCTCCGCATACAAGACGGCGTGGTCGTACCCCACAAACGGGCCCGGGGCCGCAACCGGCAGATGGCGGCCGTCGCCGAACAGGTGAAGCCCGTGGTCGAGGATGGCCGGCGACTCTACTTCGGGCACGTCGCGGCGCCGGAGCTTCTGAAAGAGTTTTGCGAGATGTTGGGCGTCGAAGACCCGACCGTGGCGGAGATTGGCGGCGTGGTCGGGGCCCACGTCGGACCGGGAGCCTATGGCGTGGCCTACCTATAAGGAGAGCGCCTCCGGCCGCCGGGAGAGCCCCGGACCAATCCTCCCGCGCACCACGCTCGACGAGCTTCGCAAACTGCCGGTCGCCGAGCTGCCAGGCGTCGGACCCAAGATCGAAGCCTCGCTAAAAGACCTGGGCGTCGTTTCGGTGGCGGACATGATCTCCCACTACCCCTCACGACACGAAGACCTCTCCAACGTCAAGAAGATTTCCGACCTGCGGGTTGGCGAGAAGGCGACGGTCGTTGGCCGGGTGGTAAGCACCCGGCCGGTCGGTCGTCCCGTAAGGGGCCGGTCGCCGGGATTCGCGGTCCAGATCTACGACGGCACGGGATACATTCCGGCGACCGTCTGGGGCCGGGGCTGGCTGGCGAACCAGCTCGCGGAGGACGTGATGGTCCTCGTCTCGGGCGAAGTCCAGCGGCGCTACGGCATACAGATCGCCGCGAAAAGCATCGAGGTCGTGGACGACCCCTCTTCGACGGGAGACAATGCCCACGCGGGACGCTTCGTGCCCATTTACCCGGTAAATAAAGGCATACAGGCGAGAAGGATGCGGACCTTGATCCACCGCTCCCTCGACGCCGTGGGGCGCGTCCTCGACCCGCTGCCCGCCGAGGTACTGGTTCGGCACGGGCTCCCGAATCTGTACGACGCGATGTGCGAGGTTCACTTCCCGACGGACCGGGCAGCCCTCCGGCAGGCGTTGCGTCGCCTTATATTCCACGAGCTTTTCCTCATACAGGCCGGGCTCGCCGCCCGCAAAGCCGCCCTGGAACTCACCGAGACCGGCAGGAGCCACCGGGGCACCGGAAACCTACTGAACCCGTATCTCAAGAAATTACCCTTCGGCCTAACCGGCGCCCAGGAACGGGTGGTGGGAGAGATCCTAACCGACCTCCGCGCCGAAAAGCCGATGCGCCGGCTCGTTCAGGGCGACGTGGGTAGCGGAAAGACCGTCGTGGCGGTGGCGGCCCTGCTCTCGGTGGTCGAGTCCGGGGGGCAGGGCGCGCTCATGGCCCCGACCGAGGTGCTGGCCGAGCAGCACTACCTGTCAATTTCGTCTTCGCTCTCGGAACTGCCGGTAAACGTGGTTCTCCTGACCGGCTCCCAGAACGCCGCCGGGCGGCGGGCGGCGCTGGAGTTGGTGAAAAGCGGCGAGGCGCACGTCGTGATCGGGACGCACGCCCTCATACAGAAAGGCGTCGAGTTCGACGACCTCTCGCTGGTC
This sequence comes from Rubrobacteraceae bacterium, assembly GCA_049650095.1. Classification (GTDB taxonomy): domain Bacteria; phylum Actinomycetota; class Rubrobacteria; order Rubrobacterales; family Rubrobacteraceae; genus SIRX01. Next base: position 11,286 of record JBARZM010000114.1, on the reverse strand, counting down.
GTCGTGGACGAACAACACCGCTTCGGCGTCGGGCAGCGGACGGTCTTCAAAGAAAAAGGAGCGACCCCGGACACCTTGGTCATGACCGCCACGCCCATACCCCGGACGCTCTCGCTGACGCTCTACGGGGACCTCGAAGTCTCCGTCATCGACGAGTTGCCGCCCGGACGAAAGCCGGTCGAGACCCGCCTGGTGGACCTCTCCGGGCGCGAAGAGGCGTACGAAGCAGTCCGGGCGGAACTAGAGACAGGTCGGCAGGCGTACGTGATCTGCCCGCTCGTGGAGGAATCCGAGGCGCTGGAGGACGTACGGGCGGCCGAGGAACTCTACGAAGAGCTCTCCGGGGAGATCTTCCCGGGGCGCCGGGTCGGCATCCTGCACGGCCGGATGAAGGCCGCTGAGAAACGCGAGGCGATGGCGAAATTCAACTCCGGTGAGATAGAGGTGCTGGTCGCCACCGTGGTCGTAGAGGTCGGGGTGGACGTGCCGAACGCCAGCGCCATCGTCATAGAAGGCGCCGAGAGGTTCGGGTTATCCCAACTCCATCAGCTCCGGGGCCGGGTCTGCCGGGGACTCCATCCGCCAAAATGTTTCCTCGTCGGCGAGCCGAAGACCGATGACTCCCGGAGCCGGCTCGAAGCTTTGTGCGAGCATCAGGACGGGTTCAAGCTCTCCGAGGTGGACCTGGCGATTCGGGGCGAGGGAACCCTTTTCGGCAGCCGCCAGAGCGGCATGCCGGACTTGAAGGTCGCCAAGCTCTTGCGGGACATCGAGATTCTGGTCGAGGCCCGCAAAGAAGCCTTCGAGCTCGTAGCCGCCGACCCGACGCTCAAGAAGCCCGACCATCGGCCGCTGCGCCGGGAGATAAAAGAATTGCTCGGCGCGGACGTGGATTGGTTGTTCAGGGAGTGAGGATAATCACCGGCGCGGCCCGCGGTGTCCGGCTCGCCCCGGTTCCCAGCGGCGTCCGGCCCACCTCCGACCGGGTCCGGGAGAGCCTGTTCAACTCGCTGGGGCAGTTCTTCGATGGCGGCGCGGTGCTGGATCTCTACGCCGGTACCGGCGCTTTGGGAATCGAGGCCTTGAGCCGGGGCTGTGACCGGGCGGTATTCGTCGAGAGAGACGGAAATGCCGTGGCCACGATCCGGGATAACCTGCGCCGGACGGGTTTCGAAGATGGTGCGGAGGTCATCCGGGGGGACTCTCTCCGGTCGCTGGAAACCCTTCGAGACAAGGGTTGTTCGTTCCGTTTGATATTGCTAGACCCACCATATAAAATCGCGGCTGCCGCGGCGGAAAACGCCCTGGCGCGCTCGCCGGCCCTGCTCACTCCGGACGGCCAAGTCGTCGTCGAGAGTGGGGATGAACCGGAAGGTAGTACACACGGCAAGGGGGGGATTACTCGACGCTACGGTGGTACGTTTGTAACCATCTTTGGGCGGCATGAGTTGCTATGAGAATCGCAGTTTGTCCCGGAAGTTTCGACCCGATAACGGCGGGCCACCTGGATATCATCCGGCGTTCGGCCCGTATATTCGACCACGTCGTCGTGGCCGTCGGCAGCAACCTGCGAAAAAGTCCGGGTCTTCCGGCTTCGGGGAGGGCGAGCCTGATAGAAAAAGTAACCGGCGACCTGGAGAACGTGTCGGTGGAGGTGATGAGCGGCCTTCTGGTAGACTTTGCCAGGGAACAAGGAGCCCGGGCGATAGTAAAAGGTTTGCGGGCGGTTTCGGACTTCGAGTCCGAATTCGAACAGGCACAGCTCAACCGGACGCTGTATCCTGAGCTAGAGACGGTCTTCATAATGTCGGCGGCGGAGCACAGCTTCCTCTCGTCGAGCGCGGTACGCGAAATAGCGGGCCTCGGGGGTGAGGTTCGGGGCTTGGTCCCCGAGTCGATCCTTCAGACCGTGAGGGAGAAGTACTCCGGCGAGGGCCGGGACGAGACGAAAAGCAAAGGCTAGGTTTCTATGGACGTACTGGTTTTGATAGACAGGCTCGAAGAATTGGTAGAGGAAGCCCGGAGCTTCCCCGGTTTCGGCAATACCGCCATGGTCGACCGGGACGCGGCCTTCGACGTGATAGACCAGATGCGGCAGACGATCCCCGAAGAGCTCAAGCAGGCGCGTTGGATCGTCAAGGAGCGTCAGGCCATGCTGGACGAGGCCCGGAGTGAGAGTGATCGCGTCGTGAAGCAAGCCCAGGAAGAGGCCGACAAAATGACCTCCGACGAGGAGATTCTCAAGCGGGCCGAGCAGCGGGGCACGGAGATCATGGAAGACGCCCGCCGGCGGGAACGGGAGATTCGTCTGGGCGCCGAAGATTACGCCGACGACGTGCTCGCCAGCCTCGAAGAGAACCTTGGACGGCTCCTGGAAGCGGTTCAGCGGGGTCGCACTCAGTTGCAAGGCGTCCAGGAAGAGTAGAATAACCGCATGGCCAACGTGAGCAACACGATCAACCTAAAGCGTCCCAACGCTGAAATTGGTGACCGGCGCGAATACGAAACGAGCTTCGAGGTGCCGGACTACGACCTCTACGGCCGTCATCATGAGGTATCCGGCGCCCAAGCCACGGTAGGCGTAACCCGGCTCTCGGACGGCCTGTACCTTGACTTGATCGTCCGGGTAAAAGTCGCGACGACCTGTGACCGTACCCTCGAGCCCTTGGACTTGGACCTGGAGCTAGTAGAATCCGAGTTCCTCGCGGGTCCCGACGATCCGAACCTCTCGATCGAGGACTGGACTTTGGACCTCGCGCGGTACACCCGGGAGGCCTTGCCGAGCGAGACGCCGATGAAGGCGTGCGCCCCGGGCACCGAGCCGGTCGCGCCCGAGTCCGGCGAGGACGAGATAGACCCGCGGTGGCGTGGCCTGGATGACTTGTTCGCCTCGGGCTTTTAACAACCCCCATAGCTTTAGAAACAACCAATAACAGGAGGTAAGAAAATGGCAGTACCAAAGAAGAAGACGGCCAAAGCCCGGAGAAACCTGCGGCGCTCGCACCACGCCCTGCGGGGCCCGAACCTCGTGGCTTGTCCCAACTGTGGGGCCCAGCGTATGCCCCATAGGGTCTGTCCCGAGTGTGGCTCCTACAAGGGACGCAACGTGGTCGCGGTCGAAGCGGTCGAGTAGAGCACCCGGAAAAACCACCCGGAACAAGCCCAAAATGCGCATCGCGGTAGACGCCCTCGGCGGCGACAACGCGCCGGAAGAGATCGTCGCCGGGACGCTTGCGACAGCCCGAAAACTTCCCGAACATGAATTTGTCCTCGTCGGTGATGAACGAGCTGTAAACCCGACGACCGGCGAGGACACTCCGGATGAAAAATTTCCGGAGAACCTTTCTACCCGCGAAGCCGGCGACGTCGTCGGGATGGACGAGGATCCCGCTACTGCTCTGAGATCCAGGCCCGGCGTTAGCGTGGCGGTCTGCGCGAAGCTGGTGCGGTCCGGCGAGGCCGACGCCCTGTTTTCGGCCGGGAATACCGGCGCCACGGTTGCGGCGGCCTTGATGGGGATCGGCCGGTTGGATAACTGCCGGCGCCCGGCTATCGCTACGGTGTTGCCGTTGAACTCCCCGGTTTTGCTACTCGACGCGGGGGCCACCATCTCTTGCCGGCCGCAGGATCTCCTGAATTTCGCTATCCTTGGCAGTATGTTCGCTGAGAGATACTTTGGCCTGGAGGGTAAAGCGCGTGTGGCTCTGGTCAACGTCGGTGAGGAACCCGGAAAGGGCAACGACCTGTCGAAAGAGGCCTACGCTTTGTTGCAAGATTCGAAGAAGCTGCGGTTTGTTGGAAACCTCGAAGGGCGGGATCTCGGGTCCGGGAAGGCCGACGTACTCGTTACCGATGGTTTTACCGGGAACGTTCTCCTAAAAACCGCTGAAGGCGTGGCGCGGGAGATACTCGGAATGGTCCGCACAGCCGTCACCGACGGCGCCATCAATAAGCTCGCCGCCGGTGTACTCCGTCCGCGGCTCGTATCCGTCAGGGATCAAGTAGACCCGGAGAACTACGGTGGGTCTTTCTTGCTCGGCGTGAAGGGGACCGTGGTGATCGGCCACGGTAACTCCGAGGCCCGGGGGGTGGAGAATGCCCTGCTGGGAATAGTTCGGACCGGCTCCGGGCTTTCTAAAGACCTCGAAGAAGCCTTAGCCAGCGAAGGCGCCGGGGCCACGAAAGGAACGAAGTGAGCGGCACGCCATTCGGCGAGATAGTTGGTGTCGGACGGGCCCTGGGCAATCGCGTCATGACGAACCAGGATCTGGAACGCACGCTGGATACTAGCGACGACTGGATCTCTAGCCGCACCGGCATAAAGGAGCGCCGGTTCGTCGGCGAAGGGGAAGACTGCGTTACGCTCGCCACCGCCGCGGCCCGGGAAGCCCTCGACCACGCTGGGATAGACGGTAGTTCGATCGACCTTATCGTCTGCGCCACTTCCACCGGACCGGAGTCCATGCCTTCGGTGGCGTGTCTCGTGGGGGAAGAGATAGGGGCCACCGGCATCGGGGCCATGGACGTCGCCGCCGCCTGTGCCGGGTTCGCCTACGGCGCCTCGGTCGCCGGTTCGATGCTATCGGCCGGCACCGCCGAACGGGTACTGCTGATCGGCGCCGACGCGATGACCACGATCGTGGACGAAAACGACCGCTCTACAGCCGTCTTGTTCGCCGACGGGGCCGGGGCCATGGTGCTGGAGCGGGGCGACGGCTCGTCGGGATTCGTGGATCATATCCTCGGGGCCGATGGCAAGGGCGCGAAGCTGGGCCGGGCCGGGCATCCGGGCGACCACCACAAGCTCTTTCAGAACGGCCGCGAAGTCTTTAAATTCGCCGTCAAGGTCTTTCCAGAGATGGTGGAGAAGCTCGTGGCCCGAAACGGTATATCGCTCGACGAGGTGCAATACATCATCCCGCACCAGGCAAATGCACGCATAATACACGCGGCGGCGAGAAAGTTGGATGTACCGGAGGGGACTATCGTGGTGAACCTGGATCGTTTCGGGAATACGTCGGCGGCGAGCATACCGCTTGCCTACCCGGATATCTACGATACGTTCGAGCCTGGAAAGTACGTCATCACCGTTGGGTTTGGCTTCGGGCTGGCTTGGGCGGCTAATTTGTACAAGATTTAGGGGGGAGTTTAGTTTGCGGAGGGCGGTAGTTTTCCCGGGGCAGGGCACGGCCGGAGGCGAGGTCTCCGGGGTGGTTCGGGATGCGGTACGGAGGGTTGTGGGGGACGAAGAGGTGCCCTATCAGCTCTCGGTCTTTGCGCGTTCGGCGGAGTTGTACGGAGAGCTTCGAGAGACCGGGATGACGCCTGACTTCGTGGCCGGGCATTCTCTCGGGGAGTACGCCGCTGCTTGCGCGGCCGGCAGCTTGGGCCTCGAAGACGGCGTCCGGCTCGTGGCCGAAAGAGACCGGCTCATGAACGAGGCTTCCCAAACGAACCCTGGTGGGATGATCGCTTTGATCGGCGCGGACCCCCGGGAAGTGGAGCAGGCGGTTCGGGAGCAAGACGGGGTCGTCGTCGCGGCGAACTTCAACACCCCGCGTCAGACCGTTATCTCGGGCGAGGAGGCGGCGATGGAGGCGGTCGCTAGCGGGGTCGGCGGAAAGAGCCGGGCGCTCAAAGTCGCTGGGGCGTTCCATTCGCCGTTGATGGTCGAGGCCGCGGCCGGGATGGAGTTGATGTTGGCGGAGACCGAGTTCGAGGAGCCGGAGGTGCCGATGGTCTCCGCGATGGACGGGGGGATACTCGAAACCGCCGACGATGTTCGGACCGCGTTGCAGAGGCAGATGCTCTCGCCGGTCCGGTGGGTGGCGGTGATCGGGCGTTTAGTCGATATGGAGGTTGGGGAAGTGATCGAAGCCGGAGACGACGGTACGTTGACCAGGATGCTACGAGACTTCAAGGACATCGAACTCGAAGGCCGGACCGCGAAAGAGGCGCTGGCGTGAAGCTCGGGCCAGCGGAGATCCGGGATCTCATACCCCACCGGTATCCGTTCCTGCTCGTAGACCGCATAGAAGAACTTGAGCCTGGCGTGCGGGCCGTGGGTATAAAGAACGTCACCCAGAACGAGCCGTTCTTTCAGGGGCATTTCCCGGACTATCCCGTAATGCCGGGCGTTTTGATCGTCGAGGCGATGGCGCAGGTTGGGGCGGTTGGCGTGATGGTGAACGAGGAGTACCGGGACAAGCTCGCGCTCTTCGCCGGGATAGACAAAGTGCGGTTTCGCCGGCAGGTTATCCCGGGCGACGTACTGACGATGGAGGTCGAGATAGAGCGGCTGAAGGGTCGGATCGGGCGCGGCAAAGGTCGTGCCACCGTGGATGGAGAAAAAGCCTGCGAGGCGGACCTCATGTTCGCGTTCGCCGATAGGGAGGCGTGATGATCAACGAAGGGAGGGTTGCGGTAGTCACCGGCGGAGGCCGCGGCATAGGACGGGCCATAGCCGTCCGGTTGGCGAACGAAGGCGCGAAAGTCGCCATCTCCTACCGCTCAAACGAGGAAGAAGCCGGGAAGACCGCCGGCCTGATCCGGGATGCGGGCGCGGAGTGCGAAACCTTCAAAGGCGACGTCGCCTCCTCCGATGACGTAAAAGCCCTCTTCGAGGCCGTCGGGGAGTCTTTCGGCGGGGTGGACATACTCGTCAACAACGCCGGGGTGACGCGGGACAACATAATGCTCCGCATGAAAGAAGACGAATTCGACGATGTGATCCAGACCAACCTGAAGGGTACCTACCTCTGTACCCGGGCCGTTCTGCGGGGAATGGTTCGGGCGCGTTGGGGGCGAATCGTCAACGTTAGCTCCGTGGTAGGGCTCATAGGAAACGCCGGCCAGGCGAACTACGCGGCCTCGAAAGCCGGGATAATAGGGCTGACCAAAAGCGTTGCGCGGGAAGTCGCGCCGCGGGGGATCACGGTAAACGCCGTCGCGCCCGGTTACGTCGAGACCGAGTTGACCGGCGGGTTGCCCGAAGAGGTCAAAGACCAGATACGGGCCCAGACCCCGGCCGGCAGGATCGGGGAGCCCGAGGAGATCGCCGAAGTCGTCGCTTTTCTGGCCGGCGAGGGCGCGGGTTACGTTACGGGCCAGACCATCGCTGTAGACGGTGGGATGGTAATGCAGTAGCGTCGTGAGGCGAGGAAATTTAGGTTACACTACGCGCTATCTCCGGTAGGATAACTTCGGAGGAGCTGGAGAGATTAGAGAGGAGAATGACATGGAGAGAGAAGAGATACTAGAGAAGATCAAGGAGATAACCGCCGATCGTCTGGGCGTTGACGAGGGGGACGTAACCCCCGAGTCCTCGTTTCGTCAGGATCTGGAGGCTGACTCCCTCGACCTCGTGGAGCTGATCATGGAGCTCGAAGAGCAGTTCGGCATGGAGATTCCGGACGAAGAGGCCGAGAAGATCACCACGGTCGAGGAGGCGGTGGATTACGTCTCGGAGCATCAGTCCTAGTGACGGAGTCGCAGAGAGATAACCCGAACGGCAAGGGCCACGCCCTGATCACGGGCGCCGGCGCCGTAACGCCTATAGGCACCGGCGTCGAGAATTTCTGGGATGCCGCGCTTCACGGCAAGAGCGGGATCGGTGAGATAACACTCTTCGACCCGTCCCCGTATCCATCGCACATCGCGGGCGAATGCTCGGACTTCGACCCGACGGACTTTATGTCGAAGAAAGAAGCCCGGCGGATGGACCGCTTCGCCCAGTTCGGCGTGGCGGCCGGCATCCAAGCCGCCGAGAACGCCGGCATTATGGACGTGGTGCAAGAGAGGCCCGAAAGGGTAGCCATCGTTATCGGTAGCGGTATCGGCGGGCTTTCAACCTGGGAGCGGGAATACAAAGTGCTCCACGAGCGGGGCCCCAACCGGGTCAGCCCGTTTCTCATAACGATGATGGTGCCGAACATGGCCGCCGGCCAGCTTGCCATCATGCTTGGGGCCACGGGGCCGACGCAGGTCCCGGTCTTGGCGTGCGCCACGGGCGGCGAGGCTATGGCAGAGGGGCTGGAGTTGATCCGGCGCGGCGACGCCGACGTGGTCATAGCAGGTTCCGCGGAAGCCCCGATCACCCCGCTCTCGATGGCCGGTTTCTGCGCCATACGCGCCATCTCGACCCGTAACGACGAGCCCCACCGGGCGAGCCGGCCGTTCGATGCCGGACGCGACGGTTTCGCCATGAGTGAGGGGGCCGGCGCGGTCGTCCTCGAAAGCCCCGAACACGCCGAACGACGAGGCGCGGAGCCGATAGCCGCCGTCGCGGGGTACGGACGTTCGACCGACGCATATCACGTCACCGCCCCGGACCAGGAAGGACGCGGCGTCGAGCGGGCCATACACCTGGCGCTCGAAGACTCGGGCGTAAGCGCTGAGGATGTTGGGCACGTAAACGCCCACGCCACATCTACCCCGACGGGAGACGCCCCGGAGACCAAAGCCATCTCGCGGGTAATGCCGCACGTTGCGGTGTCGGCGACGAAGTCCATGACCGGACACTCCTTCGGCGCGGTAGGCGCGACCGAGGGGATCATGTGCGCCCTCGCCCTCAAGAACAAAGTCGTGCCGCCGACTATAAACCTCGAAGAGCTCGCCGAGGATTGCGAGCCGCTCGACTACGTGAAAGACGAGCCGCGCGAAACGCCGGACCTGAAGGCCGCGATCTCGAACTCGATGGGATTCGGCGGACACAACGTCGTGGTGGCGTTTACGAGTGTAGAATAAAGCGATACGAGATGTCTATAAAGGATCTCATAACGATTTTACCGGAGCCGCTGCACCGGAGGGCTCTTACCCACCCCAGCGTCGCCGATCCGTACGAGTCGAACGGCCGGCTGGAGTTCCTCGGAGACTCGGTTCTCAATAACCGGGTCACGGATCTCGTTTTCCACGGCTACCCGGAGCTTCTGGAGGGAGACCTAACACGCATTAGGGCGCACCTGGTCCGAAAGTCTTTTTTGGCGACCGTCGGGCGCGAAGAAGGTTTGGAAGACATGATCGAAAGCTCCGTCATAAACGACTCGGTCATCGCGGATACGGTCGAGGCGATAATCGGGGCGGCTTACCTGATAGACCGGGAGCTCGTCTGCCGGACGATAGACGAAATCTTCAATCCCTCCGAAGTGGATACCGACGAGCTCCGGGATTGGAAGACGCTCCTGCAGGAAACGCTTCAGGCTGATGGCCTGCGTCCGACCTACCGGGTGCTTTCAAAGCAGGGGCCGGCCCATCAGCCGAGCTTCGTCTCCGAGGTGGCGGTAGACGGCGGCGCGGTCGCCAGTGGAGAGGGCAATTCCATAAAAGAGAGTGAGCAGTCCGCGGCCCGCGCCGGGCTAGAGATCCTGGGCGTCCGTCCCGTACCTCGTTCGCCCGTAGAGGTACACGTAGGGGCTTGAGCACGAGACTTCGCCCCTTATCCGACAGGCCCGCGGTGGCCCTTATGCAGGGTTTTCCGGTGAGGCTCGGAAAGCCGGAACCTGATAGACGGCGGCCATTTGCGTAGAATGCCGAAGTAGTGCTGTCGGCGGTCTACATCAAAGGCTTCAAGACTTTCGCCCGGCCGGTGCGGATGCCGCTCGAAGGTGGCATTACGGCGGTCGTCGGGCCGAACGGTTCCGGCAAGAGCAACGTCACGGACGCGGTTTTATTCGCGCTTGGGGAGCAGAGTCCCGGTTTGCTCCGGGCGGGCAGTATGGGAGATTTGATCTTCTCGGGTTCCGAGAGCCTGCCCGCGTCCGCGGCGGCCGAGGTTACGCTGGTCTTCGATAACGCGGCCGGGGCCATATCATTGCCTTATTCCGAAGTATCTGTCTACCGCCGCATCTCTCGCGGCGGAGACGCCGACTACAGGATAAACGGCTCCCGGGCCCGGCTCGCGGATGTGCGGGCGATAGCCGGCGAGGCCGGTCTTGGCCGGCACAGCATCCTGCGCCAGGGGGCCGTGGACGCCATCGTCGCGGGTGGGGCCGCCGCCTGCCGGCTCGCCCTGGAAGAAGCCGCCGGCCTCGGTGTTTACCGGAGACGCCGACTCGCCGCGAGCCGGCGCCTGGAAAGGGCCGACACCCAGCTCGAAAAGAGTCGTCAACTCGAAACGGAACTCGCCGACCAGCTACAACGCATAGAACGCGAAGCCGCCGCCGCCCGCGAGTACCGGGAACTCGAAGCCCGCTACCGAAAACTTTCCCTCGCACACCTCTACCGGGTGGTAACGAAAGGGCTCGAAGACCGGCGCCGGCGGCTAAAAGAAGGTGAAGATTCAGTCTCCGCGCTCGCGGTAAAAGAGTCGGAGTTGCGCCGCCAAGAAGCCGAAGTGGAACCGGAGGTCCGGAAAATAGAGGCCGACTTGCGGAATTTGGAGCGCACGCTGGAGGGCCTGGAAGACCTCTCCGAGATGCTCCAGGCCGGCGCGGCGCGCGCCGACCGGGCTTTGTTCCGCCTGGAGAACCAGCGGGGGAGTGAGGGAGAACGGTCCAAACTACTATCCCGCCTTCAGGAGGAGGGCCAGAAGATATCGCGGGCTTTAGAGGGGTTGGAGCGCGAGGCTGCATCGCTAAGCGAGGACCACTCAGAGAGTAGATCCCGACTCTCCGCGTTGCAGAAAGAGAGCGAGCAGGCCCGAAGGGAGCATTCCGATGCCGAGGGCCGGCAGCGCCGCCTCTACCTCCGCCTGGAAAAACTCCGCGCCCGCCAGGACCAGCGGGAACTCCCTGAAGCTGCTCTCGAAGAAAGCCAGATCGAAGACCTCGCGAAGCTGGTAGAGAAGGTCAAAAACGTCTCTGAGACGAGGACGGACGCCGGCCCGGGCATCCTGCGAAAGAACTTGAGAGAGCGGCGGGGTGAACTACAAGAGCATACCTCGGAGATAAGCCGTCGCCGCGGGACGCTAGACGCAGTAATAGCCCGCTGCCGGTCTAAGATAGACGATTTGCGAAGAACCGAGGAGAGTGACGGTCAGGTCCTTCGGTTGCACGAGGTCATAAGGGCCCGGCCTGGATTCGAGACCGCCGTCGAGGCGGCGCTCGGAGATTCCGGGGCGGGGGTTTTGGCGCGAGATTTGGCCGAGGGCATCGGACTGCTATCCGGTACGGAACGGGTCGCGCTACGCCTCGATGCCGGCGAGTTGGAGGCCCACGGATCGCCGCCGGGCAAACCACTCGTGGAGTGCCTCGAGGTCGTGGACAAGGCTTACGAGGAGGCCGTTGGGCGGCTTCTCGATGGGATCTACGTCGTGGAGGGCCCGGAGGTGGAAACCAACGCGCCGCAAAA
>JBARZM010000113.1:0-2868 GCA_049650095.1 Rubrobacteraceae bacterium | reverse complement strand
TCGGGGAACTCTTCTATGGCGACCCTCGGCCCCAGAACCCCGGCGTTGTTCACCAGCACGTCTATCCCGCCGAACTCCTCGACCGCCGCTTCCACCAGCCGCCGCGCGTCACCGCCGTCCGATACGTCCGCCGCGACGGCGAGGACTTCCGCGCCCCCGTTCTCGAGCTCCTCGGCGACGGGACTAATCGAGTCTTCACTCCGGGAATTCACGACGACCTTCGCTCCCTCTCCGGCATAGGCAAGCGCGAGCGCTTTCCCGAGACCCTGGCTCGCGCCGGTTACGAGGACTACTTTTCCGTCCATCACGCAGACTCCTTCGTATGTTTGGTCTATCAGAGGTCAGCTTACCAGCCTTTGTTTTGAAGAATCGCCCCGAAGCCACCCGCATCTTCTGCAAACGGTGGCCTGGTAGCGTATAAAGAGAGAATGTATACGAGGCGGGATTTCAAGCATGTACGGTGAGAACGCGCCCCCCTCTTGGGCGCGGCTTCCAGGGGCGCGCTGCCGGGCCGTCGAGCACCTGGCCAAGCTCGAAGGCTTGCGGGAGTTCGAGTTCCTCGAAGGGTTGGAGGAGGACTTTTTTCAGGCGCTTTCGATCTCTGCCGCCGTGTTAGAGATAGGCGGGGGCACCACCCTCTACCGGGAGGGAGAGCCCTCCGGGGCCGTGTATTTCATGCGCGATGGCCGGGTCAAACTCTACCGATCCTCCGGTGGGGCGAAGGCCCGCGACCAGATCCTGGGCGTCGTCGGCGACGGCTCGGTGCTCGGGCTCGCCTCCGCGCTCGAAGGCCGGCCCCAGAGCCAGGGGGCCGCGGCCCTCACCGACTGCGTGCTCTACGCCGTGTTCCGCGACGACCTGCTGGAGATAATGGGCCGTTTCCCGGAGGGTGCCGTCCGCCTGGCCCGCAACCTGGCCGCCCGTACCCGCGAGCTCGAAGACCTCGTGGGAGACCTCGTCTTCCACAGCGCCCCCCAACGCGTCGCCCGGATGCTCCTGGACCTCGCCACCGAAGAGGGCCGCGTTACCCGGACCGGCGTGGTCTTCGAGCCCTCGCTCTCCCGCCAGGAGATGGCCGAGGCCACCGGCATCTCCCGCGAAGCCCTCTCCCGGGCCCTCTCCCGCCTCGCCCGCGACGGCATCCTCGACCTCGATAGTAAGGCCATCACCATCGTCAAACCCGCCGAGTTGCGGGCCCGTACCTGAGAACGACTCGCAGCAAGAGCTGTTTTTGATCTGTGTCACATGCAAGCATGACTGCGGTCATGCGCGGGGATGATGGCGGTCAACGGCGGATAGTTAGGGCCCTGGGGGGCTGGTATAAAGCTATTTAGTTAGCAACGAGTTCGAGAGGAGAACAGATGACCTACGTTATTACGGAGCCTTGCATCGGCACGAAAGACCAGAGTTGTGTCGAGGTCTGCCCGGTAGACTGCATCTACGACGCGGGGGATCATTTCATGATCAACCCGGAGGAGTGCATCGACTGCGGGGCCTGCGAGCCAGAGTGTCCGGTAGAGGCGATCTACCCGGAGGACGAAGTCCCCGAGGATCAGGAAGCCTACACCGCAAAGGCCGCCGACTACTTCGAGTAGCCCCGGGCAACATACGAGCAGAAGAGGGAGGGACTCCGGTCACTCCCTTTTTTGTGCCACATCTCCGGGCTAAACTTAGACCCTTATGGAAGACGGAAGCTGGCGAACGCTCGGGCGGGATTATCTTTTTCGCAACCCGTGGTGCGCCTTCCGGGTGGACGAGGTGGAGTTGCCCGACGGCGCGAACATCGAGTACGGTGTTCTGGAGAGCGGCGGGTTCGCGGCGGTCGTGCCGGTCACCGAAGACGGCGACGTCGTTTTCGTCCGCCAGTGGCGACAGCCGCTCGGCGACTTCACGCTAGAGCTGCCGAGTGGCGGGGTGGACGGCGGCGAGAATCCGCGGGTGTCCGCCAAACGGGAGTTGCTGGAGGAGACCGGGTACCGGGCGGAAGGGCTGGAGCATCTGGTCTCGGTTTACACGAGCACCGGACGGAGCACCGAGCTTTGCCATATCTTCCGGTGCCGGGCCGTAAAGGACCCCGGCGGGGCGCGGCCGGAGCCGACGGAGTTCATAGAGGTCGTGAATCTCCCGTTCGAGGAGGCTTTGAGGCTCGTACTGGCCGGCGGCATCGCCGACGCGCCTACGGCGCTGGGCCTGCTCATAGAGAGAAGCTTCGCGCCGGACGGCACGCCGGACGGCACGCCGGGCGGAGGTCAGGTACACTAGACGGCACGGAAAAAGAACCGGGGAGCCGAGAGGCTGAGAGGGTGCGAGGCACGCAACTGCGTAGCCGGACACCGACCCGCTGAACCTGATCCGGTTAGTACCGGCGAAGGGAGATCAAGAGTCTTGTCGGCGCACCCCCGGGATACCGAAAGGGGATGCGTTGAACGCTTTTAAGGACACCAGGGTACTCACCGAAGCGGCGCTCGCGGTTGCGCTGGCGTTTGTTTTTGGTCTGATCACGATCTTCCGCATGCCGCTCGGCGGCTCGGTCTCCCTCGAAATGGTCCCCCTGATACTGCTGGCTCTCCGGCAGGGATGGAAAGTAGGCCTGCTCGCCGGGGCGGCCTACGGGTTGCTCAACCTGGCTATAAGCCCGGTCATCCTGCACCCGATCCAGGTGCTCTTCGATTACCCGCTGCCGTTCGCCGCCCTGGGCCTCGCCGGACTCTTTGACCCAACGGTCCGTGGGGCCGTTTTAGGAACGATCGTCGCCGTTCTGGCCCGCTTCGTGGCCCACTTCGTCTCGGGCGTGGTTTTCTTCGCGTCTTACGCCCCGGAAGGCTGGAACCCGCTCGTCTACTCGGCGGCCTACAACGCGGCCTATCT